>CAIVDM010000030.1 GCA_903904735.1 uncultured delta proteobacterium
CCGTGGAGGTAGTATGCCCGGATGATTTCATCAGCAATATCGTGGGTGACCTGAATCGCCGACGCGCTCGTATCCTTGGCATGGAGCCAAGAGCTGGCGCCCAGACGGTGAAGGCAGAGGTTCCGCTGGCCGAGATGTTCGGTTATTCGACGGATCTTCGCTCAAACTCACAAGGCCGAGCCACCTTCACTATGGAGTACCACCACTACGCACCCGTGCCGACACACGTAGCGGAGAGCGTGGCGAAGAAGTGATGTTTTTAAATGGTGTCTTTGTTTAATTAAAACCGGAGAAAAGAATGTCAGGCAAGAAATTTGATAGAACCAAAGCCCACGTTAACGTTGGTACTATCGGTCACGTAGACCATGGTAAGACCACAACGACCGCAGCGCTTGTTTCAGTACAGGCAGCTAAGGGTCTCGCCACAGTGAAGTCATATAAGGACATCGCGAAGGGCGGAACAGTTCGTGACGATTCCAAAACCGTAACTATCGCCAGCGCGCACGTTGAGTACGAGACAGCTACTCGTCACTACGCTCACGTAGATTGCCCAGGTCACGCTGATTACGTAAAGAACATGATCACGGGTGCCGCTCAGATGGACGGCGCGATTCTCGTAGTAAGCGCGTCAGATGGACCGATGCCCCAGACTCGAGAGCATATCCTCTTGGCTCGCCAGGTAGGAGTTCCTAAGATCGTCGTGTTCCTGAACAAGGTTGATACGGTTGATGATCCTGAGCTTCTCGATCTCGTAGAAATGGAGGTTCGTGACCTTCTTTCTGAGTACGACTACCCAGGAGCAGATACCCCAGTAGTTCGTGGATCCGCTCTCAAGGCTCTCAATGGAGAGGCTAGCGAGATCGGCGTAGGCGCTTTTGACAAGCTTCTCGCTACGATCGACGAGTACATCCCAGTTCCACAGCGTGATATCGATAAGCCATTCCTTATGCCAGTTGAGGACGTGTTCTCAATCGCTGGGCGCGGAACGGTAGCAACAGGCCGTATCGAGCGTGGTAAGATCAAGGTTGGTGAGGAAGTTGAGATCGTTGGTCTCCGCGACACCACGAAGACAGTAGTGACCGGCGTTGAGATGTTCAAGAAGCTTCTCGACGAGGGACACGCGGGAGATAACGTTGGATGTCTTCTCCGTGGTCTCAAGCGTGACGATGTTGAGCGCGGACAGATACTCTGCGTTCCAGGAAGCGTTCGACCACACAAGAAGTTCAAGGCAGAGGCGTACATCCTTAAGAAGGAAGAGGGTGGTCGGCATAAGCCATTCTTCTCCGGATACCGTCCTCAGTTCTTCTTCAGAACTACAGACGTTACTGGTTCCATCAAGCTCCCAGAAGGTGTTGAGATGGCGATGCCAGGCGACCACATCAATGTAGATGTAGAGCTCTATCAGCCAATCGGAATTGAGAAGCAATTGCGCTTCGCTATCCGAGAGGGCGGTAAGACTGTAGGGTCAGGCGTTGTAACTGAGATCACTGAGTAATATCAGTGAGCAGGGCGGCGGTGGAACTCCACCGCCGCGCCCTGATCGGTTGTTTTTGTTAGGTTTTCGGCTCATAAGTTACTAAACGTGAAAGTGTGAGGAATAAGCCATGATTGGCGGGCAGTTAATTAGAATTCGACTTAAAGGATACGACCACAAGCTTCTCGACTCAGCTGTGGGAGAGATCGTGCAAACAGTTCGTCGTACAGGCGGACGTGTTGCGGGACCGATTCCTCTACCGACGCGCATTAATAAGTTCACGGTGAATCGCTCGACATTTGTCGACAAGAAGTCCCGTGAGCAGTTCGAAATTCGAACACACAAGCGTATGTTGGACATCCTTGAGCCGACCCAGCAGACGATCGATGAGCTCGGCAAGCTGGAGCTCTCAACGGGCATCGATGTCGAGATCAAGCTTCAATAGAGATTGCTAATAAAGTTTACGCGAGGGGGACCTCTTCATGACTACGTCAAAGCATTACCCAGAAGGACTTCTGGGAAAAAAATTAGGAATGACCCAGGTCTTTACGGCTGAGGGGCAGAGCATTCCTGTCACCATTATTCAGGCAGGACCTTGCTACGTACTAGACGTACGTGGACAAGAAGAACACGGCTACAACGCTGTGCAGTTCGGCTTCGAGCCCAAGAAGAGTCAGCGCTGCAATAAGGCAGAGCTTGGACAATTCAAAAAGGCTGGACAGGGCGCTTTCTACCATGTGAAGGAGGTTCGTTGCGACGCTCCGTCTCTTGGTTGGAACGAGGTCGGCAAAGAAGTGACGGTTTCGGACGTCTTCAAGGACGGAGAGATCGTAGATGTATCCGGTGTTTCGATCGGACGCGGCTTCCAGGGAGTTGTGAGACGCCATGGAATGAAGGGTCAGCCGATGACACGTGGTACGCACGAAGTTCGTCGTCACGTAGGAGCCATCGGTTGCCGTAAGTTCCCAGGACGTGTTTTTAAGGGGCAGCGCATGCCGGGTCGTATGGGCGGTGATAGTGTAACCGTTCAGAATCTCCAGGTGGTAGGTGTGAAGCCAGAGGAGAACATCCTTCTCGTGAAGGGTGGCATTCCTGGCGCACGTGGAAGCTTCGTTGTGATCCGTAAGGCAGTGAAGAAATAGCTTAAATGGCCGTTGAGGTATAGATTATGACTTCGGATGTAGTTAGTGCAAAGTTGTTCGACGCGGCAGGCAAAGAGAAGGGTGTAGTGCCCCTCGCGGAGTCGGTGTTCAACTCGACGATCAAAGAGGATCTCGTTCATGGAACCGTTCGATGGCAGCGCGCTAAGCGCCGCGCCGGTACCCACGACGTGCTCACGCGCAGCGAGATCAAAGGCGGCAAAAAGAAGCCTTTCAAGCAGAAGGGAACAGGAAGTGCCCGAGCTGGATCGAGTGTATCGCCGCTGATGGTTGGCGGAGCGGTAGTTCACGGACCAACGCCTCGTAGTTACGAGTTTCGTCTCTCGAAGAAGATGAGAAAGGGTGCTCTTCAGTCGGCATTGTCGGCAAAGAACGCCACTCAGAGTTTCTTAGTGATCGAGGGTATGGACAGTGTTCGGGGCAAGACCAAAGATGCGGTCGCTGTTCTTCAGCAGGTTGGCATCGCTGGCACGAAAGTTCTTATCGTTGTTCCGAACGAGGCTTCTGAGCAGCGACAGACGTTCGCTCGAGGCTTCCAAAATATCGAGAAAGTGACGGTAACACCAGTTTCGGGAGTTAACGTGTACGACCTCATGAACTGCACAAACGTACTCTGTGTGCGCGCTGCGCTCGCGGAGCTCGAGGCTCGGGTTGGAGTAGTTACCAAGTAAGGGCGGTAGGAAGGAATTATGGCAAAGAAGAAGACTCAAACGACAGCAGCCCGAGTAAAGGACTATGCAGTCCTACTCTCGCCGGTAGTTACCGAGAAGAGCGCCGTAGTAGGCGCGTCCGGACTAACTGTGACGTTCCGGGTTGATCCGCGAGCGACGAAGACCGAGATCAAGGGCGCGGTTGAGCGTGTATTTTCAGTGAAAGTTGATGCTATCAGGACCTGCCGTTTCATGGGGAAGCTTAAGCGTTCCATGACTGGCGTGGGCAAGCGAGCGGGCTATAAGAAAGCTTACGTTACGCTCGCTGAAGGTAGCAAGATCGACCTCGTTGAAGGGTTATAATTGTTAGAGGTATCCCATGGCTGTTAAGACATTCAGACCATTCACACCAACTCGTCGTTACCTGACGGTATCCGACTTTTCGGAGATCACAACAGATCGGCCGGAGAAGTCGCTTCTCGCCAAGTACTCGAACACGGGTGGACGTAATAATTACGGTCGTAACACGAATATCAACCTCGGAGGAGGCCATAAGCGTCGTTACCGAATCATCGATTTCCGCCGTGACAAGATCGGCATTAAGGGAACAGTGTCATCGATTGAGTACGATCCAAATCGTACCGCTCGAATCGCGCTTGTAACCTATACGGACGGAGAGAAGCGTTACATCTTGGCTCCGCAGGGATTGTCGGTAGGACAGGTTATCAGCTCGGGACCTGAGGCTGACATTAAGCCAGGCAACGCGCTTCCGCTTAAATCGATCCCTCTGGGAGAGAACATACACAACATCGCGCTCAAGATTAAAGGCGCGGCGCAACTCGTTCGTTCCGCTGGTAACGCGGCGCAGCTCGTCGCCAAAGAGGGAGACTACGGAACCGTTAAGCTCCCCTCAGGTGAGACTCGTAAGGTATCGCTGGAGTGTTACGCTTCGATCGGGTCAGTTGGAAACGCGGACCATCAGAATCGGGTAATCGGAAAGGCAGGACGTAGCCGATGGCTTAATCGTCGTCCGCACAACCGAGGAGTGACGAAGAACCCGGTAGATCATCCGATGGGAGGAGGAGAAGGAAAGTCGGCCGGAGGTCGTCATCCTTGTTCACGCACTGGTTTGCTTGCTAAGGGTCTTAAGACTCGCGTTAACAAGCGTACTCAGAAGTTTATCGTTCGTAGACGTAAATAGGTTAGTAGGGGGCAACCATGGCTCGTTCAGTAAAGAAGGGACCATTTGTAGATAATAGTTTGTTGAAGTGGATCGAGCGCGTTAAGGCTGGTGGTCACAAGGGACCGATAAAGACTTGGTCGCGACGTTCGACAATTACGCCAGACATGATAGGTCTGACGTTTGCGGTTCACAACGGCAGGAAGTTTAACGCCGTGTTCGTGACTGAGAATATGGTAGGGCACAAGTTGGGTGAGTTCTCACCGACTCGTACCTTCCATGGCCACTCGGCTAAGTCGGGGTCGTAGTAAGCCGCGAGGGCGTGAAGAGGAAGTATCGAGGTTAGAGTTATGGCTAAGAAGACAACTAAGCAAGCTAAGAAGAGTGAGGTAGCGTCAGCTACATTGAGAAGCTTTCGCATGTCGCCGCGGAAGCTTCGTCTCGTCATCGATTTGGTGCGCGGAAAGCAGGTCGAGCCGGCGCTCGCGATCCTGAGGTTCTCGCCAAAGAAGGGAGCCAAGGTGGCTTACAAGCTTCTTCAGTCGGCGATCGCTAATGCTCGTGAGCACGCGCGCGCTGACGTAGACAGACTCTGGATTACGGAAGGTCGGGTGGATGAGGGTAAGACTCTCAAGCGGTTCATGCCTGCGGCTCATGGCCGCGCCAATCCGATTCGTAAGCGTTCGTCGCACATGACGATTGTGCTTGGTGAGAAGTAAGATTTTAGGAAGGGAGTTCTAGTATGGGACAAAAAGTTAGCCCACGCGGATTGCGAGTAGGAATTATCGAGGGATGGCAGTCGAAGTGGTTCACTGCTCGGGATTTCGCTCGTTTTATCGGTGAGGACGTGAAGATCAGGCGGTTTGTGAAGGATAAACTTCAATCCGCCGGAATCGCGAAGATTGAAATTGAGCGTGCGGCGGCCCGTGTAAAAATTAATATTTATACTGCGAAGCCTGGCTTGGTTATCGGTAAGAAGGGTAAGGACATCGAGGATCTTCGCAAGGACCTCAAGACCCTTGTTAAGCGTGATGTGAACTTGAGCATCATCGAGGCTCGTAAGGCTGACATGGATGCGCAGCTTGTGGCTGAGGGAATCGCTTTCCAGCTTGAGCGACGAGTTAACTTCCGTCGTGCCATGAAGGAGGCGGTAGGGCGAGCTCAGCGAGTTGGTGCCGAAGGCATCAAGATTCGAGTGTCGGGTCGGTTGAACGGAGCGGAAATCGCTCGTACAGAAGCTACCCGTGAGGGACGTGTTCCGTTACACACCCTCCGCGCTGAGATTGATTACGGATTCGCAGAGGCTCAGACAACCTATGGCGTTATCGGAGTCAAGGTTTGGGTCTTCAAGGGTGAGAAGTTCGCCCCAGGTGAGGAGGCGGCAGCTGAAGCAATTCAGATGTAGTCTAGTCACCAGACAAAGAGTTTGTTCGGAGTAGTGTATGTTACAGCCAAAGAGACCACGTTATCGCAAGCAGATGAAGTTGTATCGCCACCTGAAGATCAAGGAGACCCGTGGGTGTACCTTGGAATTCGGTGAGTTCGGTCTCCGCGCGATGGAACCCGGATGGGTCACCAATCGCCAGATCGAGGCGGCTCGTCAGACGATGGTTCGTCACCTGAAGCGTGGTGGAAAGGTGTGGATTAAGGTCTACCCAGACAAGCCTCTTACCAAGAAGCCCGCTGAGGTGCGAATGGGTAAAGGAAAGGGCTCGGTGGAGCTCTGGGTGGCTGAGGTCAAGTCTGGACGTCTCATGTATGAGATTACAGGCGTTGCCGAGAAGGTCGCCGTAGAGGCTCTTGAGTTGGCGGCGGCAAAGCTTCCGATCAAGACCAAAATAGTGATTCGTAGCAGCGGCTTGATTTAGGTTGAGGAAAACGGCATAGTTCGACCTCGTTTTCTCTGCAAGTAGAGTAGGTAGTGATTATATGAAACGTCGGGAATTTCTTAAAGAAATCGCAGGCTTAGATAAAGTAGCCCTCCAGGAGAAGGCTAACAAGCTTGCTGAGGAGCTTATGCGACTGCGCTTTAAGCAGGGGACAAAGCAGCTAGAGAAGGGGCATCTGTTGAAGGAGACCCGTCGTGCTCTGGCGCGAGTACAGACTGCGATACGCGCGGAAGCGGCGTAAGCAAGAATGATTACAAGGGTTTAATCGCTCTGATAAGTAGGAAGTAATTATGGCAGAGACAAAGAAAAAGACAGCGAAAGCCGCCACGCGCAGCGAATCTTCGGCAGGTGCGACACAGAGTTCAGAGCGCGGTCTTCGAAAGACTCAAGATGGACTTGTGGTGAGTAGCAAGATGGACAAGACCCTCGTAGTAGCGGTAGTTCGTCAGGTTCGCCACTCGCAATATGGAAAGTTCGTTCGTAGGACCAAGAAGTTCTACGCGCACGATGAGAAAAATCAGTGCGGGGTGGGTGATCGAGTTCGCATCGTTGAAACTCGCCCACTGAGCAAGCTGAAGAGATGGAAGCTTGAGTCCATCATCAGAAAGGCGGAGTAATCTCGGGACCAATAGGACGGTAAGAAGTTATGATTCAGCTAAAGTCAGTGCTCGATGTAGCAGACAATTCCGGCGCACGAAAGGTCGTGTGTGTGAAGGTGCTCGGTGGAAGCCGTAGACGTTATGCCAGCGTTGGTGATGTCATTGTTGTCGCGGTACGCGAGGCAACACCAAACTCGAAGATCACGAAGGGCTCCGTTCACAAGGCGGTAGTTGTTCGTACAGCGAAGGAGATTTCGCGTGAAGATGGATCGTACATCCGCTTCGACGACAACAGCGCTGTGTTAATCAATGATTCACAAGAGCCTATTGGCACTCGTATCTTCGGACCTGTCGCACGTGAGTTGCGCGGTAAGAAGTTCATGAAGATCGTATCACTAGCACCGGAAGTGCTGTAGTAGTTGGAGATGTAACGTGGCTACCAAGAAGACAGTTAAGAAAGAAAAAGTCGCTACAGCCCTCAAAAAGGGTGACCCAGTAATGGTTATAGCTGGCGGGAACAAGAACAAGAGGCCGATCAAGGGACAGGTTACCAAGATTAAGGCGATCGTTGGCGATAAAGGTGACAGAGTTATCCTTGATGGGTTGAACCTCTTCATTCGCCATACCAAGGCGACAGCTCCTGGACAGGAGGGAGGAAAGATTCAAGTTGAGAAGTCCGTTCACATCTCGAACGTAATGTACTACGTCGAGAAGCTAAAAAAGCCGGTACGCTTGGTAAAGAGCGTTTTGGCGGACGGGAAGAAGGTTCGTGGATACAAGGATCCATCGAGCAAGAAGTTTGTACAGCTTGATGCGTAAGAAGGCTTAGAGGAAGTATGGCTCGGTTAGCGGAACATTATAAGGCGACTGTCGTTCCTGCACTTATGGAGAAGTTTAATTACTCGTCTCCGATGCAGGTGCCAAAACTTGAGAAGATCGTTCTCAACACTGGCGTTCGTGATGCGGTGAACAATTCAAAGGCTATTCAGTTCGTAGAATACGCGATGACCACGATAAGTGGTCAGAAGCCTGTTGTAACACGCGCGAAGAAGTCTATCGCGGCGTTCAAGTTGCGTGAGGGGCTTCCTATCGGTGTTATGGTCACCATGCGTAAGAAGCGCATGTATGAGTTCCTTGACAGATTTATCGCCGTGGCTTTGCCGCGAGTTCGAGATTTCCGAGGTGTTCCGACGAAGGGTTTCGATGGTCGAGGAAACTACACCATGGGTATCAAGGAGCAGATCGTGTTCCCGGAGATCGAGATCGAGAAGCTCGATCAGATCCGCGGTCTCGATATTACATTCGTGACGACCGCAAAGACGGACGCAGAGGGACATGAGTTGTTGGCGTTAATGGGAATGCCATTCCGTAAGTAGTAGGCGAGGATACAAGATATGATTAACGATCACATTTCAGACATGATCACCCGCATTCGGAATGGTCAGCGAGCAGGACACCGCTCTGTTTCAGTTACAAGCTCGAAGCTCAACAAGGGAGTTTTAGAGGTGCTGAAGCGTGAGGGACTCATCGAGGCGTTCGAGCCTTCAAAAGATGACAATGGCAAGCCAGCCATCAAAGTGGCGCTTAAGTATTTCGCCAGCGGACGTCCAGTTATCGCGCGCGCAGTGCGTGTGTCGCGACCGGGATGCCGTAAGTATTTCCGCACTGAGGCGTTGCCTCGAGTGAGCAGTGGTTTGGGTGTCGCGATTGTGTCGACTTCCAAGGGAATTATGACTGACCACGAGGCTCGAAAGAGTCGTGTTGGTGGTGAAGTGATTGCACTTATCGGGTAAGTGAAAGGGGTATAACATGTCACGTATCGGTAAATTGCCTGTGGCCCTTCCGCAAGGAGTTAAGGGTGCTGTTTCAGGCAACGTAGTTTCGGTTGAGGGTCCAAAGGGTAAATTGTCCTTCGGTATCCGACCAGGCATTCAAGTAGAGATAAAGGACGGTAATTTTATCGTCTCCATGGTTGGCACAGACTCGCAGTCGAAGGCTGACTACGGTACGGCGCGCGCCACCATTAACAACATGGTTAAGGGTGTTAGCGCTGGTTGGAAGAAAGTTCTTGAGTTGAACGGAGTAGGATACACCGCGAAGTTGCAAGGCAACAACATTGTCTTGGCGGTTGGATTCTCGCACGATGTTACGATGGAGGTCCCCGCTGGTGTTAAGGCTACGGTGACCAAGAATCAGATTGAGCTCGAGTCCGCTGATCGCGAGGTGCTTGGTACCTTCGCGGCTAAGATTCGTGACACTCAGCCACCAGAGCCATATCTCGGAAAGGGTATCAAGTATTCCGATGAGATAGTTCGACGTAAGGCTGGTAAGACCGGTAAGAAGTAATAGGTAGACCGCAGTAGGAGTAGGTGCCATATGGCAACGCAGGGAAAGAAGTTAGTTAGAACACCTCGAGAGAGGAGAAAGCTCAGAATCCGTAAGAACGTTACGGGTACTGTAGAGAAGCCTCGCTTGAGCATCTTCAGAAGCTCGAAGCATATGTACGCTCAGTTGATCATTGACGGCGATCACAAGACTGTAGTCGCGGCTTCAACCCTCGACAAAGAGGTTCAGGCGGCGATCGCGAAGCTCGCGTCGAAAGAAGAAGGTGACAAGAAGAGCACTAAGTCAGTTTTGGCGGCTCGAGCGGTCGGCCTTGTGTTGGCGGAGCGTTCCAAGGTAGCAAAGGTCGGTACGGCGGTGTTTGATAGAAATGGTTTCCTGTTCACGGGGCGAGTGAAGGCTCTCGCTGATGGTGCTCGGGAAGGCGGTCTTGTTTTTTAGTTCGGAGAAGTATGGCTTTTAAGGATGATCTCGATAAGCGCAGAGTGACGGTTGATCAGTGTGGTGAGCTAACCGACAAGACTGTATTCATCAATCGCGTAGCGAAGGTGGTGAAGGGCGGGCGTCGATTTAGCTTCAGCGCGCTAGTCGTTACTGGAGATGGCCGCGGTCACGTTGGATTCGGTCTCGGAAAGTCGGTAGAGGTGCCGGAGGCTATTCGCAAGGCTTCTGAGCAGGCTCGTAAGCGCCTTGTTCGCATTCCGCTCAAGGGAACCTCGATTCCTCACAGTATCATAGGAAAGTCGGGTCCCTCGACAGTTATCTTGAAGCCGGGTTCTCCAGGTACTGGAGTTATCGCGGGCGCCTCAGTTCGAGCTATCATGGATGTATGCGGCATCAAGGATATCCGAACGAAGTGCATCGGCTCAAAGACGGCTCAGAACGTGCTTCGAGCTACCCTCGCTGGTCTTATCGGACTCGATGAGCCCGAGGTAGTAGCGGCGGTTCGAGGGTTGAAGCTAGAGGAAATGGGTTACCACCCATTCTAATCCTCGGAAATTTTAGTAGAGTATACGAAATTAAATTCGGTGTTGTATGAGCAAGGTAGTTGTTAAGCAGGTACGAAGCCAAATCGGACGTAGCCCGGTGGTTCCTCGAACCCTTCAGGCTCTCGGTCTTGGGGCGATTGGAAAGAAGAAAGAGATTACGCTCAACGACAGCGTTCGTGGAATGATCAAACGGGTGTCGCACCTCGTTGAGGTTACGCCGGTTAAGTAACAAGAAGTAGTAGTTGGTGAGGGCTAACATGGCCAGCAAGAAAGTTTTGTCTTTAAATAATCTTCAGCCGCTCCCAGGGGCGCGCAAGCTCCGCACTCGTGTTGGACGAGGTGAGGGATCGGGTCACGGTAAGACCTCAGGTCGAGGAGGAAAGGGTCAGACAGCTCGATCCGGTGGCGGCGTTCGCGCTGGCTTCGAGGGAGGTCAGATGCCCCTTTATCGTCGCTTACCGAAGATCGGCTTCACGTCCCGGGTTGGAGTTAAGGGAACGAACGTTTACAGCGTCGTGAGACTCTCGGTATTGGAGCGTCTCGATAATGGCACAACTGTCGATGTCGAGAAGATCAAATCCATGGGCTACGCCAAGAAAGGCAATGAGCGCGCTGGTGTGAAGATTCTCTGTGACGTAGAGAAGGTCACCAAGAAGCTTCACCTCAAGGTCGACGCGATTTCGGCGAGCGCGAAGGCTCTCGTAGAAGCAGCTGGCGGCACAGTGGAGATTCTCTCCGCGTAACTCCTCACTTGATGAAGAGTTGGCTTAGACGGACCCATAGGGGTCCGTTTTTTTTTGCGCGGTATACTTTATCTATTAGTGGGGCTTTTGATTGGTGGTGCCCTGGTATTTTTAGTGACTTGAAGTTATTTTCCCTGGGCTTGTGATGGTTGTTGCGGGTATAGTGAGCGGCGCTTCGAGGATACTCGGGCCGCGTATTTCGCGACGGACTGCTAATTGATCGATGAGGTTTAGATGAACGGCTTGTTGGCGGTATTTCAGATACCAGAGCTCAAGAAGAGGCTCTTGTTTACGATATCCATGTTGGCTGTATACCGATTTGGAGTGTTCGTCTCGACCCCGGGAGTGGACGTCGACAAGATTCGAAGTATGTTTGAGTCGAACGCCAACACTATTTTTGGTCTGATAAACCTCTTCTCCGGAGGCGCGCTCGAGCAGTTCTCGATCTTTACGCTCGGTATATCGCCCTACATCACGGTGTCGATTATAATTCAGCTGTTAACGCCCAGTTTCCCCTATTTGGAGAACCTAAAGAAAGAAGGCGATGCCGGCCGGAGGGTCATTACCCGCTATACGCGGCAGGGAACGATTCTTCTCGCGCTCGTACAGAGTTTCATGATCGCTCGCGCGCTTGAGTCGAAGGGGCTCGCCACACCGAGTTTCTCG
This sequence comes from uncultured delta proteobacterium, assembly GCA_903904735.1. Taxonomy (GTDB): domain Bacteria; phylum Bdellovibrionota_C; class UBA2361; order UBA2361; family OMII01; genus OMII01. The sequence goes on from CAIVDM010000030.1 coordinate 11,694, forward strand.
TTTGAGCTTATCACGATGATTACGCTCACGGCGGGTACCGCGTTCGTGATGTGGCTAGGTGAGCAGATTACCGAGCGTGGTCTCGGGAACGGCACTAGTATCATCATCTTCGCTGGTATCGCGGCGCGGATGCCCTCAGTATTCGGTTCAACGCTTGAGCTCGCCCGAACGGGTGAGGTTTCGCCATTCACGGTTTTGGCGCTCCTGCTCTGCTCGTTGCTCACGATCTACTGCATTATCTACGTGGAGCGTTCCGCTCGTAAGATCCCGATTCAGTACCCACGACGAATGATCGGAAAGCGCATGACCCAAGCGCAGGTGCAATACATGCCTCTGAAGGTCAATATGAGTGGTGTTATTCCCCCGATATTCGCCTCGGCGATACTGATGCTTCCGGCGACCATAATGACAGTAATGCCAGGGATGGATGTGTCCCTATTCTCGAAGTTCTTTACCCCGGGAGAGTGGGGATATGAGGCAATCTACGTAGGTTTGATTGTGCTGTTTTGCTTCTTCTACACGGCGGTTGTGTTTAATCCGCCAGAGGTGGCTGAGAATCTAAAGAAGAATGGAGGATTTATTCCACTCGTTCGACCAGGTGCCGAGACGGCGGAGTACCTTTACGGCGTGTTGCAAAGACTAACGTTGTGGGGAGCTATTTATATCTCCTTGGTTTGTGTGGCGCCGCAAATGATCTATTTGAGCCTCGGGGCGTCGCAGTTCGCCTATGTTTTCGGAGGTACGGCGGTTTTGATCGTGGTGGGAGTAACGCTTGATACAGCGGCGCAAATCGAGTCAATGCTCGTCGCGCGCAACTACGAGATGTTCATGTCTCAGTCGACGAAGACAGGTCGTGGTGGTATGGCTTCGACCGGCGCTGGTCGTGGTCGCCTTGTTCGAAGATAGAGAGTAAAGAATCCTCTCTCTGCTTATTTCGATGGAGATGTTGCTATGCGGATAATCCTTCTCGGACCTCCAGGCGCTGGAAAGGGAACTCAGGCGAAAGAGATCGTCGCTCGTTACTCCATTCCGCATATCTCGACGGGAGACCTTCTGCGTGAGCAGGTCGCCTCCGGCTCAGAGCTGGGCAATCGGGTGAAGGCTATCCTCGACTCAGGCGAGCTCGTAACGGACGAGATAGTCATGGAGATGGTTGATGACCGAATCAGCCGCGCCGATTGCGCGAAGGGGTTCCTTCTCGATGGAGTGCCTCGTACCGTGAAGCAAGCCGAGATACTCGCCTCGATGATGGATAGGCGAAACGTCGCCTTGTCGGCGGTAGTTCAGATCTCGGTTCCAGATGAGGTTCTTCTGGATCGAATTCGCATCCGGGGTATCGCCAATGCTGGTACCCGAACGGATGATACGGCAGAAGTGGCCGCTAAACGACTTGAGGTGTACCGCACGCAGACAGCGCCAGTGGCGAGCTACTACAAGGATCAAGGCGTTTTGAAAGTGGTTAATGGCGTTGGAAGCGTGAATGAGGTCTCGGAGCGGATCTTCACGTCAGTGGGCGCATAGTCCCTCGCCACTGTGAAAGCAGTTACCGCATTGAGTCACGCGTGCCGGTGGAGCGCTCGGATCTGACGATTCTTGAGAGCGTTGGTACGAAAATACCCGCAATGAACACAATTCCAGCGATTAGGCTACCGCTCAGGTCATAGCGGAGCGCGCTCCAAATCAAAAACAGGCAAGAACTGACAAAGAAGAGCAGAGGAACGGGGTAGTAGGGAACTCGAATAGCCGGGGGGTCCGGAAATTTCGCCCGCAGGATCGGAATCGCGAGACCCTTGAGTAGGAAAAAGACCCATACGACGGTTGTCGTATAGACAACCGCGCTGATAAACGATTGGGTGAGAATTATCACTAAGACAGATAGAGCTCCTTGGCAGAGAAACGCGATTCGATGAGTGCTCTCACGGCTGTAGTTAGTGGGAATGCCAGGGATACGACCGTAGAGCCGCGAGCCGGTGAACATAGTTCCCTGAATCGCTCCGAGGCAGGAGATAGCGATTAGTAAGTACACGAGACTCGCGGCGGAGCTCGGTAAAATCTGTCGCAATCCGGTGGCTATTGGGATCTCGGCGCTTGAGAATTCGTTTAGCCCCATCAGGTTCACAAAGGCGATGTTAATCAGCACATACAGAGCTGTGATGAGCGCTAGTGAGAGCGACGCTGACTTGAGCAATCCTCGCGCCCCGGTTTGTATATCCGCTGTGACGTTCGCGATATCGCTCCAGCCACCGAATGTAAATAAGACCAAGATCAGAGCCAGGCCGTAATCACGTTGCTGACCGAGCGCATCGATGGAATTCGCGAGCGGCGCGCCGCGTAGGCACGCGATGAACCCCGCCACGATAATGAAAACGAGCCCTAGCACTTTCGCCGCTGAGAGAAGGTTCTGCGAGGTCTTGCCAGCTCGAAACCCAACGAGATTCACCCCCGTCAGGCACACAACAAGCAGGCTCGCTAAGGCGCTTTGCGAGAGCGAAGCCTGAGGAACTATCGCCTGGATATACCGCGCCGATGGGAACGCCATCGCGGCTATTATCCCCGGTTTGAGGATCGCCACCTCCGCCCAGAGATAGAGGTTCGCGAGTCGGTCGCCATACGCGGCTTGAAGCCATACATATTCACCGCCATTCTCAGGATAACGAGCGGCTAGCTCGGAATAGCAAAGAACGCCGCAGTATGAGAGCACGGCTCCGATAACCCAAAGGATGAGCATCTCTGAAAGGCCCGAAACCGCTTGTGCCACGCTAGGCGCCGTCTCGAAGATGCCGGGTCCAATGATGATTCCGATGCTGATGGCGCAGGCGTCCCAGAGTGAGAGCGAGTCGCGTGAGACATCATTTTCACTGGTCTGTGATGGCGCCATCGTCGCTCTGGTCAATCCGTCACTCCTCGTTTGCAGATCCAAGAGCCGAGCACAACGAGCGCCCCGGAAATCACAATCGAGAGCGATATCCCGTGACCGGAGAAGACCGCCGTGATGATAGTTGAGAGAAGCGGGATAAGCATTGAGGTCGTTGAGATCGTTATCACGTTGCCTCGACGCATTCCGATGTCCCAGAAGAGATACGATAACGCCGCCACCGCTGACCAGGAGAACAAGAGGAGCCAGGAGGGCCAGGATGGATTCAGATCGGGGCCGGCTATGAAACTAGCTCCGAGAATCAGGACACCAGCGGTTGTCATGTAGAGCGCGATAGGGGAGCTGCCATCGGGATTGGATAGCTTTCGGGAGAAGTTGCTGTAAAGCGCCCAGGCGAGAGCGTCAAGAGCGGCGCAGAGGTAGGAGAGAGCGTTGAAATCAGTGACAAGAGCGGACAGAGTCACGTCTGGCGTCGTAGCGATCTTGCCTAGAGCGATTCCCACGGTGACCGCCAGCAATCCCGGGGTCAGCCACCGCGTCGATTTCTTGCCCAGGATTGGAATCGCGAGAAGCAGCGTTAAAGAGGGCCATAGATAGTTAATGAGTCCGGTGACAAGCAGCTGTCCACCAGTCTTTGCCGTGGCGAAAGCGGTCCAGGCCAGAGTGAGGTTGGCTATCCACATACTTCCGCAAACAAGATAGCAGCGGGTTGAGTGGCGTAAAATAGAGAATATGTCTCCGCGAAAAAAGGTCGTAATCAGTAAAATGAGACCACCAAGCAATAGCTCAAGACCGGCGGCCCGCAGCATACCAAAGCGATTAGCTAGAACGCTCATGATTAGAACCGCCGAGCTCCAGACGACACATGAGATAACCCCCAACAGCGTGGCATATGTGGCGGATTGAGGGGCGAGATGTGAGTTCATAGGTGGCTCATTCGATAGCTGGCCGCGAAGACCATCTGAACATCCGCTCAGGTGACGGCGCAAGCGACAAACATGACACTGTTCGCCCGCGGTCTTCCTAGGAGCTCGCCCCCTCTGGGCGGCGCGTCCCCATAGAATAGATGATCCTCCGGACGATCATAATCGCCATCATCGCGGCGAATACGCTCCATAGTAGAAGAGTCACTTGCCACACCCATGACGGTACCATCACTACCGTGGGAATCGGGAGCGAGTCGGCGCCACGGTCGACATACCATCGGAGAGTTTGAGAGCTGGTGCCTACGCCACGCAACCCCAAGTCAGGTCCGGCCTGAAAGGCTCTTTGTAGCCACAGCGCGATTAACGATAGTGGCGCGAATACGAGCAGATATGTCATTCGACGGCATTTCGATGAAGCGAACCAGTCGCGGATAGGCGCTTCTGACCGTTTCGAGAGGGAGAGGGTGATGCCGCAGATAAGGAGCCACACGCTCATGTAGAGTCCCGCGCGAACGCTCATATACCAAGCACCCGAAATGAGGAGTGTGGCTGTGACTCGAGAACAAGGGATCCCCACGAAATAACTGAGTCCGAGGAAGCCTATGAGCCCTGTAAGAAGCGTTATCCAAAAAGTGACTCGTGGACCGAAGCTGGTGGAGCTGGTCCACAACGTTATCCACCTGGGAGGGGCGGTGTAATTGATTATTCCGTTAACGAATGCGGCTCCAACATCGATACGTGGAAGCCTCGGAATCCATGTGAGTTCCCGCGGAGCCTGCCATCTGATTTTGTAAGTGTGTACCCCTCTCTGGAGTGGGATCTCCAGGATACTAGAGTTTGTGTTCAGGAGATACGTAAGCTCACGACCATCAACTAAAAAGGTCCGAGCAATCGCCCCCTCGGGAAGGCTAACTCTCTGCAGACCACTTTGCCCGGCGCGAATCTCAAGATTCGTTTCACCCTTCAGGAAGTGTGTGCTCGGCTCCAGAGACACGCTAGCCATGAGGATTGACTGAGTGCCGCCAGGAGCGCCCTCAGGGCGGGTGAATCGCAGTATGGTGCTGTCTCCCGGGCGAGGTCTCACTATTTGGGCGACCCGCGCGTTCATAAATCTCTCAGTAGGTCGGGTTCCCTCAAACTCGCAGCGCCAAAGCTCTGAGCAATAGATGCTCCACACCTCCGAGTAGCGTGCTCCCTCCCTGGCGTTGAGATTCAGCGACCCTGACTCAAGGTTGACGATCCCCTCAAGAGAGACTTCGGTCTCGTGAGGCTTAAATCGCACTAGGACAGTGTCTCCATCCTGTTGCTCTCCTCCCCGAATGATTCTCTCTGTTGGCCAAAGTTTCAGAGAGAGAGCCTCCTCCCGCTCTAGAGGTCCCATACGCGCGATAGAGATCGTCGTTCGACCCTCGTGGGTGAGTGATACGTTCCTATCCACAAGGAACCACGGCTCAATTCGCGCGTCCCGAGTCGCGTCGATTACCGATGACGATGGCGAGGTCTTACGAATGAGCTGCGCGGTGGGGGCGTTCTGTGACCTGTCCACCAAGGTTCTAAAATCGGGCGTCTCAAAAGTCAGCTTACCAACGGACTGCTGGAACGCGAGTGAGAGAAGATCGCCGCGCGGCACGATCCCTCTCGCCTCGAGCGAGTGAACTCCATTCGGCACGAGAAGCCACACCATACCCCCCAGCTTGCGGGCGGCCTCGGCAGGTTTGCCATCTATAAATATCGAGCTAAAAATCCCCCCCTGTGAGCTGGATGGAAGGGCCCACGCGTTGTCACCGACGCTGTGAACGAGTGATCGTAGAGTGAGAGAGTCGCCGTCGATAGTGACCTGAGCGGTCTCGGTGGAGACACAGTCCGTTTCGCATGGTCTCGAGAGAGAGCGCTCGTCGGCGACACGCGTTCGCAATTCCTCCAGGAGATTACTCGGCGGAAAAGTATCTTGAGCCGAGGCTATAGTAGTTGGAATAAAGGCCGATATCGCGAGACAGGCTATCATCCGCGAAAGACCTTTTACCCAAGCGCGAGCTCCCTCGGGGATGGCTCGCCACAAGATCGCGATAAGATATACCTCCAGCAGTCCTTTCATCACCGCGAGGGCGATTCCCAGCCACCCAGGGAGATACCACAATCCGATGGTGAGGTCTTTTGGAACCGCGCCGTTCCATGTCGCTATGGCCGCGCGTCCCTCCCAGACTGGTCGTCCGGGCCCGGTCTGCACGGTCAATTGCCCTCTGTCAACAGGCTCGGCTAGGGGCGCCGACGCGTCGGTTACTATTTCGTCAATAGACGCGCCTAGTTTTTCCTCTTTCTTTGGACCTTGAGGCGTCATTATAGATGAGGGGGCAAGATTGAGTCCGCGCTCGTTGGCGAGATTATTGTAGACCTCGATCTGAGAGCTTCCGTCGGACGAGATAGACTCAACACTGTAAAAGGTGTTCATCATCGACCGTAACGTAAAGCTTCCAAGTGCGACGCCCAGTGCTATCAGCGCCCAGCGGAACTTGCGGGCGACCGCGAAAATAATGGCTCCGAACATCGCCGCGGCCATGATAAGCGCGCCGAAAGACCCCTCGGCGTATCGAAGCATGGTGTCAGTCGAGCTCGCGATTCTGGCGTCATCGTATCCGCCTGAGTATCCGCCTGACGAGCCCGCGCCTCCAATCCCCCGAGAAAAGGATACATCCGATACGCCGGCTGGCGCTGTGAGATCAGGGAACACGCGTCCAAGCGTGTCACTAACGGTGTACTGGTAGACTTGAAAAACGAAGAAAAGAAGGAGCAGACAGTAGCAGGAGATCCAGCGCTTATCGGACGACTCTTTTCGCACGATTGGAAGCGCCAATATCGCGAGAAAGAAGACCTCCATGAGCGAGGTGTCGTCGCCGTGGATGAGGGTAAAACAAATTCCGGCGGCGATACCCGGACCAACGCCCACCAGGGCGCCAGTCACGAGCGAGATCAGTAGCACGATAAACACAGTTGAGAGGTTCCATGCGGCGAATCGCGTGCCAGTGGAGGAGTCGGCTCCGCGAATCCAAAGTAGTTCCTGCCCGGGAGGTGAGAGTATCGAGAGCTTTAGCCAATCGACATCACGATTCCAACCCACCGCCGGGATTGGTCCACCAGTCCAAGGCATGCGAGAGGTAGCGTGAAGGTTGAAGGTCTCAGAGCGAATTTCGACCCCGCGCTCGTGTGACTCAGGAGACGTTGTGATGAGCTGCGGAGTAGCGTCCGCCGCCAAGTACCCGAGCTCAGCAGGGGTGCGAAGGTCGAGTCTGCCGCTTCCTCCTAGAGTCCCAACCATAATGTCAGCGATTGTAAAACCCGCGCCGATCACATCCTTGATAAGAGTGCGCTGGAGAGTCACCGCGCTTTCGGCTCGTTTCGAGCCCGCGGTTTCACGCGCTTGAACGGAGACGCTTGCCTCCGGAGACACCAAGAACGCGGGCATGCCCTGCCAATCACTAGGCGTGCCCACAATCGATGGATCGACCGGGGTGCCGCCATGGAGGCTCGCGACACGGATATCCCGGTTTTCCTCCCATAGCCAGGTTTCCTCACGCGGCCATGGGGAGGTGAGTCGTGTGATCTTCAACTCAGAGAGCGGAACCGGTCCCACCGACAGGAACTCAACCGAGTGCGAGCCTCCCGAGATGGCGAATACAAGCTCTCCTTCCGCTGAATAGTAGGGCAAATCTGAGCGTACGGAGGTAAGGCGCGTGCCCTTAGGCGAGGGATCTCGTAACTTCAATTGAGAGCGCTCATCCGACGCGCTGATCAACACTCGAGTTCTTACCTGAAACGGGATCCCATCCGATATCTTGCGAAACACCGTGAGTGATACGCTGCTCGCGCTGCTCTCAGCCTGTCCGCCAACGACCTCACTGAGTGAGAGCTTTCCGTCGCGAAGTCGGTTGAGGCTCGTTTGTTCCACGCCGTTTACTCTTAGGCTTAGGACGGCCACCTCCTCAGGGATTACCAGGTCATTAGGGGTTTGATCCCAACTAAAGTTGCCGGAAACAGTGTGATTGCCGGGATCCAGAAATACCTGCGGGCCAGCGTCCGCGCTCGCTACCGGGATCGCCGTTTCTCCGCGTCCCGAATTAACTCTCACTTGGAGTGGCCAGGCGTCCTTGTCTCCCGGCAGCGTGACTGCCGAGAGCTTCTGGGTCGTGACGGCGAGCGTAAAACGCCCGCCTTTAGCGTTCACATCGAGAGAGAGGCCCGCCGGCCAGAGACACTGAGTTTCTCCCTTGATCCGAGCACAACGGTCCTCTGGCCTCGTCTCAGAGACCCAGCCCACCCAGGGTTTAAGAGGCTCAGGGATCGTTGGGGCTGATCGCGCTTCGAGCGAGATTGAAAGAACTACGAAGCCAAACGCCACTTGCAGGGTTTTGCGCATCTTCATACATGGTCTCCAAGAGTAACCCTCGATAGTCTCCGATGTCATGGAAAGCGTCGCAAGCGGGCATACTTGGGTCCGTGGGGCGATTTCATGTTGGAGAGTCGTGCCCTGCCGAGCTGTCGGTTACTGGGGCTGGGCAAGGACCTGACCATTCGGTACACTCGGCCATCGCAAGTTCGCCTGCCGCGTCGATGATCGGACAACAGAGGCATGACAAGATTAGATTAGATTCTTCTTCTGGGCTTCGGCACGCTTACTGGCGCGCTAATTGTCTCTTCTTTGCGCAGAGGTAAAAGATCTACATCTAAGGGTCGCTCGGCGGATAACGTTAGCCCGTATGATCCGTCCAGGGAGTATACATGTCTGAGCACCGCTGATGGTTCGGTCACCTCCTATTCCCCCACGAGTGAGTCTTCCGACTATGAATGTGACGCGACATCTTCAGCCGATTGCTCCTTTGATGGCGGGGGAGATGGTGGTAGCTCCGACTAACTCGAAGTAGTCATCTGACTGGGGCACGCGTCGATTTTGCGTGGGTAGGGTGGTCGTTAGTGCGGAGCGACGAGAGAAAGTTTAAGTAAGGATAACCTCGTGGGGCGTATGGCGACTGGTCTCTTGTGAGGCGCGCAGCGTCATAGTCGTAAAGTTTCGCTTGAGAATGGATTGTTTACGCTCTTCACAGACCCGTTTGAGATGGCGGGAGGTGTATGGCGTGTGAGTGTGGTGTGGAAACGGGCGCGGGTAACGGACGACTTTTCTCCAGCCCGCTCACAATAACCGCGCGCCGTTTGGGACACTCGTCATCGGTGTGGCGAGAACGACACCGCCAGCGCTGTCTATAAACCCAGTCGTTAGACACTCTGACATAAAATTGGCGATCTGTTTTTTTGGAAAGTTCACCACCGCGATAACCTGTTTGCCGACTAAATCCTCTTTTGAGTAGTTGACCGTGATCTGGGCGCTGGAACGACGCAACCCAAGCTCTCCAAAATCTATCGTGAGTTTATACGCGGGCTTTCGCGCTTCTGGGAAATCTTCCGCGGCGAGGATTGTGCCAACACGCAGCTCAACTTTTTCAAAATCCTGCCAGGAAATGTCATTCATAGAGCTCCGTTCTCGCGTGAAACGTCAATTCCCTGTGTATAGCTTGAGGTCAACACGATGGCGAGTAGAAAGAGTGGCCTGAATCTGATTTCCACGTTTTGAAATGTAGGCGATGGTTATGGGCGTGAATGTCGCGTGGTCGTGTGAGGGAGCTGTCTCCTGGGGCATTTCGCCAGCTGGTATCGTATGAGCGTCCGCGCTAGTTAAATAGAGGCCCCCGGATAGAGAAATGACTGATTCATTTGAAACATCTTCTAGTCATACGCGAGTCCCAAGCCGCCCGCCGTATCTTCAGTGGGATAATTAGAGATGGATTCGGAAAATGCGACGAGGATCACTGTTTGGTCACAATAATTCTCGTGCGCTCCCAGAACCTAGAAATCAGCGGCGAGCCAGAGGCATGAGTCGAATGTCCCATGCGCGACTATGCCAAACCACGGATGTCTCTAATGGAGTAAGTCGCTCCTTGAGCGTGCTGATATCCTCGCGCTCTAAGCCGACCTGATGAGTCAAGACGTGTATCTTAGTTAGACCCATCTCGCGCGTGAGCGGTCGATACATCTTTGGCTGGCGCGAGCCAACAGGTGGACCTCCTACAGACGAGATTAGAGCGAGCTGAGTGGCTCGGAATGCGAGATATATCCCTCCGGTGTTGATGATAATCCCGCTCGTTCTTCGCCCCTCTGAAAACGATAACCATATGACTTGGATCATGCAGGTGCGCCAGAAAAGATATTTTTGTGGGATAAGAAATAGGCAACGATCCTTGAATGAATGATTATTCCCACGAAAGGTGAGTTCGCCTTTTTCGGAGCGGTTCGATGAGGTATCAGTATAGGTCGTTTATGCGGGGTTTGACGTTATCCGTCACTATGGCGTTGCTACACGTTCTGGGTACTGAATGGGCTCCGCTTCATGATGCTTTCTCACCCGTTACGCCGCTAGCTGGCGTTGCCATTGTGGGATTGTTTCTATGGGGGTTCCGAATGCTCCCCTGGTTGGTGGCTGGGAGTGTTGTTGGTAGGATTCTAGAGACCCCCGACTTGTCGATCCGGGCAATTGTCGCTCTGATGGTAGGCAACACGGTCGCCTACGTGCTTGCGGTGGCGCATCTTCGAGCTGGTCCGTTTAGTCGAGAAATGTCGAGTGTTTCTGACGTTAAGCGTTTTCTTCGGGCATCGACGATCCTTGCTATTGTATCGTGCGTTGTTCCGCTCTTTCTTCTCATTCCCGCGGTTGCCGAGGGCGATCTCACGGTGCGGAGCGCATTTGAGATCCTAACAGGTATGCTTTTCGGGAGATTCAGTGGCGCGATGATTGTTGGGGCGGTGATACTGACCTTTAAGTGGACGGATTTTAAAAACGTCTTCACTCGGGCCGGACGTCGCGCTCTCCTGTGTGTTCTAAGCGCCGTGGTCGCCACGGCTATCGTGTTTGGGCCATTCGACCTGGAAAGACCGATTACATGGCTTGCATTCCCTCCTTTGATAGTCGCCGCGTTCGTCGGGGGAGGCAGCCTCACGTCCCAGGTTCTTCTCATAATCGGTGTCGGGTCGGTGTGGGGGACGACGGTCGGCTTTGGGCCGTTTTCATCCGATCCACTCGGGTACGCTATTCTTAAGCAGTTTCTCGCGGTTATCTCGGCGACTGGGCTGGTTCTCTCTGGGGCGGCACGAGAGCGGCTTGATAAGGACATCGCCGAGCAGCGTGGAGAGGACTTGCGATTCCTCTCGGATAGCGCGGTGGAACTGCTGTTGTCCACTGATATCGCCGCGTCAGTGCGCAGATGTATGCCTGCGCTTGCCAGGCGGTGTGACGTGGACTTTATCCTGTACCACAGTCTCAATGGAGGTGGGGTCGATGCTATTCGGCGCGCCGCTGATTATGGCCTAGAGACGAATATTGCTGACGCCGACTTGCTCGCGAGGATCGAGTCCCGGGTGAAGGATGTCGCTCGTGAGCCTAGACCACAGAGCACGGGGAGCGAACTGGTCACCTCGCCACGATATTTCTCACATAGTGGGATGCTAGTTTGCTTTCCGATCTTTTACGCGGAGGCGCTCTTAGGGGTCCTCTCTGTCGGCTCCACCAATCGCTCCACCATCGATCCAGGCGAACGAAAGCTGATCAACACGATAGTGTTCTACATCAGCGCCGCGGATCAGCGCCTGCGTCGCAAGGCGGAGCGAAAATCGCTCCTTGGGAGCGAGAGAGTAGCGCGTATGGAAGCTGAGCGCGCGGATCAGCTCAAGAATGAGTTTCTGGCGGTGCTTTCGCATGAGTTGCGAAACCCGCTTAACGCGATCGTGGGATGGACGCAGCTCCTACAGCGAGGAAAAGTCGACGTGACTAGAGCCACCAAGATAATCGAGCAGAGCGCGCGCTTGCAGTCGCAGTTAATTGAGGATCTGCTGGACATGAGCCGTATAGAGAGCGGGAAACTCACCGTTAAGAAAGCGTTAGTCGATCTAACCTCGCTTGTCGCTGGCGCCTGTGAGGCGACGCGGCTGCTTGCTCAGGAGAAGGGCGTGGAACTGGAGCTGCGCTTGGAGCCGGAAGTCAAGATGGCGGCGGGAGACTCTGTTCGAATCAATCAAATCGCGTCGAATCTTTTGTCAAACGCGATCAAGTTCACCCCGCCTAAGGGTCGAGTCACCGTTAGTTTGGCGCAAGAGAGCGAAAGCGCGGTTCTTACTGTCGCGGATAACGGCGCGGGTATTAGCGAGGATTTCATGCCGCATCTCTTTAATCGCTTTCGCCAAGCCGATCAGTCTACGACTAGGCGCTACGGAGGACTCGGGCTCGGATTGGCGATTGCTAAGCACATGACTGAGTTGCATGGTGGGACTATCGAGGCGCATAGCCCTGGGCTCGGCAAAGGAGCGACATTTATCGTGCGGCTGCCGATGGCGGAGCGTTCCGGTGTTGGGCTCACATGGCCGACCCCCGAGAAAGAACGAGGAGAGCACAAGGACGATATCGCCTTGCGGGGTCGGTCAATCGTAGTGGTCGAGGACGATGCCTCGACCTTGGAGATGCTTTCTCGCTCATTGTCGGACAGGGGGGCGACCGTAATTTCATGCGAGCGTGGTCTGGACGCTCTCGAAGCGATTCGCTCGCGAACCCCCGATCTGATTATCAGCGATATTGGCATGCCTGACATGGATGGATACGAGTTAATGAGGCAACTACGACGGACCACGGATAGGCGCGGGCATTACCCGGCGATCGCGCTGACTGCCTTCGCTAGACCTGAGGATAAAGATGAAGCTCTAAAAGCTGGTTTTGACGCGCATCTCTCGAAACCAGTGAACCTGCGACGCCTGGAGGAGCTTGCTACTGAGTTGATGCTCAATCGAGGTGAACAGGTCTGATTTAGAGGATTCATGGGGGCCAAGTTCTCTCATCGCGACTAGCCCCTTCGAGGTGTTCTTCGCGAAAGTTGGAGAGTCGCGCGCAGTGATAGGGCTCGCCCCACGTCACGTTCGGAACAAGAGGTTGTAGATGAGCCATCGTGAGGTTCCTCCACAATCGCGTGACCTCGTTTGCGAATGGACAGGGAAGCTCTCAATCTCTCAAGGCGTATTACGCCGCGAAAGATATATGCTCATGAGGATTTGGAAAAGCCTCTCTAAGAACGCTTGGCGCTGACTCGACGGCTAGATGTCGCGCTACTCTATTGAGCGCCTCTTTGCTCATAAAACACATTGATACCGCGGTCTGCGGAATGGAGTTGGCTTGTGACTTTTGTAGTTGGAGGCGCTTGGCGTATTCCTCAAGGAAGGTCGATTCGCGGGTGCTTTTTCGCGAGTCTAAGGCAGGCCGAACGAGATGCTCCCAGTACGAGGAAGCCAGGACAAAACCGACCTGTTTCGTTACCGAGAAGACAAGCAGTTCGTCGTAGCGTCTGACAAAAGTATAGGTGCCAGCGGGAATCACGTTGGCGTGGTCGGTTAACTCAACTTTAGATCCTGGACAGAGAAATCGTTGCCTCATAGGGAGCCTTCCTTGTGTCAAACGTGGGACAGACTGAGGAGCTCATGTCGTCCGAATAGTCAGTAGTAGAATCGGAGATAGATTCAGAAAGTTGCTATCGATTGATTTTTTCTTTTGAGAGAAAACAGGAGCTACAGCGACGACTTGATTCGCTCCCAGAACTTGAAAAACCCACTTCGGGCGTGCGGCATGAGTCGTTCGTCCCATGCGCGTCGGTGGTAGACCACTGGAATTCTTGAGGCTCGCAGCTCAGAAGATAGACGAGTTACGCTGTCGCGCTCGAATCCGACCCTGGGCATCATTGTATGCGCTCGGTCGCAGCCTACTTTCCGCGCCAACACGGAAACCTCCTCGGCAGAGGAGACTAGGGGTCCTCGGACTCGTTGAGCGGTGTCTCCTCGCAGCTCAGACATGAGGGCTATCTTCTGACGAGAGGACTCGACCAGTGATGGAGCGAATACACAATAGTGAGCGCCGCGACCAGCGAACTCTCCTGAAAGGTCGGCTGACAGATCGTCGTCGTGCAGAATGATTAGCGAAGCCTCTGGAGGCGTTTCGCTACTAAGAGGGGGGAGCTCTACTAACGGAAGGAGCGTCTCGGGTCGCGGCGGGGCTGGGTCAACGCGTAGTTCCGCTGGTTTCGGAGTCCACCGCGCGTCTGAATAAGTGGCGATGTTGTCCGGACGCGCTACGTAGATTTTCCCCGGCGTGTGCAGGCCAGCGACCCATCTCCAGGAGAGTGTGTTCGATGCGGGGTCTCCGTCGAGAAGGTGGTGATACATAAAGCGCGCACCGAGTTGCCACGGCAGGTTCAGGGTAAAGATCCAGACGCTCGAGAACCACATACGGGTATGATTGTGCATGTAGCCAGTCGTCACTAACTCAGATACCCACTCGTTGAAAAACGATAGCTGTGTATCGCCGTTGATGGCGTGCTGATAGGAGTCTGAGTCTTTATGTGTTGAGGAGAGAGAGATCAGATCCTTGCGATAACTATCCCAAACGGACGGACGAAGCTCTAACCACCCCTTCCAATAAACACGCCAGAGAAGCTCTTGCAGGAACTTCTCCGCGGCTTCCGCTGGGTGACTATCAAGTACTGACTGAACACATTCTTCCTCACTTATCACACGATAGCGGATCCAGCGCGATAGTCTCGATACCTCCTCATACCCTGGACGGACGTAGTTTCGCGTCTTCGCGTAACGTGGAACTCTGGGGATAAAGTCTCGTAATTGAGCGAGGGCTTCCGCGCGTGAGCTCACAGTGACTCCACAAAAAGACCCACCGCGCTTAAATTAGTTAGCTGCGCGTGTAAAGGCTGAGAATTGTGTTCTCCAGTGAGTATAAAGTTGGAGCTTGTTCGCTCAACAAAGACGCATGGTCTCTGCCGAGCTCGACAGTCGAGATGCCAAGCGTTACGAAGCGCGTTCCGCGTAGTGGAGGTCACGATTAAGAAGCCACGAGTCCGAGCGACCGTAAGGCGCCGCAGTTCGTCTTGGCGCAGGCGGTGTCTAATTTGACGGCTTCCCACTCGGTTTTTTGAGCGCTTGCCCCGCACAAGACGCGCCACGTCATCTCTCGTGGGTGATGAATCTGAGTTCATAGTTCTGTGCCCGTTGAAAAAAGTGAGAGTTGATTGGAGGTGAGAGTCGCGGGTTCGCGAGATGAGGAAACTCGGCGGCGTTTGGCTCGACTGCCGTGTTTTCGCAGCGCTTCTTGAGCGAGTTCCTTTGTGGCGGCGTTTCGACGAAACGCGGTCAGGATCTCTCTGGCGTGTCGAATCGCTTCCTGGTGAATAACGACGCGCGAGGGGTATGAAGTGTTCGGCGTAAAGCCGGTCTCACGCTGCTCGAGAGGCGAGAGTTTCCAGGGCTCATGAATGAGTTTGCCGGGAATCTTAGCCAGCTCTGGAACCCAGGTTCGAGTGAAATCGCCACATGGGTCGTGGTCATATCCTTGTTTCACTGGATCATAGACGCGAATAGCGTTGATACCAGTCGTGCCGGACTGCATCTGGATTTGGGGGTAATGAATCCCCGGCTCGTAATCAAGAAATTGCTGAGCGAGAAAATGAGTGAAGAGTCGCCAATCGAGAAACAGGTCGTACGCCGCGAAGCTCACCAGCATCGCGCGCATCCTGAAATTGATCCATCCCGTCGCCCGCAGGTGGCGCATACAGGCGTCGACGAATGGATAGCCCGTGGAGCCACTCTGCCACGCGCGGAGATAATCCTCGTTGCCCACCTGTGAGCGCATCTGATTAAGGGATCTAACGAAGCACTCAAACTCGATCTCTGGCTCAGATTCTAGTTTCTGGATGAAATGACAATGCCAATGCAGGCGCGAATCGAAGGCGCGCAGAGAGCGAAGCCACCCCCCTCGCTCGACGGGAGAGAGCGCGCGAAGTTCAAGCTGGCGCTGCCGTGTGTGGGTCACAACGGTTCGCATTGAGATATTGCCCCATGCGAGGTAGGGGCTAAGACGCGAACCTTTAGTCGCCGCGCTAATCGGACTTGAGATTCCCCCCGAATAACCCTCGCCGCGCATATGAAGGAACGAGCGCAAACATGTGTGAGCGGCACGCTCCCCTGGAAGCTGGTGAAGACCGGAGGGGGTAAAATCCGCGGGGCATCCTGGGAGTTGCCCGAGATCGACCTCAACAGGTCGCAATGAATTCGCTCGAGCCATGGGAGGCGTGGTCATAAAGTCTTCCCAGTGGCTGCTCCACTTGTCACGACTCTTTAATCGACGGACAACACCGAACTGTTTGTGCTCATTCCACGCGATGTTGTGCGCTCGGCACCAGGCGAGGACCTGTCGATCTCGTTGGTAGGTTTGTCCGTTTCCGGTTTCCTCATGTGACCACAGGGTGAACGTTCCGAGCCGCGGTCGAAGATCTTCTAAGACGGATATGATGTCTCCAGAACGCACGACAAGCGGTTGACCAAGCTCAGCTAGGCAGTCGCGCAGCTCCTGAACAGATTCGGTGACCCACCACCTGTGACGCGCGCTCATGTCTGGCGAGTTCCACACCTCGGGCTCAAAGACATACAAGGGTAGGGTAGGTCCTGCCAGCGCCGCCAGCGCGAGTGGTTGATGATCAACCACTCGCAGATCACGTTTAAACCAAACAACTTGGATCGGACGATTTTTTCGCACAACGGACATAGGATACGCCAGAATACACGCCTTACCCAAAGAGAGAGAAAGTTTGGTGTGATAAAAGCGTCGAATTTCCGGCGGCCTATACAGTTATAGTTTGTTTGTAGGCTGCCACGAACGTTGACCAACCCAGCTCTGAGCGCAGGGTCGCGGCGAAGGCTTGAGCCGATTCAGGCTCTCCGTGCACTACCCCCACGCTTGAGGGGGTGCCAGGACACGATCGACACCACCTCAATAGTTCATCCCGGTCGCCGTGAGCGCTAAGACCGCTAATTTCCGCTATCTCCGCGCCAACCGATACCTCCTCACCAAAGAGGCGCAGTGATGAGTTGCCCTGTTTGAGCCAGTCGCCTCGAGAGCCCGGTGGTTGAAACCCGACGAAAAGCACGGTGTTCCTGCGGTCTGACACGCGGTGTTTGAGGTGGTGAAGGATACGTCCGCCTGTGAGCATTCCGCTGGCGGAAATCAACACCATCGGCTCTTGAATGGAGTTTAACGCGATCGACTCATCACGACCTCGCACAAAATACATCTTAGGAAGTTGAAATGGCTGGAAACCGCGCGCCAGTAGTTCGCGAGCCTGTTGATCGTATTCGTTGGCATGACGCTGATATATCTGCGTGGCGTCGCTCGCCATGGGGCTATCGATGATAACGGGGATGTCAGGAATGCGCTTGGCCGCTTTTAGTTCGCGCAGGTAATAGAGAAGGCTTTGAGTGCGACCGACAGCGAAGCTTGGGATGAGCGTGACGCCACCTCGCTTGGTTGTCTTGTTGATCACGTCCGCCAGGATATCATGCACATCGTGGCTGTGATCGTGCAGACGGTCGCCGTACGTTGATTCGATAAGGAGAAGATCGCCCATCGGCACTGGCTGAGGATCGAGAAGCACCGGTTCCCCGTAGCGACCGATATCGCCCGAGAAGACGATACGCTTACCTCCAAGTTCTAAGGTCAGAGAGCACGCCCCGAGTATGTGACCCATCGGACTCCAGCGCGCTGAAATGCCCGCAGACACATTCACGTCTGAATTGATCGCTACGGGACGAAGTCTCTTGACGCACTCCTGAGCATCCGCCTCAGTGTAGAGCGGTAGTGGCGGATGATGTCGAGAGCGCCCGGTTTCGGATCGATAGGACGCTTCTTCCTCCTGGAGGCGCCCACTGTCAAGAAGTAGGAGTTCGGCGAGTTCGGCGGTGGCGGGAGAGGAGTATATCGGCGCGTTCAGCCCGAACTTCTGATAGCGAGGCAGCATGCCGATGTGATCGATATGCGCGTGCGTGAGAAGGATGGCGGAGATCTCACTCGAATTGAATGATGGGTCGTCCCAGTTGTGTTGACGCCATTCTCGGTTCCCTTGAAAGATTCCACAGTCGACCAGGATCTTGGTGGTACCGTCCGAGACTAAATACGTCGATCCAGTTACAGTTCCCGCCGCTCCAAGGAATGTGATTGTTACAGGCATCCGACTTCCTCCCAAGCGCTACGTCATCTCACAATCTATTTACGACGTTTAAGCTCACGCCGCGCATGATGGACCTTGCGGACGAAACTCGCAGGCAGTCTTTGGCTTCGCGTTCCATGGCATGCGCGCTAAGACCAGAGCCATGCCGCAGGTGTCAGTCACACCCGCGAAAACAAGACCCGCCCCGACGAAAGCTGATACGGCGATCCAACCTGGATGTATCACGAGAGCTAAAACGGATCCCAGTACGACGAGCGAGCCGGCGCCGATTCGAACTTGGCGCTCGATAGAGATCGTCTTCTTTCCCTCTACTACTGGAAGACCTTGCGCGCGCCACGCCTTCATTCCTCCTTCGAGAACGCGGAGACCCGAGATGCCCGCCGCCGCAAGTTGCTCAGCGGCCTTGGTGGCTCGACCGCCTGAGCCACACACGACAACGCAGCAGCTCTTGCCATGGAGAGCCGTAGTAACTTCGGAGGGTTTCAGATCTGTGACTGGCTGCAACGTAGCGCCATCGATGTGGGCATCCTCAAACTCAGCCGGCGTGCGTACGTCTAAAAAGAGCGCCTGACCCTTGAGGGCAAGGGCGTCGTTGGGGCTAATGGTAGAGAAGGAAGGTTGTGCTGTCGACATAAAGGCACCTAAGGTAAGAGCGAAACGGCTATTTCAAGGAGTATAGCACGCATCTTTTGACTGAAAAGCTTAAAATGAGTAAAATCAGTCTCTTGCGTGGCTTGTGCGTGTTTCGCCCCTCACAACAGTGCCTCTGTCTATATCGGGGCGCGAATTTACGGTCGGTCTTCTAGCATTCTAGGGAGAAAGCCGGGGGGCAGGGGTTGTAAAGGCCGTGAAAATATGTAGAATCTGGCGTCCTTGAGATCGGTCTATGTCCTCGTCAGAGGCAGGCGTATTTTGAGGTAAGTACGACCAGTGTTGTAGGGGTGATTCCAGTGCAAACGGACCACCCACCGTAACCGGTCGATTCTAATTGCTAGCTCCGCTGTTATGCAACCGGGTCCGAGTCATGGATTACGGGTGTTCGAATGGTGGGGGGCAAAAGACAAAAGTATTGAGTGAGGAAGCTGTGAAGGTCCGAGCGTCGGTAAAGCCAATCTGTGGCTATTGTAAAGTCATTAAGCGCAAGGGGAAGATCTATGTCTTCTGCAGTCGAACGCCTAAGCATAAGCAACGCCAAGGGTAAGAAGTTAGGAGTAAGTATACATGCCACGTATTGCAGGAGTTGATCTTCCGCGAAACAAGAGAGTTCTTCAGGGGCTGACGTACATTTACGGTATCGGTCTTACGAAGTCGAAGCAGATTCTTGAGGAGACAGGTATCCCTCAAGATGTGCGCACTGACGCTCTCACAGAGGAGCAGGTCGACAAGATCCGTAAAGTAATTGAGCGACGTGAGAAAGTAGAGGGAGACCTTCGTCGAGAGATTCAGGCTTCTCTGAAGCGTTTGATGGATCTCGGTTGCTACCGCGGACTTCGTCACCGGAAAAATCTTCCGGCTCGTGGGCAGCGCACACGCACGAATGGTCGCACTCGGAAGGGACCACGTCGCGCGCCTGTTACTGGTAAGAAGCCAGCAACGAAGACCTAATAATTAATTTATATAGACGCTTGTAAGGAGTTTTGTGGCAGACGTACGCGCAGCTACATCAGCAGGAGCTAAAAAGAAAAAGGTGAAGAGGAATGTCCCAG
>CAIVDM010000031.1 GCA_903904735.1 uncultured delta proteobacterium
ATCGAGGACGCTGGGCTCACCGCGACAGTTTCTACGGGTCGCGGTCGGCGACACGCCGACCCTCCTTAACCCTGAATCGCCGAGAGAATCTTTTGATGCGCGCGCGGACAGGTTGAGACGAGGACATTCTGCACGATTCGCTTTGGAGATTCGCGGAAGTTACCCATCTCCTTTCCAGAAAAGTCTGTGACAGTAGCTCCCGCCTCTTTGGCGATGAGCGCGATAGCACCGCCGTCGATGGCCTGACACGGTGAGCTAATGCTCGCGAGCGCCTTGCCCTGAAGAATATCCGATGAGTTGTAGTGACCGGGGTTTGTCGCGTACTCGGTGATGATATCGCGCGCGTCAAAAAGCGGCGCCAGTTTTGCGTACATCTCAGGTTGATTGAACATGAGAACGGGCCCAGAGGTATTGGAAAGAGTGATGCGCGTTCCGCGCGCTCCGAGCGACGCTTCTGAGTGAGTGAGAACGTAGGCACCCTCTCCCTTCGTGGCTATATAGCAACTATCGAGTCGTGGCTGGTACAGAAGCGCTCCGACCAATTCCGCATGGTCGTGAATAGCGACGATGATCTGATAGTGCTGTCGATTATCGAGGTAACACCGAGTGCCATCAATCGGGTCGAGCAGCACCTCAAGATCCGCGTCGGGACGGAAGTATTTTACATTCAGTGATTGCTCGTGTTCCTCTGAGAAAAAGCTCAGCTCTGGGAAGCGCGCGAGCATTACCACCTCAATATAGCTCTGAATAGTTAGATCGGCGTCAGAGAGGGCTTGGTGGAAAGAAGTGGCTCCCTCTTTAGCGGAGTGTTCCCCTACCCTGTTTTGGATATATGAGCTGTACGCGGCCGCGGTGGCGAGATGTGGAAGGAGGTGTCGAATGATTTCTGAGGGTGTCGGCAGCATAGGATCTAGATGAAGACAGTATCACGAGCGTACGAGCTTGTAGACGGAAAAAGGCCCGTTATGGCCATGGGCTTTTGAGACATCAACGTATGACGCGGGTTGCGGCAGAAGTGGGATGACATAAAGCCTAGGTACTTGAATTCCTGTTAAGAGGCGCGCTTAAGGGCACTTACAATTAGCGCAGGACCATAACTCAGTGGTGGTCTAGTTGTATGTTAGAGCGACTCAATTCAAAAATAGATCGTGCGCCTGTATCAAATGAGCTGCTTATCCGCGGTCATCAACTTGTGCCGGAGTACGTGCGACAGGTGGCCGATCTCGTCGCCATAGGGCGCGACAAGCTTTCAGAAGGCATTGGATATCACGGAACGTCACTTGCCTCCCTCATAATCGCGATGAAAACGGGACATATCCCGCTCGGGCGGTCGAAAGGATGTGCTGGGCACCTCTATTTTTATCCTCTTTCGCACGTCGAGTTACAGGACAAGGGAATCTTTCAATTAGATGCCGATCCCAAGAAGGCAGATCAGGAGGCCTACACGGGGGCGTCCTGGTACGCGAGGAATCTCTCTCAGGCGGCGTTCTGTGCCGCGTTGATGGGCGTCGATCTTCAAAGCCCACAGGGTTGGAGAGTGGCTAGTGGTAGAGAGGCGATAGCGGATGGACAAGATCTCGGGGGATTAGAGCTTCTTTCTCAGCAAGGAGTCTCTCAGAGAGAGTTGTCTCGGATAAATCTCTCTCTCGATAAGGTTCACCGCGGATTCGTCCTCGTGCTCGGTAGAAGCGCACTAGAGAACTTTCCATGCAGCGCGGGAGATCCAGGCGAAGGCGATCTAAAGCTGACTCCTCCCGCCCCAGGATTATCGCTAGACCATATCGTGGGTATAGAGCCTCTATCAGCTGAGGATTTTGATACGGTCGAGCAGCTTTCAGGTAATTAGTAGACTGGTGTCAGTCAGCATGCCCTCACTCCTTGCAGACTACAGGTAGTTACAACTTTTACCGAACAGAAGCTAACGCCGCCGTCATCAAACTCTGCAGGGAAGTTTTATGGATGCGCAATGTGAGACGCTCGCCTAGTCTCTTCTAACTCATGAAAGAATCTAAGCTTTTACGATTATTGGACCGCTACATCGGAACACTCCTGTGCTGGATGCTTTCATGGTTCCGAGGAGTTCGCCCCTATGATCCTTTGGCCAAGAAGATACTATTGATCGAGCTCTTCGAGATGGGCGCGTCGATCATGATCATTCCGACCATTCGCCACATTCTCAAAGAGCGCCCCGATGCCCAGATCTATGTTCTCACGAGCAAAGGAAACAGGAACTCGTGGGATCTCTCAGGTCTCATCGACCCTGAGAGGATTATCTGTTTAGACGGAAAAAGCCTTTGGTCGTTTGGCGCGTCAGCGTTAAGGGCAATCGTGACGATTCGCTCTATTGGCGTCGATCTGGCCATCGATTTTGAGAAGTTCTCGCGTATCTCAGTTATACTTTCAGTGCTCGCGGGAGCGAAGCGTATCGCGGGCTTCTTTCGATATGAGTATGAGGGGTTATATCGTGGCAGCACGTTGATCGACGCGCCCTGCAGCTTCAATCAGAACGCGCACATCGCCCTTAATTTTCTCGCCCTCGCGAAGGTCGCCTTTTCACGCCAGCAACACTATCCAAACTTCAAGGGTAGTTTGGATCCGCGTGAACTTGAACTACCGCGGTATCAAGTCACGCCACAGCGCGCGGCGGCGACGCGAGAGAAACTTCAACTCTCTGTCACAGATACGCTGGTGGTCATCTGTCCCGATGTGGGCGCGAATCTTCAGATAAGGAATTACCCAGTTGAGTCGTACGCTCATGTGGCGCGCGCGCTTTTGGATGAGAAGCTGGAGCGGCACATCGCTATTATTGGGGTTGAGTCGAATCGACCGATCTGTTCTCAGCTAGAGCTTATGATCGGCGGACCGCGCGTACGAAACTTGTGTGGCACCACTACATCGCTGCAGGAGTTAATCGAGTTGTTCTCTATATCTGAGCTCTTAATAGGCAACGATAATGGGCCACTTCACTTCGCCTCACTCACGGCGACACCGATACTCGGGATTTTTAGCACCGACAGTCCGTTCATGTACGGGCCACTCGGCGAGTCGGTGGTTCTTTACACATTTTTCCACTGTAGTCCGTGCATTTCGGCATTGAATCACAAAAGCTCACGCTGCAACGACGGCGCTTGCATTAAGTCGATCTCCGCGAATACGGTCGTGTCGATTGCTCGTAAACTTATCGCTCGTGAGATCCCCACGCGAACTATTAATGGTACGGTGCCGTACATCACATGCGGCGTGCCGGTGGGGCAAGCAGAGTCGATCGTATCCATTGGGGCAAACTCTCGTTTGCGACAGACGAACGAATCTGTGGTAGAGCACGCCGCATCATAGAAACTGTGTAGTAACACTCTGATTTTGCCAGTATTCTGATTTAACCTCCCCCCAACTACTGGCACCAATAGCAGCAATGACTTTGGAGAAAGGCGATGTCGTCGAGCGATACTGTAGAGAAAGTTGATTATTACGCGAACCACGAGCTCGTGGTTCGCTGGCCTTTTACTATCTATCACCACCCGATTGAGAAGAGCATGGCGGACACACTAGAGCGCGTGAAGGCGAGTCGCCCTCGACCGCTCACGGTTTTGGTCTTCGGATGCGGCTATTTTCACGAGCGCGCGATGTATCCCGCCGACACTCGATTTATCTTGGTCGATCAAGATCTCCGACTAAAGCCTACGATGGACGCTATCGCGGCGAGCCAAGCGGGATCGTACGCCTATACTTGTCAATCAGCGGAGGAGTTCGCTCGAGTGGTGGAGCGACATTCAGGGAGCGTTGATTTCATCACTGGAAAAGAGGTGATTGAGCATATCACCGAGATGGATATGTACTTTCCGCTCTTCAAAGCCGCGCTCGCGCCAGGTGGTATCCTCTGGCTTAGCACACCAAACTATGGTGACTGGACTCTTCCGCTCGTCGAGAGCACGTTTCTTGAGGCAGTGGCGAGATGCCGAGGATTCTCTCGGAAAGATATGCACCCTAATCGCTATACCAAGGATTCACTCAGGGGTGCCCTAAGCGCGCATGGTTTCTCCTCCGTGGATGTGGCGCGCACAAAATATCGATTTGCCCTTACAAGTAGCGCTGTCAAACCAACATCGTAGGCCAGCATGGAAACCAAGACCGCCGAGCAAGCCAGAATAGAGTGGAACGCGGTATGGCAGAGCCCGACGCAGCGCGCTATCGGTGTAGGCAGAAAGTTTTACAACCGGTACCTTAAACGAGAGATTTCCCCCTACTCTGGCGCGGATAAACGTTTTCTAGAGATTGGATGCGGCACAGCTAGTCTGCTCTGTGACCTCGCGCCATCATTCCATGAGGCTGTGGGATTGGACATCTCAGAGGCCGCGCTCGAAGGCGCGACAAGACGCGCTGGGACGATGAGAGTTCCAAACGCTCGATTCATCCAGGGGGATTGTTTCGCGCTTCCTTTTGAGGACGGTTCATTTGATGTTGTATGGAGTCAGGGGCTCCATGAACACTTCCCAAACTACGAGGAGATCCTTCGAGAGGAGTATCGAGTTTGTAAAGTCGGTGGACGTGTAATCGCGGGAGTGCCGTATCGATATTCGTATCCTACCGTTTGGTACAAGATCTCGCGCGCCACGAGGTGCCACAACATCTGGCCATGGACCGAACAGGTATTCTTCAAGAAAGGGGAGATACTTGAGGTGGCGAGACGAATTAACCCAGAGGCGACGGCTCATGTGATGTCGCCATGGGGGCTTGGAATACTAATCGTAAAAATAGAGAAGCACGGCTAGCGACCGTTGACGCAACGTAATAGTGAGTAGATATGTTCAACGGTTCGCGGGTCACAGTTCCACTGGAGGTAGCGGCGCAGGAACTAAGCTTGGCGCAGCGCGCGAATGATTCAGCGCCAACGTCGGCGACTACGTGTTGTGAAGCGTCGTCATCGCCCGCGAGCTGGGCGCGAATTGTGAAAGCGCTTGGATGTATAGTCGCCGTGTGTGGGGCGTTCCTCGGTCAGGCGGTCTTAGTAGGCGAGCCGTTTCAGGCTACTTGGCTCTCGGGTCCGGGAGCGATGACTGGCACTTATATCGGCCTCTCATTGTCTTTATGCGCCGCGGCGCTCTTTGGCTTGGCGGCGCCAAGGCTAGAATGGAGTTGGAAGTCTTCGCGGTCGACGGCACAAGGCTCGTACAATCTCTTTCATGGTGGGCGACGAGGGCTTCGCTACGCGATATACGCCGCGGTGCTCATGAGTTTGGCGTTCTGGAGATATTCGAATCTCCAGCATTTCGCCACGTACGAAAGCCCGGAACAGCCCGCGAAATATTCGTGGTGGATTAGCATGGCCCTGTGCGCCGCCGCGCTCGTCATGACGCGATTCTTCGAACGAGAGAAGCCCCAGTATGAGGGATCTCCAAGGTTCACACTCTGGAATTACCTTACTCTCGCCGTGATCACGGTGGTGGCGGGAGCTATACGTCTATACGACATAGTTGATACGCCAGCACAATTTAACGCTGATAACATCGGGGCTATTTTATACGCTGGGATCAATTTCTCCCCGTCGTCTTGGATTGTTCCAGGGCTTGGAGTTTATGGAATCCCGGCAATTGCCCTCGTGTTTCTTAAGATTTCCTCGTGGTTTACCGCCCCTGATATCTTCGGGACACGACTACCCGAGGCGATTTTAGGAACAGCGATGGTCACGGGCTCATATCTCTTAGTGTGGCGTTCCTTTGATTCGCACCGCCTCGCGGCCCTTACGTCGGCGCTTCTGACCGTGCACGCTGGACACATCCACTTCTCACGCCACATCATGAACATTGATCCGTGGACATTCGTTGTTTTCGGGTTTTTACTATTAACGCATGGCGTGCGCTCACAACGCGCATGGGCGATTGGCGCGGCGGGAATGACGCTTTGTTTCAGCTTGCAGCTCTATCTCGCGGTTCGAGTCCTCCTGGTGGTACTCCCGCTGTTCGGGATCTACTTGCTACGTAACCGCCGAACCGCCCTTACGCGATCGCTAGACGGCTGGATCTTGTTCGTGATCGGGGCAATTGTCGTAGTTGGCCCAAATCTCGCTGACATGCAGATTAAGAGAGATATGTGGGAGCAATCGAATCGGAGAGATAGCTCCTACCTGAATGTGCAGACGTTGTACGAGGCCTCTAAGGCGCAGAAGCTTCCAACGCTCATGTCTGTTCTTGAGTTTCAGGCGCGACGTGTGCTTTTGACACCACAGGTAATGCGCGATACGAGTCCTCAGATCACCATCGATAGAGCGCTCTTTGATCTTTTGATAGCTCCCTTTCTGTGGCTCGGTTTGGGGACCGCGATCGCGTCGTGGCGACGCAGCCCAGCGATAGTTTTGAATCTTTTGGTGTGCGCGATGGTCCTTGGGCTCGGTCAGATGCTCTTCCACAACATACCGTATTGGCCAAAGCTCATCTTCTTAATGTTCGCCGGATGTTTGTGGGCGGCTATGGGTATGTTGGGCGTGTGTCAGGCGGGCGCTGAGCTTGTCTCGGCTGGTGGGCGGCTGTGCGGTGTTTCGAAAGCGGGCGCGAAGAAGTGGCGTGTTGTCACTCCTGTTGTTTATGCGGCATTCGCGGGACTTGTCGCTCTTGTTGGATATCGCCAGTGGGACGCCTATGCTCTGTCGGCTCGACGTGATGCCTCCGGGCTCGATTGGGCGGGGCGATTCGTTTATAATTTGCCGAAAAACACCGTCGTGTGTGGGGTGAGGAGCTCATTCGACCCCCACGTTAACGCCTTCGAGATGCAATTTTTCGGACAAGGCCATACGCTCAGAGAGCTCGGGCCTCGACCGGCGGTCGAGGTCGCGGATCAATGTGGACAAAGACCGTTTGCATGGATCATATCACCGGACCAGGAGGCGCTCAAAGATAAGCTTGTGCAGCTTTATCCAGACGGAGAGCTCAAGACTTATAGCCACAAGTATGGGCAGCACCTCTTGTGGACCTACTACGTTCCTTAATCTAATGGCCGCGCTGACGGGCACGCCTCTTAGCGGAGCTAGAAGCTCCGCGGTCCGGTAGGCACGCAAGCTCTCAACTCTCGACTACGACTATCTGGAGCGCAGACAGGCTTTATCACGGCAGTGCTCTTGCGCGTGGTCGCTCATAATACCGTCGAATCCACGCGAGCGAAGATAGTTCCAGGTGGCGGGCTCGTCGAGTCGAGAGCTCGCGACGTTCGCGGTAACGGCGACACCGGCACGGTGAGAGATCTCAATCGCTTCCGAGCTGGCCCAACGCTCTAACTCGACGAACTCTGGCTTGAGCGATAGAAACTCTCGAAGTGCCTTCATGTCCTTACACCGTCCAAGAATACGGGCGCGTGGATATGACGTGAGGATCAGGCGAGCCCGTTCGGGCGTTCGTATCTGTACCAAGGCCTGATCAATCTGGTCGCGACGACTGAGAAGATCGAAGACAGCGAGCGCGAGTTGGTCGGATTCCTGCTTTAGATCGAGCTGTACAGAGCTCCGCGAACCGCGAATCTCGTCGAGCGCTTCGCTAAGAAGAGGTATGGATACCGTCTTAGCTCTATCGAGAAAGACCGAGCGGCGCTCCGCGCCGCTGAGAGAGTGAACCGGCCTTCCACGCGAATCGGGCGGGGCGAATGAGTTGTCGGAGCGAAAGCTTCCGTCATGAAAAAGAAAAAGCTCTTTGTCGTTCGACGCGCGTACATCAAGCTCAATGAAGGGGATGCCCTCTTTAACTGACGCGCGCACCGCGGGAATTGAGTTGTCGGGAAATCGCTTCCTCACAGGACTGCCTCGGTGAGCGGTAACCGTCACCAGCGTCGTTGGGGCGGACGAGAGCGGGCCGATATCGAGCATTGAGACGCGCGCGCAACACCCCGCAAGACTAGAGATAGCTAGAATGAGGGCGAAGCGCCCAATCTTAAACTTGCTGCCGCGTCCAAGCGGTGGAGAGAGAGTCGGCATATTCATTCCAGAGCCATCCGTTATGAGCCTTAATCCAACACAGGCGAATCCTTGGTTTTGCCTTATGAAGCGCATAGAGCTCCTGCACCAACTCAAGATTGGCGATCGGCCCAGTGCTCCGCTTCCAGCCGCGCTTTTCCCATGATGCCGCCCACTCATTGACGGTTTTGACGCACAGTTGGCTATCTGAGTGAATCTCAATGTCGGCGTCACTCGGAAGGTATGTGAAGGCACGTATGAGCGCGGTTAGCTCCATCCTGTTGTTTGTGGTCTCAGGCGAATAGCCATGCTCTTGATTGATGATCTCGCCGTTGACGACGTGAACATAGCCCCACCCGCCTGGGCCTGGGTTAGGCTGGCATCCACCATCGGTAAACACGCCCGTAGTTGGGCCAGCGGAATATGATTGCAGAACTTCTTGAAGTGTCATGGACATCTGGATCTTACGTCTACTCTACTTTCTTTCGTAAACGTTCCATGAGGCCGGCGAACTTTTCCTTTCTTATGATGCCAGAGAACTCGTTGCGATAGTTGGCGACGAGACCGATGTTCTCAATTACCACATCGTAGACCTGCCACGAGTTATTAAGGAGCATAAGCTTGTAATCGATCGGAAACGTGTCTCCTTTGCTGACGACGATGGTCTTCACGACCGCGCGCGGCGCCTCAACCTGCTCGCTTTCCACCGTAACCATGCCCGGCTTTACCGTCTCAATTTTTGAGAGATAGGTGCGCGCGAGGAGTTCAGAGAATACGTTCGTGAAATCTGCTTGCTCTTGAGGGGTCAGATCGTTCCAATTCGACCCGAGAGAGCGCTTTGACATCTCGGCGAAGTTAAACTTTGGATTAATGAGCTCGCGTAGTTTATGGCGCCGCTCTATTTTTTTCTCCTCACCAGGCAGCGCTGACGCGATCTTTATGATCTGATCGATGGTTTGCTGCATATCGGCTTTGGGCGAGGTTTCGGCGAACGCGGCTCTCGGTTGAAGCAGACCGAGGCACGGTATCATGGCGACGATGAAAGCGATTTTCTTCAACATAGAGTCTCTCCTTAATTTCTGTATGGTTTCGATTCGCTAAACCAACTTAGCTCTTTTTGTCATCCTTAGATTTTTCGGTTGAGGATCCCTTCTCCTCGTCCTTTTCGCCCGTAAAGTTGTGTATTAGTTTTCCGATTACGTCCTCAAGATCAACCACTGATTCTGTCTCGATAATCGTGCCCTCGGGAGCGATGTAGGTGTCGGAGCCCCCGCGAGAGATCTTAACGTATCGATCGCCGATAATGCCTTTGGTCCGAATCGAGGCGATATCATCATCCTTGATTTTCACGTCTTTATTTAGCTTCAGGGTTATTCTCGCGACGGGGTCCTTGAGCGTTATATCGGAGACGGCGCCGATCGGAACTCCAGCGATCTCCACTGAGGCTCCGTATTTAAGACCCGAGATGTTATCGAACTCAGCGTAGACTGTATAAGTGTTGCTGGTGCCGAGCTCAAGACCCGCCAGGCCCACAGCCAGATAGGCTGCCGCCCCAACTCCAGCAGCGGCGAATATGCCCACTATCAGCTCGAGTGAGAACGTTCGTTTTGGCACAGCGAGCTGTGTTGACTGGTTTGTGTTACTGAATTTTGATTGGTCCATCCGTTCTCCCATTGAGGAACTGCTGTACAGCGGGATTCTCTGACGCGGCTAGTTCCGCCGGGGTGCCCTCGATGATTATCCCACCGTTGAGGATCATCGCAACCCGATCGGAAACTTGAAACACCTCAGGAAGCTCGTGGCTGATAACGAGTCCCGTGAATCCCCACTGATTTTTACACGCGTTTATCAAATCGTACACCTCTTGTCCGTCCAGAGGGTCTAGCCCCGTGTTCGGCTCATCGACGAGAAGCACCTTAGGCTCACTGATTAGCGCTCTGGCCATGCCAACTCGCTTTCGAATGCCAATTGAGACCTGCTCCGGGAAGTTTTTAAGATAAGAAGTTAGGCTTAAGGACTCTGCCATCGATAGTACCTTGGCGTGTGCCCTTGTAGCGCTTAAGCCCATTCGCTCTCGCAATGAGAAGGCGATGTTGTCATAGATAGTCAGTGAATCAAAGAGAGCCGCTGATTGAAAAAGCACCCCAAGAGCGTTTCGTATCTCGTTTTTAGAACGCTCAGATCTGGCCGCGGTCATGTTATGCCCGCCAATAACCACCTCGCCCTCATCTGGGACCATGATTCCCATAATAAGTTTAAGGAGCACAGACTTTCCGACACCACTAGGACCCACTACGGCGGTGGTCTTGCCTGGCTCGATCTCAAGATTCACCCCGTTGAGCACCACCTGCGAGCCGAATCGTTTATGGAGATTCCGTACAGATATCATGGGCTACTGCATGAATACGCGCGTCAGGACGCTCGTAAGGAAATAGTCGACAATCAATACCGCCACTGAGGCGGTAACCACAGATTGCGTCGTGGCCTTGTTCACTCCTTGGGCTCCGAAGCCACAGGTGTATCCCTTGTAGCAGCTCACCCATCCGAAGATGAGCCCGAACACCCCGGCTTTAATGAAGCCCGAGGTGATGTCGACGAGATCCACCGCCGCCTCGATTTGACTCATGAAGGTGCCCGCGCTTAAGCCCAGTAAGCCAACCGCCACAACGTAGCCGCCAAAGATTCCAAGGACGTTAAAGAGGCCACAGAGAAGAGGCATCGCGACAAGACCGGCGAACAGGCGCGGGGCCATCAGATACTTGATTGGGTCCACAGCCATGGAACGGAGCGCGTCGATCTGCTCCGTAATGCGCATAATACCCAGCTCGGCCGTCACAGCGGATCCCGCTCGACCGATCACCATGAGCGCGGTGAGCACGGGCCCTAATTCGCGGATGAGACTTAAGGCGACCATCGGTCCGGTGTACGCGTTAGCGCCGAACTTCGAGAGGGTGTACTCACCTTGAACCGCGAGAACGGCGCCGGTAAACACGGCTATCAGCGCGATTACCACCGCTGAATTGGCGCCGATCTGGGACATCTGTGTGAGATAAAGGTAGGGTCTGTACGGAGGCCGAATGAGCGCGACGAGCGATCGAGCTAAAAAGATCCATGAACGCCCCCACCTTTCGGTGGTGTCGATAAGAAACTTGCCGAATCGCTCTATGGTATCGAGAATGTTCATGCTGGAAGGATAGGTACTATCGTTTGAATCCTAATCCAATGACGTAAAATTCATTGGAGGAGTTTCGAGTGGACGCGAGTTCGGAGCGCACCACCTTATTAAACATTGGGCGGGCTGATTTGACAAACCCTTCAACCTGACCGCCCTTAAAAACCTTAGCGACGAAGTTCCCTCCTTGTGTGAGATACTGCTGGGCGACATACAGCGCGAGTTCGGCGCATGCTACGGTTCCCGCTTGATCTGCTTCTTTAATACCTGTGAGTTTTGGGGACATGTCTGAGATCACGCAGTCGAAGCAGGGCTCAGATGTTCCCAGAAACGTCTCAAGGTCTCGAGCATCTCCCGTAATCAACGCGCATCGAGGATCATCAATCGGATCGACCGACTGCAGATCGATACCGGTAACGGTACCCTTGGGGCCGAGATACTCGAGCGCCACTTGGGTCCAACCCCCTGGCCACGCGCCTACATCGAGCACACGTGAGTCGGGCTGCATGATTTTATACGTGGCTTGGATCTCTTTAAGCTTATAGGCGGCGCGGGATCGATACCCCTCGTCCTTGGCCTTCTGATAGAGATGGTCTTTTCGATTATAGTTAGACGACATCGCGCTTAAGGGTAGCAGGAGCGATGGCTGAATGCACGTAACCGAGCTGGCTTTGTGGAGAGTCGGATTAACGGCGGAAGGCGATACGTACACAAGGGGGAGAGAGCCACTTGCTGCCATAATTGCGAACTTAATATTGTTTTATTTCAGTGATTTATCCCTTGAGCATGCTCTGGGCACTACAGGACGCCGCAAGGAGGGTTTATGGGGCGAGCGAGGCCTCTGCTCGAGCTACTATCGTGCGCACTTCGTTAGGGCCGGTGAATACGAGGTACGGTATCGGCTCGGCCCCTTCAAGGCACTGCGCGACGCGACATAAAACCCCGACCACGTCGTGCGTTCCTTCCAGCACGATTGGGCTCCCCGACATTCCACCGATCTCGGATATCTGTCGTAGAAAGCCGCGAGGAATTTTAATACCGAAGAGAAGGTGTTGCCGCGACGAGCGCTCGAGGGTCGGGAAAGTTTCATTGATATAGAAGGGAAGCTTAAAGGGAGTTCCGACAAACTTGAAAAGGTCAGAGCCAAAACCAACAATCTCCACAGACCGTAAGCAGAGGTTGGCGTTTGTGATTGATTCGTCAGCGAGGCGCCCCCGCGGGGGATGAGCGCGGTCGGTAGGATTCGGCGTTAGATGCTTGGCGGACATAACACCGAGATCATAGTGCCAGTCATAGATCGCCTTATCCTCAAGCTGCCATCGAGCGGCTCGAAAGGTGTGCTCGTTGGATAAATAGATCTCGTGGGACTTCTCATGGTTGCCCGCCGCTAAAAGCACTCCTGAGCCGTGCGAGGGATGGACGTCCGGGTCAGTATACGTAGGGTTTTTTACCTGAGGAACCACGCTTTTTGTCGCTGTCCTCCAACGATTCATCCATCCGCTACGCTCAAGAAAGGGTAGGGTTTTGAGGTGTATGGATCCGTCGCTATCCACAAAGATTTTAGAGGCGCAGGTCTTAGGAACCCCCTGCGAATAGCGAGTCGCTTTGCATGTCGGCATGGTTCGCAAGTACTGATAGTCAGCGCTGGTCTGCCATTCCGGGGCGGCGTATGGCGTTCGCTGCTTGTCCACTTCTTGAGCCTGCGCCGCGTCACGATCCACGGCGAAGCAAACTCCACTAAGGCTCGCGAACGTCGCGATTGCCCCCCGCCTCGAGATTGATCTGTCCTCCATGAAAGCCATGCTCACCTCACGTCCTTCTTTCGTTCGCCGACAAGTCGCCCTACGAGTGACATTAAATGAGGTGAATTGCACCAGAAAATTGAGCCTTCCGCGCAATCGTTGGGCGGCATGAGTCGGTGAGAGTCTCAATCTCCTGTTTTTAGTCGCGAATGGACTGTTTTATACTTTCCGTAGACTTTTCCGCGAGATTCTTTCGCCCCAAACGTGGCCTGGAAGCCTTTATGTCGCGCGCCTCATCAAAACCAAGAGTCCATCTCACGCATAGTCTCGCGCGGCGAGTTGTTTTCGGTGAATCGGGCTTGGCGCGTTTCTCGGGTGGGTCGGCGGAGTCGTTTCCTCTTGAGCGGAGTCTCGATGACAAAGGTTTTCAGACCACTGGCGCGAGCTCCTTCTCCAGTCCGTGGGTTGCGAGAACGTATGAGCGTGAGGGCGAATAAGATAGCTCTGCACATGCTCCTATTCGCCAATTTAGGTTTCGCGCTCCCTAATCCAGCGCTCGCCGACTCTATCACTGCGGTCACGTCAAGTGTCACCAACGGCTCGTACAAGACGGGTGCCGTAATCGTGATTGACGTGACCTTCTCAGAGGATGTGATCGTAACGGGCACACCGAGATTGACCCTTGAAACCGGAGCGGTAGATGCCGCGGTCTCATACTCCGCTGGTAGCGGTTCCCCAACAATTCAGTTCACCTATATCGTCGCGGCCGGACACACCACGGCAGATCTCGACTACGTGAGCGCAAGCGCTCTCGCTCTTAACGGGGGCACGATCAAGAATCGCGCTGGAACCCCCGTTTCGCTTACGCTTCCGAGCCCAGGAGCCGCGGGCTCGCTCGGAGCGTCGAAGAACATAACGATCGACACAACACTTCCTTCAGCCACGCTCTCTACGCCAGCGGGCGCTGTAACTAAGTCTTCACCAATACTGGTCGATATCGTGTGGTCCGAGATGGTGAGCGGCTTTTCAGCGGAGGACGTCACGGTCACTAATGGCGCGGTCCAATCGCTCTCCGGCGCGGGGTTGAACTTTCAGGCACAGATACTTCCCAGCTCAGAGGGAACTATTACCGTAATAATTCCGCAAAGCGCGGCGCAGGACGCCGCTGGAAATGGCAACGCTAGCGCCACGCTCTCTACTCGGTACGATGTAACACCTCCAACGGTTGTGAGCGTAGCGTCGTCTCCATCCACTGGCGCGTATCGGGCCGGACAGCAGATATCGATTCAGGTTAACTTCTCAGAGGCGGTCTACGCGACCAGCGCTGTAGCGAACATCGAGCTAGAGACGGGAGTTTTCGACGCTAGCGTCTCCTATACCAGCGGATCGGGAACAACGAGATTAACGTTCCTTTACACTATTCAGAGCGGCCATTCCTCGGAGGACCTCGAGTATCTTTCCGCTAATAGTTTGACTCTCTCGTCGGGATCAGTTCGTGACGCGGCGGGCAACAACGCCGTGCTGACACTCGCCGCTCCGGGCGCGAGCGGATCGCTCTCAGCCAACTCGAGTGTTATCATCGACACCTCGCAGCCCTCAGTGCTACTCTCCTCTGAGGTATCCGGGGAAACACCTCTCGACGCGATCCCGGTAGACATCGTCTTTTCAGAGCCAGTGACGGGCTTCTCGCTCGCCAGCCTCTCTGTGGTTAATGGCTGCGCCTCAAACCTTAGGGGCAGCGGCACGACATACCGCGTTGATATCGTGCCGCGCGCGCATGGCGCCGTACAGGTGAGCGTTCTCGCGTTCCGCTCCTCGGATCGCGCCGGTAATGGCAATGTCGCCAGCTCAAATACCCTTGAGGTCACCTTCTATACAGACGCCCCGAAGATCACCAGCGTGTCTTCCTCTACACCGGACGGAGCGTATCGCGCCGGTGCTACGATCTCCATCCAAGTGTCTTTCAGTGAGGAGGTAACAGTTACTGGAACTCCTCAGATGAGACTCGCCACAGGCTCGATCGCGACCGTCAATTATACCAGCGGCAGCGGCTCCCCTACCTTAGTGTTTTCGTATACGGTCGCGAGTGGTCAGAACTCAGCGGACCTCGATTATACCGCTCTTCCCGCGCTCATCCTAAACGGAGGCTCGATCAAAGATTCCAACACCGAGAGCTTCGATGTCGCGCGCACTTTTGCCTGTCCTGGAACCGCGGGATCTCTCGCGGCGAATAAGAACATCGTAATTGACACAATCGCGCCTACGATCGCGAGAGTTACCTCAACAACCTCCAATGGAGCCTACCGAGCTAGTCAAACGCTCAACGTTCGCGCTGTTTTCTCAGAGACCGTGTACGTTGAGGGACAACCTCAAATGACGCTCGAAACAGGGCCGACTGACGCGGTTATCTCAATGAGCGGTGGAAGCGGAACCCCAAACCTGGATTTCCCTTACACAATCGAAACTGGCCACAATTCTGCCCGACTCAATTACGTGTCGGTCGCCTCATTTAACCTCAATCAAGCAGTTATCTATGACCTCGCCGGAAATATGGCGGTTACCACCCTGCCCTCCCTGGCTTCGGCTAACTCGCTTTCTGGACAAAAGGCGTTAGTGGTCGACACCATTCCACCACAGGTGAGCTTCGTTAGCTCAAGCTCAACGAACGGAGCGTATAAAGCCGGAACATTACTCTCAATCGAGGTGCGAGCCTCGGAAACGGTCTATGTGTCTGGTCAACCGCGCCTTCAGCTCGCCACCTCTGTCGCCAATAGGTTCGCGCTGTACGGCGCGGGCTCGGGTAGCGGCTCTTTGACTTTTACGTATACGGTCGCCAGCGGCGATACATCGGAGGACCTAGATTACCTCTCATCGGAAGCTCTCACGACAAATGGGGGAACTATTCGGGACCTTGCGGGTAACGACGGAGTCCTCACACTTGCGGCGCCCGGCAGCGCTAATTCACTCTCCTACAATAAGAACCTCATACTCGACACATCTCCGGCGAGTGTCGTTAGGGTCAGTGCTGAATATCCAAAGACGCACGCCACCATCGGCGACGTCGTGCCTATTAACGTCTCGTTTTCCGAGCCGGTCTTTTGGAATCTCGCGAATGGTTATCCGTCTATACTCCTCAATTCGTCTGGCACGGCGTCCGCTCGGTACGTAAGTGGAGGTGGTTCAGCGACGCAAGTGTTCTCGTACACGGTTGCGGCTTCAGAGAACACGCCGCGACTGGACTACACGTCATCGGCCGCGCTGCTCTATCCGAGTCCGGGCACGAACACATTTATAGACCGCGCCGGAAATGTGTCCGACGTCACACTGCCACGTCCCGGTGACATCGGCTCACTTGGATACGAGACGAATATCGTGGTTGACACACTGAGCCCGACGGTTACGTCTGTTCGGGCCCGCGCCCCAAATGGGTCGTACCGTGCCGGTCAATACATCGAAATAGAGGTCGCCACTTCAGAGCCGCTCCATGGTTCCGCGTCTAGCACCCTCATATTGGAGACAGGAGTAAACGACCAAACTATTCCTTGCGTATCGACTCAGGGTGTTACTGTGCTCACGTGCTCGTACACGGTAGTAAGCGGCGACACCACGGCCGATCTCGACTACATATCAACAGCGGCTTTGGGTGTTGCCGCTCCTGGTCTGACTGACATCGCCGGAAATCTCCTTGATTCTCGCCTTCCGAGTCCCGGTGGATTGAACTCGTTGGGCTGGGTAAGCGATGTCGTGATCGACACGACCGCGCCCACGATCGTGCTCAGCTCCACAACTACCCCGTACACGAATCTATCCCCGATACCGATTAGTGTAAGCGCGAGTGAGCCAATTACTGGCATCAGCGCTGGAAGCTTCTCCGTAACAAACGGCTCAATTCAGGGGATCAGCGGCTCCGGAGCGACATATTCACTCCAAGTTGTGCCAGCAGGTCAGGGTGAGGTTTCGATCCAGCTCATAGCTGGCGCTACTCTCGATAGAGCGAACAATTCCTCGCTTCAATCAAACAAGCTCACTCGAGTGCACGACTCAGTTCGCCCCACGTTCGTGATTGAGAGCTCTGTAGCGCAGCGCGCCAACCAGAGGAACATGCCCGCGACGATCACTTTCTCTGAGGAGGTTTCTGACTTCACCTCGAGCGACCTCCGTCTCGTTAATGGAGTAGTTCGTAGCTTCTCGGGCGAGGGAGCGAGCTATCAGGTCGAGATATCAGCGACTGAGGATGGCGAGGTCACAGTTGATGTACCAGCTGGTGTCGCGTTTGATCGCGCGGGCAATAGCAGTCAGGGAGGAGACACCTTTCTTAAGACATTTGACTCGCGCATGCCCATGGTTACCTCTATAGACTTCATCACGCCAAATGGTTTCTACGGAGTTGGAAATCGCGTTCAGGTGTCCGTTCGTTTCTCTGAGAGCGTTCGGGTACACGGCAATCCGCGACTAAAACTTCGGCTCGGCGAGATGGTAGCTCAGGCGGCGTACGTTAGCGGAGATGGGACTGATACACTTAGGTTAGCGTACGAGGTCGAGAGTGAACACAATTCCTCGGACTTGGATTATCTATCCTCGTCAGCGTTTGAGTTTGAGGTTGGTGGTATCGAGGACGCCGCTCTTAACAGCGCTGACCCTACTCTCCCGCCCCCTGGCTCACCAGGCTCTTTGTCAGTCAAGAGCGATATCGTCATCGACACAGCTTCCCCGGAGGCGCCCGCCATTGAATCACCAGGACCAGATACGATCGCGCTTCAGCCGTCGATAACGATTGCCGGTCAGACAGAGCCACACGCGTCCGTTGATGTTATCAATGGTGACGACGCGCTGGTTTGCTCCACGGTTGCGGATGAGCGGGGCGCCTGGCGGTGTTCCACGCCGGAACTCGCCGATGGCGACTACTCCGTAAGCGCGCGCGCTACAGATCGGGCGCTCAACAAGGGCGATTTATCACCTGCCATCTCGTTCACGATAGCGAGGTCAGCGCTCTTTCCCCCAACCGTTACCTCTCCGAGAAATGGATTCTCAGCCCAGAGACAGCCTGCATTCGCTGGTACCTGTCCACGTGGCGCGATTGTCAAAGTTCGTCTTGAGGGGCGCGACCTCTGCGAAAGCCAGGTCGCCCGCGCGGGTGCATGGTCGTGCGCGTCGAGAGATTCTTTACTCCCCGGGCGCTACGAGATAACAGCGGTCTCGGTTGATCCTCAAACCAATGAAATGTCGGCGGAAACGCTAATTTCTCTCGCCGTGGGGCAGAATATTGAAGGGCTCGTCGTGATGTCGAATCGGCAAGGCTCTCCACTCCAAGGAGTGGAGATATCAGATGGCGGACTCTCCAGCACAACCGACGCCTCTGGCATTGCCCGACTAGGAGTTGTTGATCCATCCGACACCAGTATCGTCGCTCGGAAGTACGGCTGGAGAATCGAGCGAGCGTCAAATGTCAACGAGTATCCCGTCTGGATCTCCACGCCGCGACTCGAGCCGGACAGCTACGCCTTCTGGGGAGGCGTGCCCGCGCTCTTTAGACAAAGGCTTGAGCTCATCAATACGAGCGCCAAGACCACTTCGACATCGGTGACCATGTATTCCGCGACCGGCTCCCTTTATGACGCGCCGCGAGGTGGCGAAGTCGGCTTCCAAGCGACGAGTATCATTCCGATACAACGCGCGGCGCGCGGAGATAAAGCTTCGGGAAGCGAGTTTGGTCTGATGAAAATTACCGTCCCCAACGCTCGATACGAGGCGAGCCTGTCATCGGAGCGCCCAGGAGATCGCGGGGCGGAGTCAGCGAGCTATCGAGCGAGGCTACCCGTAACAAACGCGATCACGGGAGCTACCTACGCGTTTTACGACAATTCCTTCAGTCCCGTTCGAGGGACCGAAGTATCAGGGTCTCTGCGAAACGTCTTGCTATTGGCAAATCTGGAACAATCCGCCCGAAGTTTTGTGATTACGCGCTTCGATCGAGGTGGAAGCGCGCGGGAGCGGGAGTTTGTGTCTGTGGAGCCCTTCGCGACTCTCTCTCGACGCGTCGCGGACGGCGTGCCTGGCCAGGCGAATGGGCTTGTTGAGGTTATCGCGACTGACCCGAGTGCCAAGTATGTGGCGACTCTCTTTCGTCACGGGAAGCAGACTCGATTTAAGGGCGTCCGAGTAGGCGCGTTTCTTACGCTCGACACGCTCCGAGAAGGTTCACCTCGAGAGCAATTCGCACGGGTTCAATACATACCATCCCGTCGAGTCATCCAGTACGCCGAGATAGCTAATACTGGCCCCAATCCCATCAACATCAGGCTCACCCGAGTGGGCGATCGAGGCGAGCGCCAGCCCTCAATACCTCTTCATCTCAAGCCCAAGGAGACCCGTCGGATTAGACTCAGTCGCTTGCTAGCGAAGTATGAGGAGGGAGTTCTTGAGGTTTCGGGGGATTCAAACGGAGCTGCTCTGATCCAAAATGTGATCAAACAATACAGACCCAACAGGGAGCTCATATCGACGCGAAATCAGGTTGTCTCAGAGCTATTTGGAGACCTGCGCTACGATTCCTATGATCCTCACGCGGGCACTCCCGCCAGGCTCTCCCTTGTTAGCGTCTCAGACGAACCGACTCAAGTGACCCTCTCTTGTTTCGGCACTACAGGTCAGATTGGCGGGGAGTCAATTTCACTAGCGCCTCGTCAGAGGTCGACCGTGCCACTCGAGGGTTGTTTCGCCGACGCTCCAAAGGGATTTGTCGAGGTCAATTCCTCGCGCCCAGGAGCTATCCTCAGCGAGCTATCCCCTTTCAGCCTCTGGCCGCATCCGTGACCTGGCAGGCAGGGTGATGGTGTAGTCCCCCGTGAGTCTTGCGGCCACGAGTGGGACGAAATTGCTCCGAATCGGAAGGGACGTTCGTGTTTGCAAGGTTGCCGAGCAAACTTTGTTTGTCCCACTAAGCCGCTGAAATGACGAAGAGACGAAACTTTTGCCCTAAAAATAACGATTAGATATAGAAAAAAGCTTGAAGCTCAACCTTCTGTGATATAGAAAAAGAATGGAAACGAAAGAACGGAGGAGATTATGGAAGGTCAAACGCTTGTCACAGGACTCAGTCTCGCCGGTATCGGCGCGGGAATCGGAACAGGGATCGGAGCAGGTATGGATTTTGTGTGCGCTGCTCTCACGCTCGCATATATCAGCAAGCTCTTGTTCCAGAATATGTCGATCGGAAACCCGATCGCGGTTTCATGCGCGGTCGCGAAAGTTTCGCTTCGGGGGCAGCAAGTTGCTCGGCGCATGCGTTAGCTCGTCAGCCAGATTTAATTTTTTCAGTGTTAAACAAACTACTTTGGGAAGGGAGATTAATAATCTCCCTTCTTTTTTTCTTGAAGGGGTTCCTTCCCCTCCCTCTTCAAGGCGGTGATCTGATAGTGTTTCTTTGTGAATGTGATTGGTGGTCGACATGATTGGGGATCAGAGTGAATTGCGCTTCGGAGAGAGCTGGACAATGAACGAAGAGCGAGGCGAAAGCATAGATCTACTACAAGGGCTCAACGCTCCCCAACAAGAGGCGGTGCTGCATGGTGAGGGACCGATCCTGGTGCTCGCGGGCGCTGGCAGCGGAAAGACTCGAGTTCTTACGCACCGTGTCGCTAATCTGATTCTCAATCACAATGTCTGGCCCGATAGAATAATGGCGGTGACATTCACCAACAAGGCTTCCGAGGAGATGCGTGGGCGTCTCGAGGCGCTGCTCGGTGAGCGCGCGCGTAGAATTTGGATTTCCACCTTTCACTCCTCGGGCTTGCGAATCTTGCGTCACAACGCAACGAAGCTCGGGTACACGAACAGGTTCGTTGTCTATGATGATCAAGACACCAAGGGCGTTCTTAAGCAGGTCTTGAAGGATCTCTCGATTAACGAGGATCGTTATCCTCTCGACACATTCACTCGCTATATAGATCGAGCGAAGAATAATTTGGTGAGCCCAGCGGAGGCCGCCAAGAAAGCTTTTAATATCGAGACCGATCTTCAGTCACAGGTGTACGACCGATATCAGAAGTCTCTTTTGCAAGCCGACGCGATGGACTTCGGCGATCTGCTGATGAACGCGGTGCGAGTGCTCCAGGAGTTCCCTGAGGTTCTCGACTACTATCGCCACGCGCTGCACTACATCTTGGTTGATGAGTTTCAGGACACAAACCTGGTGCAGTATCGGTTCATCCGACTCTTGTCAGAACCTCGTCGAAACCTCTTTGTGGTTGGAGATGATGATCAGTCGATCTACGGATTCCGAGGAGCGAACATCACCAACATCCTTGAGTTCGAGAAGGACTATCATAATACGAAGGTCATTAAACTTGAGCAGAACTACCGCTCAACAGCGACGATTCTTAACGCCGCGCACGCCGTAATTGAGAAGAATAAGGCGCGCAAAGCCAAGAAACTGTGGACCGAGGGAGCCTCAGGTGAGCAGATTCGAACCTTCATCGGTTATGATGAGAATATGGAGGCGGAGTTCATCGCCTCCGAGATTAAGCGAGTTGTCGCGCAGGGCGCTCGATATTCCGAGATAGCGGTACTGTATCGAACGAACGCGCAAACTCGAGCGCTTGAGGAATCTTTAGTTCGAGCCAAAGTTCCATACAAGATATTCGGAGGCTTGAAGTTCTTTGATCGCAAAGAGATTAAGGACATCCTGGGGTATCTGCGACTTTTGGTTAATCCTGCTGACAACCAGGCGTTCCAGCGAGTTGTGAACACCCCGCCGCGCGGGATTGGCGCTCAGGCGGTTCAAGAGATCGTGGCGGAATCGCAGGGCAAGGGCGTTCCATATCTAGCGGCGGCGATGGAGGTCGCGACCAAAAATAAGAGCGTGAGAAAGTTTCTTGAGCTGATGAATGAGCTCATTGGAGATTGCCAATCTTGTGGTCTTGGAGACCTGGTCGGACACATTATCCAAAAGACGGAGTACGGTCCGAAATTAGCGGCGATGAAGGATCCGACCGCGCAGTCCCGAATAGAGAACTTGCAAGA
The DNA here is from genome assembly GCA_903904735.1 of uncultured delta proteobacterium. Lineage (GTDB taxonomy): Bacteria > Bdellovibrionota_C > UBA2361 > UBA2361 > OMII01 > OMII01. The sequence continues at coordinate 21,869 of CAIVDM010000031.1, forward strand.
GCTTGAGTCGCTCGGTCGCACGATGGAGCGTGAGGGTACCGCGACGGATGTCGTAATAAAGGATTTCCTGGATCGCATATCGCTTACCTCAGGCGCGGATCTTCCCGCTGGAGAGAGCGGAGCGGACGCGAGCGCTGAGAAAGTCGATACTGTATCTCTGATGACCTTGCATCTCGCAAAGGGCCTCGAGTTCCCCGTTGTGTTTCTCTCGGGTCTTGAGGAGGGATTGCTTCCTCACTATCGCTCGTTAGATGACTCGACAGCGCTCGAGGAGGAACGTCGACTCTGTTATGTGGGCATCACCAGAGCGATGCGGATGCTCTATTTCACGCGCGCGTATTACCGAGGAATGTTCGCCGCGGGTGGAGGGCAGAGCGGAGGCGCTGGTGGAGCTCGCATCGTGAGCCGATTCGCCAAGGATGTTGATCCGGCGGCGCTTGAGGCCGTTGGAACGGAGCGTTCGCAGGGAGCGACGTTTATGAACGGTTACCCTCGATTCTCGTTCGATGATGATGACGGAGATCGCCACTACGACGATGATGGTGGCGCGAATCGTTGGGGCAAAAAACGGAGCTCTCGGGTTATCTCTCCCCCAGAGCCAAAGACAGCCGTGTCCCTTGATCAGCTCAAGAAGCTTTTGACCCCGGCGGACGCCATCCAGAAGAATCCGACCACGCCTAAGGAGTATTTCGAGAAAAGCCCCGCGGCGCTCGAGCATCTCGCGAGCGGGATGCGCGTAATTCACCAGACGTTCGGACGCGGCTCGGTGGAAGATGTAAGTGGAAGTGGAAACTCGGCGATGGTGGTCATTAAGTTTGACGCGTTCGACGAGTCAAAGAAATTAGTGTACCGCTTCGCGAAGTTGGTGATCGAATAACGCGCCAACTATACTTAGCGCGTTATTCGTCAGAAGATGAGCGCTTAGGCGCCGAAACCAGCCTCAAGCCCCGCGATAAGGTCTGCCTTGTCCTCAATACCAACGGAGAGCCTGACGAGACCATCAACGATACCTACCTTCTCTCGGACTTCCTTTGGAATGGAGGCATGGGTCATGATTGCGGGATGCTCGATGAGGCTCTCCACGCCACCGAGACTTTCGGCGAGCGAGAAAACACGCACAGATTCAAGGAAGCGACGAGAGCGTTCGAGCCCTCCCTTTAGAATCACGGTGACCATTCCTCCGCCTGAGGACATCAATTTCTTGGCGACGGAGTACTGCGGATGACACGGGAGACCTGGGTAATATACTCGCTCTACGTCCTTGTGACCCTTTAGATACTCGGCGACGGCGTGCGCGTTGGAACAGTGACGATCCATTCGAACCGCGAGCGTCTTGATTCCTCGGAGCACAAGGAAGCTGTCGAAAGGGCTCGCGATCGCGCCGACGGCGTTTTGGAGAAACGCCATCTTCTCTTTAAGCTCTGGAGATGAACCGACAACGACAAGGCCGCCTATCACGTCGGAGTGTCCGTTTAGATATTTCGTCGCCGAGTGAACGACCAGGGAGAACCCGAACTCAATCGGTCTCTGTAAGTACGGCGAGGCGAAGGTGTTGTCGCACACCGATATGAGGTTCTCCTTCGAGGCGAACTCAGCGACCTGTCTCAGATCAATTATTTTTAGGAGCGGATTTGTTGGGCTCTCAACCCAAATCATTTTGGTGTTGGGACGCTTCGCGTCGGCGAGTTTCTGTCTCACGGTCGCCTCATCGGAGAGATCGACGTATGTCACTTCAAGGTTAGCCGACTGCTTGCGAACCCGCTCAAAGAGTCGATAGGTTCCGCCGTATAGATCGTCGCAGGCGATAATATGCGATCCACTCGGTAAGAGGTCGAGCACCGTCGCGCTCGCCGCCAGACCGCTAGAAAACGCGAAGCCAGCGATTCCTCCTTCAAGATCCGCCGCGCAACGCTCGTAGGCGAATCGAGTGGGATTGTGACCACGGGCGTAGACGAAGCCCTTATGAGAGCCTGGACTTTCTTGCACATAGGTGGATGTGGCGAAGATGGGCGGAACGACCGCGCCGGTGACTGCCTCAGGATCTTGTCCGACGTGGAGGGCTCTGGTCGCGAATGCTTGTTTTGGTTCGTTGGTCATAGACGGATATCATATCCCGAGAGCGGTTGGCGTCAATCAAGAAGCGTCAGCGCCTCGGTCTTGGCGTAAAGTGAGACTTCAGGCGCGCTAACGCTCGCGTGGTAGCGGAGCTATCAGCTCGCGAACGAAGCAGACCGTAGAGAGGGCGGATACCACCAAGAGGGGAAAGTACGTCGTGTTATAGTATCTGTTGTGTATGATTCCGATGAACGACACGATAGTTGTTGCCCCAATATGGACGGCGAAGAACAGTAGGGTCGCCATCGCCAGCGGAACCAGCCGTCGGCGATATAGCAGGTATAGCGGAGCCACGAACGACGGAAACGATACCAGCAAGCTTAACTGTAAGCTTTGCAAGCCAGAGACGACGAATTGCTTGTAAAGATCCGGATGTTCAGTGATTACTCTCTGATTATAGAGGGATATGGCTGAAAATAGATCGCGCCACTCCACACGGAGTGCTCGCGGCGCTTCTATTATGGTTTCATAGTTGGAGCTTACCGATTGAAAAATCGAGTCGGCGCGCAATTCCCCGAGCTTAGAGAATTCAGAAGGGGAAGCGGAAGAGCGACGCTCGTTGATATATCCGAGAATGGCCTTCGTCTGTTCGCTATCGCCGCTAGATACGGGAGCCGAGGCCAACGAGGCGGTTACTCCTAGAAAGCTCAGGGAACCGGCGGGAGATACCGAAAACACACCGAAGCGCTGCTGATTCAGGACCATGAGTTGTAATAGGGGCGAAAGTATCAACCCGACCAACGTGATCCGATAGCAACGCTGGTTTATCGAGCCCCTGCTTATAGCCAAGAGCGCAGGCACCAGGCAGATAAAGATAAAGAGAGGTTTGATTGCCACGAGAAGTAAGGTCACGACGGAGCTGATGTAGAGTATCTTGTCTTTATGGCTAGTCAGATAAACGATCCATGTTGACCACAGGATCATGAGAGACATAACGACCATCCATTCAGACATGACGGCGGGGAAGATCTCCCAACATAAACTAGGTAGCAGCGAGAATCCGATCGCCGCGACTGGTATAGGGATAATCGTCTTGAGCGCGTTGATAACCGAAAATAGCGCGATAACGCCAAATAAGGCGTGAAGCGTCAGGACTCCTATCCTGAAATCGCCCAAGGCGAGCGCTTGCGTTCCGGCGAGAAGCAGCGGATACCCGGGCGTCCTCACTATGTACGCTGGCTGGAGATATTCTGGACTTTGAAAGTATCCTCGTAGGTTCTGAGCGAAATTAATGTATTGAATTGAATCGCCGGACAGATACATGAGGGGTTTATCCCAGTACCACCAGGCGGCTACGATAAAAACCCCAAAAAAAGCGGCGAGCTGCCGGTGACTAGAGGACGTTACGCGGAATGATCTTTCTAGAATCGAGCTGTTGGTGTCCTTCGGTTTGTCCATCATCACACGATAAGCGTATTGAGCCGCTGGATATAGTTCAAAAGAGGGGGATTTTTGGCGTGAATAGCCTACCGCCCGTCGCGGGTCGACTAACGCCCGTTGTTCCTGGGAACGTGATCGGAAGATTCTTTACCGAGCGAACCGCCAGGTAGGCGAAGAGCTCGGCTTCCATTCCTTGCGCTGACCAACCGACGGAATCAGCCGAGATTAGCGTGACTCCATTCGGTATGCGGCGATTTAATCGCTCGATGAGTTGCGCCTTGAGGTGAGGGCTATACGCGCCGCCACCACACATAATCCATTGAGTAGGAATCTTGAATCCCGATTGTGTGATCCACTTCGTTCCAAGCGCGACACACTCAGCGGTGAAGGCGTTTAACGTGGCGCACCCGCCCTCGACTCCAAGCGACGCGAACTCTGGGACGGCATAAACATAATCGCGGATATCGAGGGATTTGGGAGGCGCGATATCAAGGTAGTTGCGACCATCTTTGAGGATAATGGAGCGAGCGACGAGCGCGTCCACAGCCGACTCCGAAACTACGCCTTTAGTCGCTAGGTGACTATCTCTATCGAGCGCGAGACCTGCCTTCTCTTTTACGTAGCGATCGATAAGTCCGTTAGCTGGCCCTGTATCGAATCCGAGCATGTTCTCAGAGGCTGCGCTCACGACGGTGACGTTCGCGGTTCCGCCTAGGTTCAGTATCGCCGCAGATTGGATTCCCGCGGACCTCACGAGCGCTCGGTGGTATACTGGAGCGAGTGGGGCGCCCTGACCACCCAGGGCGACATCGTTACTTCGAAAATCAAATACGACCGGGATACCAAGTTCATCGGCGAGGCGCTGAGGCTCGCCGACCTGGACAGTCACTCGATTGAAGAGCGGATCGTGATAGAGGGTCTGCCCATGGTATCCAATGTAGCTTATTTCAGACGCTGGTATTCCTGATTCTTTGAGCGCGATCTTAGCGGCCGCGATGTGGACGTCCGTTGAGCGCTGAATAACGTCAGATAGATTCACTGACGACTTGTTCGCTGAAAACTCAGCGCAGAGTTCTCGTCGTGCCGCATCCAGGGCGGCTCCCGTCATACCAACTGTCTCAGAAAGGTATGTTGTAAGAGCCTCTGAGAAACACTCCCCGGCCCTTGCGTGGTCTCCGTTAGCTTTTCGGTACGCCACTTCGGCGGCCTTTGTGAGGTGATGAATTGGGCGTCGACCCGTTTCGTCCTCGTAGCGATATTCATGCGTGGAGATGCGCGAAACGACATCGTCGCCATCTGTTTCGATGATCGCGGCGCTGACCGATCCGTCAACGCTTGTGCCGCTCATCATTCCAAGTGCTTTCATTCTGAACAGGCTCCGATTGGGTAAACGCCTTGAGGGGCAGGTAGGCGACCGCCCTTTATTTCGGCTAGTTGGCTGTGTAGCATAAGCGCTGTTTCTGCGCCATGCGGAACGCTTTCTACGAATTTGTTTGTCATAGTAGTAGCCTGATGAAGTGCCTTTGGTGCCCAGATGGGGGAATGTCGCGAGTCGTAGCCTTGGGGCGAGCATCCTTGCTCGCCGTAAGCGTAAGCGCGCTTGTGGCACTGACACTTTTTTTGATGTTCTGGAATCTTGGGGCTAACTCAATCTCTATCTCCTCGGATGAAGTCATATACACCAGAGTAAGTCAGGGAGTAATTCACGAGAGCTCGTTCTTTCCGCTCATGCACGGAAATGTTCCAACGTTCGAGAAACCGCCCCTGAAGTTATGGCTTGGGGCGCTCGCGCCCTGGATACTCGGGGAGAGTAACTTTAGTTTTCGAGTTGTTGATGGACTTCTTGGTGTGCTCGCGGTGCTGGGCTCGGTGTTCGTCGCTTGGAGGATCTTTAGTGCTGTTCCGGGGGCGCTCGCCGTTGGCTTTCTTGTGCTCGCGATGCCTGAATGGATTATCGCCCAACACGGCTTTCGCAAAGCGGTGCTGGATGGATTTTTAACGGTTTTGACGATCGGTGTGGCATGGGCCACGTGGCGAGTGATTGAGACTCGAGAGCGCGTCTCAGCGCGCTACTTTTTCTGGATTGGAGCTTTTTCTTCGGTCGCGGTGTTAACGAAGAGCGTCGCCGGATTCATACCCCTCGCGTGCGCTGTTGGTTCGATTGGAGTAGTAGCTCCGCGTTCACTCGTAACGCGACGGGCATGCTGGCTGACGCTCCCCGTGTTGGTGTTTGCGCTGTACGTGTTCGCGGTCTGGCAAGTGGGCGGTATGCGCGGGTTACGCATGTTTCTTGGGGTCGAGATCGTCGACCGCGCGTTCTCTGGCTTTGATGGGCATAACACAGGCAGTAACTGGTTCTATACATGGTACCTATTCAATCGAGGCGGAGCCGCGCCGCGGTGGTTGCTGTGGCTGGGGCTGCTTGGCGCTGTAGTGAGCGCTAGGAGCGACTCACGCATCCGTTATTTATTGGTCTGGAGCGCGCTTCCTGTGCTCGCCTACAGCCTCTCCGCCTCAAAGGCCCCGTGGTACATCGCGCCGTTTTTTCCCTTCGTATGTATGCTTGCTGTCTCTGGATCTTCGGCCTTGCTGGAAGTCTTGAGCGTGCGTCCGAGACTCCAGTGGATAGGGATGCTCGTGTGTATAGTGGTAGTGTATCTCTCCGGCGCTTCGTACTCCCGGGCGGTGTCACGGAACTTGCTAGAAGTGTTCAACGATACAAGGCGGATTCCGATCGATCTCCTTACGCAGAAGCTCAGGGGTGAGTACAGTAGGTTCGCCGTGGTCGAGAGCTCTATCAGTGGGCGGTCGAATCCTCGCAA
>CAIVDM010000032.1 GCA_903904735.1 uncultured delta proteobacterium
CCATGTCCATACGCGTTTGCCTTGACTACCACGAGCACTGGAACGCCAGCCTCGTTCTGAATGATTTGCAAATTTCGCCCGAGTTGGGCGAGGTCCACGTCGAGCCAGGTATTGCGTTTGGTAGGGGTACTGAACATACCCACCCAGATTCACCTTAAAAGTAAAAAAAGGCAATCTGACCTATAGGGTCTATTACAGGTGATCAAGCCTATTTATAATCATTCGCTCATCCTCATATGCCAGGTCCTTCTTTATCTCACGACCTACTGCCTCACTCACTCCCTTGGGCATAAGCGCGCGAAGAATCCCGAGCAGTCGCGGCTCGGCAATAATGGTAAGAGTATCAAATTCCTGGTCGAAACTGCCTCGCTCGATTCGCTCGAATACCTCACGGTAGAAGGATCTAAGTGAATGGTCCTTTGCGCTCTCTTGCGTGCTGTATGCGTGGCGGGCTCGCATACGATTGTCGGTAGCTCGTCCGGGGGCGTCACTCTCAAGATCGCGGGTTCGTAGGAGCCCCGCGGGGTTGCCCATATCGCATACAAGGTGAAGAGGACCCTTGTCACTTCGGCCGTATATTCGGGCTTCGTCTCTGCTCGCCACCAGAATCCATTCTTCTTTCATATCTTAAGAATACGTGCGTTATCGCAAGAGCGTCATGGGGCGGATCATATGGTAAAACGTTGGAACTATAGCCACGGACGGGCGTTTGCAGGATCATACCTAGGGCGTGGGAATGAGGTGGGAGACGTGTTAGTCTTTTCAAGCTGACCAGTATTCAGCGACTAGCCATGACAGAGATCGTACTCGCCACCATTAACGCTCGTTTCATACACGCCTCCGTAGGGTTGCGGTATCTGTACGCGAATATGGCGGAGCTCCAGGATCGAACTCGAATCATGGAGTTTGATAACACGCAGACCCCCAAAGAGATTGCGGAGGCAATTCTTGTTACGCGCCCTCGAATCGTAGGCTTTGGTGTATATATCTGGAATTCGGTTCGTACGCGGGAAGTGGTCTCGATCTTGAGGAAGGTGGCGCCCGCGTTGACTGTGGTGGTTGGTGGGCCTGAGGTCAGCTACGAGTATGAGAACGATCCGCTCGTCGCGCTGGCGGACTACCTAATCACGGGCGAAGCTGACGTGGCCTTCGCGGAGTTGTGCCGCGATGTGCTTGGTGGTGAGTCGCCAATCGCCAAGGTTATAAACCCGGGTCTGCCAGCACTCGGGACGCTTAAGCTTCCATACATGCATTACTCTGATTCCGATATCGCGAACCGAGTAATCTACGTAGAGGTTTCCCGCGGATGCCCGTTTAGTTGTGAGTTCTGTCTCTCATCGGTTGATATTCCGGTAAGAAGTTTTGATCACGAGAAGGTCCTCGCCGAGCTGGATGTCATGTTTAAGCGAGGGGCAAGAACCTTTAAGTTCATCGATCGCACCTTCAATCTTAATGTTCGCGCATCCACATCGATCCTTCGTTTCTTTCTTGAGCGCATGGAGCCGGGAGTCTTCGTGCATTTTGAGATGGTGCCTGATCGATTTCCGCCCGCTCTTCGAGAGGTAGTTAAAGAATTTCCTCCGGGTTCGTTGCAGTTAGAGATAGGCGTGCAGACGCTCAATCCTGATGTTGGAGCCCGTATTAGTAGGCGACAGGATGTCCCAAAGTTGCGCGATAACCTTATTTTTCTGCGGCAGGAGACGAGCGCCTATCTTCACGTTGATCTGATAGTTGGTCTTCCAGGTGAGGATATTGAGAGCTTCGGAAGGGGTTTTGATCAGTTGGCGGAGCTTAATCCACAGGAGATTCAGGTTGGCATCCTAAAGCGACTGCGCGGCACACCGATCGTTCGCCACACCGATGAGTTTGCGATGAGGTATAGCGATGAGCCTCCCTATGAAGTGTTAGAGACTCGAGATGTGCCGTTCTTGGAGATGCAAAAGATGGAGCGTTTCGCGCGTTACTGGGATCTCGTGTCGAACAGTGGAAACTTCGCCGGTTCTCGAGCGTACCTCTGGCAAGGATACGAGTCGCGTTTCGCGGCGTTTATGGATTTTAGTGATTGGCTTTACGGGCGAGTCGGGCGGCGCGCTTCAATTCAACTCAAGTTGCTAAGTGAGTTGCTTTTTGAATACGTGGTGGAGCGACGAGGGGTTCCAGCGGAGGAGGTCGGACGCGCGGTAGCGCTCGATTACCAACGCGGAGGCAGAACGGATCTGCCGCGTAGTCTGAGGCCATTCGCTACTGAGGTCCCTCAACATAGTGAGGCTACCCTGGCTCTGAAGCGTCAACAGAGGGCAATCAACACATGAGGGGTGAGTTATGAGCGTTGATTCTATAATTATTCACCGAAGTGAGGAGAGTGTGACACCTGAGGCGGTGCTGCGGGCGCCGATGCAGGAGGTGACTAAGACCTGGGAAGGCAAGCCATTAACGCGACCCTTCCGATGGACCCTGGTGCTCGACCCTGACACGCTGTGGTTTGGCGTGGATTTCCCGAAGGTGAAAGGTGGCTCGGTCCATTTTGCGCATGGAGAATTTGTCGAATGGTTAGCTCAGCAAGGGGATGTGGCGGAGCTATTTATTATGGATCCGTCTGGCCGGTATCAGGAGTTTCATCTGACGGGAGAGGGTGCCTGGTGGGCCATGAACTTTTCGGGGTACAGAGAGCGATCGGCGCAATCAACCAAGCCCGAGACTGCCAAGTGCTATGTAGAAACTGTTGAGTGCGGTTGGCGGGGGGTCCTGGGCATAGCGAGGTCATGGATTATTGGCACACTTGATAAAAAGGCCTCGGGACAGGTCAGCGCGTGTCTACACGAAGGTAAGACAGTAAGTTTCGTATCGTCGGTGGGATGCCCTTCATATGAGCCAGATTTTCACGACATGCGAAGCTTTCAGTCTATTGCAGTATCATCTCTATGAGAGCCGCTTGACGGGATGTTAGTCGCCCAAGGCGAGGCGAAACTCTGCGAGCCTCGGGGCAAGTACACGAGAGGCGAAAAATGAAGGGGGGGCGACGCCTTAGTAACCAGCTGATACTACAATGCAAATGTCGCGATTCGGACCTATCCCTCGTAGGCCTAAGAACATTCTTTGCAGTGTTGAACGAGCATACTGAATATGCTAACTTTGCGATGTTCCGGCAGTTCCTGCCACTCGAAGATGGTCTCATCTTCGAACTCGTTATCCTGGATCAGTATTGATGTATCAGGGTCACGTCAAAAGTGGCGGCGCAGGAGGTATGGCTGCGGTTCGGCAGCGTAGCGCGATATGTGCGCGATAGTGAGAGATTTGGATGACTGAAGGGTTAGCGGTTTGGAAGACCATCAACGAGGTGGCGCAAGAGGAGGGAGTCGAGCTGTTCGATGTCGACTTCCCTAGCGACGCTCGGCGTGGGGGTGTCGTCCGAGTCTACATAACCAAAACAAGTCAGCGAACTCCACAAGAGGATCCCGCGGCAGTCGACGAAGCGACGGGTGAGGCGGTAAATCGAAGCGGAGTCATGTTCGAGGACTGTGTTCGGGTGTGCAAGAAGCTCCTGGATATAGACGAGAAAGAGCCGTTCATCCCAGACACCTGCACATTGGAGGTGTCGAGCCCTGGTGTTAATCGCAGGTTGCGACTACCTGAGCACTTCGCTGGCGCGATAGGTGAAAGAGTCCGAATCAAGTACCGTAATCCGGAAACTAGTGCCTACCAAGTGATACTTGGCACTCTCCGCTCAAAGAGCGGCGATACGGTCGAGATTGAGAGTGAGTCGAAGAAAGAAGTGGTCTCAATACAGTTGAAAGAAGTGAAAGAGGCCCGGGTCGACTTTAAGTTTTAAAGAAGAGCGAGGACACCTCCGAAGCGTCGGGGGTCGAGAGGCTCTGATGTGAAAGTAGTGCTGTAAACAGAAAGGTGAATGTATGTCATCAAGTTTTGATTTAAATGCGATTTTAAGCCAAATGGGTCGCGACAAAGGTATCGATAAGCAGGTGCTTATTGAGGCGGTTGAGTCGGCGATGTTGTCTGCCGCCCGCAAGCACTACGGTCATAACCTGAACCTGGAGACAAAGCTCAACCCTGAGACGGGAGAGATAGAGGTCGTGCAGTTCAAAGTAGTCGTCGAGACAGTTGAGGACCCTGATACTCAGATCTCGTTTGAGGACGCTCGTCGTCGTGATCCCGAGGCGATGGTTGGAGAGGAGCTTGGTAAGAAGCTCGATACGGCGGTGCTCGGTCGTATCGCGGCGCAGACCGCCAAGCAGGTTATCATGCAGAAAGTACGTGACGCGGAGCGTGGTGTAATTTACGAGGAATACAAGGATTCAAAAGGCGATCTGATGAATGGTATCGTGCTCCGTGTTGAGCGCGGCAATATCATCGTGAACCTTGGGCGCACTGAGGCGATTCTTCCAAAGCGAGAGCAGATTCTCCGAGAGAAATATCGCCCTGGCGATCGTCTCCGTGGAATGATTCTCGATGTGGATCGCTCAGCTCGTGGTCCTCAAATCGTTCTTACGCGCAGCCATCCTGATTTCCTCAAGAAGCTCTTTGAGCTTGAGGTTCCAGAGATCGCTGACAGGGTAATTGAGCTGAAGGCGGTCGCGCGAGAGCCAGGTGAGCGAGCCAAGATCGCTGTGTATTCGAATGACGCCTCTATCGATCCAGTTGGAGCGTGTGTAGGTATCAAGGGATCCCGAGTCCAGGCGGTGGTGCAAGAGCTCCGTGGTGAGCGCATCGATATCATTACATGGACACCAGATGAGCCGTCTTTCGTGGCGAGGGCGCTCTCCCCAGCTGAGGTAAGCCGAGTTGTCGTGGATGAGGAGCAGCACTCAATGGAGGTGATCGTTCCTGACGATCAGCTCTCACTCGCCATCGGGCGTCGTGGCCAGAACGTAAAACTCGCGAGCAAGCTCTCCGGCTGGAGGATTGACGTGAGAAGCGTATCAGTCGCTGAGGAAGAGGCTCGACGCGCTCGTGCCGCGCTCGCGAGCATCCCAGGCGTCGATTTCATGCATGCGGAGCTCCTGTTCCAACACGGGTTCCGTACCGTACGAGAAGTAGCGGACTCCGCGCTTGAGGACATGATGGAGATTGAGGGAATAAACGCGGAGCAGGCGTCGGAGATCCTTAAGAAGGCGAAAGACTTTGCTGAGACTCTTGGTGATGAGGCGGACACGTACGGTGGTCCCGCCGCTCCCGCGGTTAGTGATTTAGAGCGTTTGGCGATTGCGGCGGATCTACGTGAGATGCTTGTCGCCGCTGGTTACACGACGATTCAGAGTGTAATTGAGGCGGAGGATGAGGTTCTACGTGAGATTAGTGGCATTGAAGAGAGCGATATCGAGCAGATTCGTTCTGCGGCGGAGTCGTTCCTTCGTAGTGGTGTAGCACGTACCGCGCAGACGGTGTGAGAAGAGGTTGTTTCGAGTCGTGAGGGAGACGACAAGGTTGATAGAGCGGACTTGCTGCGCATGCCGCTCGAAATCCGATAAGCGTTCCCTCGCTCGTCTGGTCAGTGCCGAAGGGCGCCTGGTCTGGGATGAGCGTCAGCGACTACCGGGGCGGGGTGGATACGTTCACCTCGCCCCGCAGTGTGTGTCAAAAATTGCTCAACCGGGCAGATGGGAGAAGCTTCTCCGTCTTGGGCCGGGCAGTTTGTCGACGACGCAGGTTGCGGAAGTGGCGAGAACATTAGCGACCTACGCGCATAGTCAGGTCGACGTTAGTTCGCCTGAGAAAGAGTGTGAAAAGCGAGGAGGCTCTGCGAGGAAGGTCAGATTATAAGGGCGCTATGAGCCGCTAAGGGCTCAAGCGTGACGACGGTTAAAGAGAGAGAAAAGTTACGTAGCGGGCTGAGTGATACAAAAAACAGCCAGAGAACCCGCGGCGAGAGTGGATTAGAAAAAATTACGTTCGAAGATAAAAAGATCACATGTCAAAGATACGAATATACGAATTAGCCAAAGAGTTGGGAGTAGACAATAAGATAGTGCTCGCGAAGGCGCAGGAGCTCGGCATCCCTGGCAAGAGCTCGCACTCTCATTCACTCGACTCTGATGAGGCGGATAATGTTCGCAGAGCGATCCTTCGTCAGACCATGGGCCCCGCGAAGGAGACAAACTCGGAAGTTGTTACCACTAAAGTCGATCGCACTACTGGGGCGACCTATACTGTCGTGGAGAAACGCTCCGGTGATGTCATCCGTCGCCGCCGTTCGGTTGATGCCGCGGAGACAACGCCCCAGCAGATGCCCGCTCCAGCTCCTATGGTGGAAGCGAGAGGCGATGATCTCTTTGTGTCTAGCGAGGGAGGCGCGGCTCGAGAGGTTTCTGAACCAGAGGAGCAGATCGCTGAAGTGATGGTGCCTCAGGTTGAGGAAGCTTTAGAATCGGAGCCTGTTGTCGATGTGGATGTGGCCTCGGACCGACAGGCCAATCAAGATGTAGTCGCGCAGGCTACAGCGGAGGATGAAGAAGTCACTATATCGCCTGCCGCGATAGCCCCGGAGAAGGCCTCGATAGGACCTAAGATCCTCGGCAGAATTGAACTGCCTCAACGTCGGGTGATTGTAAAACCCGAGGAAGTGAAGCGACCGGTAAAGGGAGTTCCGAGCCGAGAAGCTCCACGTCCTGTCGTCTTTGAGGAGGAAGAAAGCAAAGGTAAGAAGACGGCGTTCAAGAAGGGACGCAAGCGTGAGATCAGTAGCACCGACCTGCTCGATTATGGTGGCCGCATGGGGCGGAAGCCAAGAGGCCGGGGAGGCAAGGGACACGATGACGCCCACGGGCACGAAGCTGAGAAGCCCAAGTTTGTAAAACGCGTCATTGAGCTAGGCGATTCAATTACCGTAGGTGATCTTGCCAAGCAGATGAGTCTCAAGTCAGGAGAAGTAATAGCCAAGCTCCTTGGTCTTGGGGTGATGGCGACCATAAACCATTCAATCGACAAAGACACCGCGGCGATAGTCGCTGATGAGCTCGGGTACGAGATCAAACACACCGAGTTCAACGAGCAGGACTTTATTCAAGATGAGGCGGAGGATGAGGGCGCGACTCTCGCTAGTCGCCCACCGGTCGTTACAGTCATGGGACACGTCGACCACGGGAAAACTTCCTTGCTCGATCGGATTCGAAGCACCGCTGTCGCGGCGAAGGAGGCTGGAGGTATCACTCAGCACATCGGCGCGTATAGTGTGCAGATGCCAGATAAGAGGACCATTACCTTTATCGACACGCCGGGTCACGCCGCCTTCACTTCGATGCGCGCTCGTGGCGCTGACGTGACGGACATAGTAATTCTCGTAGTGGCGGCCGACGATGGCGTGATGCCGCAGACTCGGGAAGCTATTAACCACGCCAAGGCCGCGAAGGTGCCGATCATCGTCGCTGTAAATAAGATGGACCGACCAGACGCTAATCCTGATCGAGTTAAAAGCCAGTTGGCTGAGCTCGGATTGCAGCCTGAGGATTGGGGAGGCGACACGATGTTCTTCCCAATTTCAGCGCTAAAGGGAGAGGGGATCGACAAACTGCTGGAAGGCGTGCTGGTTCTTTCCGAGGTTCAGGAGCTAAAAGCGAATCCTGGTCGTCGCGCCAAAGGAACGATCATCGAGAGTCGTCAGGATCGTGGTCGAGGAGTCGTTGCGACTGTGCTTGTACAGGCGGGAACGCTGCGGGTTGGTGATATCTTCGTAAGCGGCGCCGAGTTCGGACGCGTGCGAACAATGACCGATTACAAGGGGCAGCGTCTCGAAGTCGCTGGACCATCAACGCCAGTTGAGATTACTGGGCTTAACGGGATGCCAGCTTCGGGAGACGATTTGCTCGTCATGGAGTCGGAGTCTGACGCTAGAGAGGTAGCCGGAAATCGCGCGCAAACCAAGGAGCAACAACAGCGCGCTCTCGCGACTGGTCCGATCAGCTTGGAGGAATTCGCCAAGCGAGCTGGCACTCAGGCCGCGGCGGAGCTTAATGTTATTCTCAAGGCGGATGTGCAGGGGTCAGTTGAGGCGGTTAAGCATTCAATCGAGAAGCTCTCGGGTGATAAGGTCAAGGTGCGAGTGCTGCATTCAGCGGTTGGCGGAATCAATGAGAGTGATGTTCAATTAGCCGTCGCTTCAAAGGCTGTCATTGTGGGCTTCGGTGTACGTGGTGAGCCTCGCGCGATGGCGGACGCTGAGCAGTATGGAATACAGGTGCGCTTCTATCGAGTGATTTACGAGTTGCTTGATGATGTGAAGAACGCCATGGTCGGACTCCTCGCTCCGATTAAGCAGGAGTCGAGCCTTGGTCGCGCCGAGGTTCGTGACACCTTCACGATTCCAAAGATTGGGACAATCGCGGGTTGTTACGTGACTGGAGGAATGATCCGTCGTAACGCCTTCGCGCGCTTGCTCCGTGATAACCGAGTTATTCACGAAGGAAAGATGTCGAGTCTCCGTCGATTCAAGGATGATGTGCGAGAGGTTCAAGCGGGCTTCGAGTGCGGTATCGGCCTAGAGAACTTTAACGATGTGAAGATCGGCGACGTTATCGACGTTTACGAGATTAAAGAGATAGCGCCAACCCTTGAGTAGGATTGGTAGCCTTAGTTGTTGCGAGTAATGTATGTCGGGACGTCGGCGAGTTTTCCAAATGGGTGAACGGATCAAGGAGCTTATAGCAGAGCACCTTGTTCACACTGCTGACCCGCGATTTAGCTTGGTGACCATTACCTCGGTAATGGTGTCGCCAGACCTGCGAAACGCGAAGGTGTACTGGGTGGTCTCGTTCGTTTCTGGTGTAGAGCGCGATGAGCGGATACACGAGGTTGAAGAGGCGTTTTACGCGGCGCAGGGTCTTTTCAGACGGATGCTAGCTAAGCAACTTGGTATTCGATTCGTGCCAGAGGTGCGTTTCTATTACGATGATACCCTCGATACAGTCGAGCACGTCGAACGGCTCATGGCGAAGATAAAACCATCGGAGAATCCGTAGTTATGATGAACGATCTCGGGGTCGTCCTAGAGGCAGTTGAGCGAAGCCGGAAGGTTATCGTGGTCTCACATACGAACCCTGACGCGGACGCCTACGGGTCTTCGTGCGGAATCGCCGCTGGTCTGCGAGCGCTTGGCAAGGACGTTGTCGTCCACAATGAGTCTGGCTTTGTGCCGCGGTACGCGGTTATCCCCGGAGCGGCTCAGGTAGTGAAGGGAGAGTGGGGGCAGCTCTCTGATGATGACCTCCTGATCGTGTGCGATTGCGGCGCGCTAGAGCGAGTAGGCGATTCGCTCATCGCCGCCGTTACCGCCGCCCCTCTTGTCATCAATATCGATCACCACAACGCGAACACTCGTTTCGGACGCGTTAACTATGTGGTTGAGGGCGCGAGTTCCACGTCCGAGCTGGTGTACGACATCTTGCTCGCTCTGGAACATCGAACAGGTCGGAGTGACCTTCTTACGACCACAAGTGGTGCCTGCTTGCTTGCCGGAATAATCGGTGACACAGGTTCGTTCAAGTACGCGAGTACGCACGCCTCGACTTTCCTCGCCGCGCACGAAATTGTGAAGCGTGGTGTGAGACCTGATCTTTTAACCCAGGAATTATTCGCTAATCATTCCCTGGCGGCGGTGAAGCTTCAGGCCGCCGCGATGGGAGCGGTTGAGATACGCAACGAGGGGCGTTTCGCTGAGGTTGTCGTCACGCAGGAGATGCTCAAGACGCACGGCGCGGATTTGCTAGACGCGGATTCGCTCGCTGAACGCGCCCGTGACATAGAAGGGGTGCGAGTCTCAGCGCTATACAAGCAAGATATCGATATGTGGCGAGTGAGTCTTCGCGCTCGCCAGGGCGCGGTTGACGTTTCAGCCATCGCGCAACAATTTGGCGGTGGCGGTCACAAGCCCGCGGCGGCGTTTCGGTGGAGAAAGGATTTTGAGACGCTCCAACGAGAATTGCGTGACGCGATAAGCAAGGCTCTCTAAGACGCGCTAATGAAGAACGGGATTATCCTCATTGATAAGCCAGCGGGGATGTCTTCGGCCTCTGTAGTGGCGCGAGTGAAGCGAATGTTGCGCGCTAGTCGTGTCGGGCACGCGGGTACCCTTGACCCTGACGCGACGGGTCTTCTTATTCTCCTGATAAATGGCGCGACCCGCGTGGCGTCCTACGCGGCTGATGGTTTTAAGGTCTATTCCGGGGAGATGAAGCTTGGACTTCGCACCTCCACGGATGATATCTCGGGTGAAGTGCTGGAGACGAGCGAGGCTATCCCTTCGTGGGACCTTGTTCTTGAGTCAGTCGCTCGCCACACTGGACAGATCAAGCAAGTTCCACCGAATGTAAGCGCTATTAAGGTCGATGGAAAGCGAGCGTACCGAATGCACCGCTCGGGCGAGGAGTTTGAGCTTGCGGCGCGAGAGGTTGCGGTTCGTAGATTCGAGGTAACGCAAAGCGGGGATCCCGCGATCTTTCGATATGTCGTTGAATGCAGCCCGGGTACGTACATCCGATCACTGGCTCGTGATATTGGCGACGATACGGGATGCGGCGGTACAGTTTTATCGATACGACGCGAAGTCTCAGGATATTTCGCGGCGAAAGACGCAGTGTCTCTTGATGAGGTGGGCTGGGACAGGCTGCGAGATTGGTCCGAGCTTATCCCAACCGTTCCTCGTCTCGCGCTACCCGAGTCGGTAGTGGCTTCGCTTTTCAATGGCATGAATGTGGGACTACGCAGGGCATGGGACGCATGGATGACCACAGATCGCCAAAGTCCCAATGATTTGGTGGTGTTTCATTCCGATACGGATCCGAGCTCACTGGGTATGCTGAGAATTTTGGACGGCGTAGGGTTTAAGTTCGAAATAAATATCAAGCCTATCCCTGAGTGACT
Organism: uncultured delta proteobacterium; assembly: GCA_903904735.1. Lineage (GTDB taxonomy): Bacteria > Bdellovibrionota_C > UBA2361 > UBA2361 > OMII01 > OMII01. The sequence goes on from CAIVDM010000032.1 coordinate 10,870, forward strand.
GATACTCAAATAGGGGTTGAAATGTGAGCGGAGCGACCCAAGAAGACGCTAAAATCCCTGCCCAAGGGGTTATTTTCAGTGTACCTTTCTACAGTAATCCATACGGAGAATGAATCGATGTCGTGCATTGTAATTGTAGGCGCGCAGTGGGGAGATGAGGGCAAAGGGAAGTTCGTTGATGTCCTCACCGAGAAGGCTAATTGGGTCGTTCGCTTTCAGGGCGGAAACAACGCCGGTCACACGATTGTGGTCGACGGGGCGAAGACGGCGTTAAGTCTTTTACCGAGTGGTATTCTCCGTCCAGGTGTTAAGTGCCTCTTGGGCGCTGGGGTTGTCCTGAACCCATCAGTGCTTATCTCTGAGATGGAGAGAGTGCGAGCGGCTGGAGCTGATACATCGCCGGGAAGGATCGTAATCGATCGTGACGCTCACCTCGTGTTGGACTACCACATAGCGATTGATAAGGCTCGCGAGCGATCTCGTGGAACGGATAAGATCGGCACAACAGGGCGCGGAATCGGACCCGCCTACGAGGATAGGAGCCAACGCTCAGGCATACGTTGCGCTGATCTCCTGTATCCAGAGCGCATGAAGGATCGTGTGCGGGCGCACGTCGCCGAGAAAAACAAGATTCTCGAGCTTGTTCTGGGTAGTGAATCGCAGGTCGATTTTGAGGCGCTTTGGAGCACGCTCGAACAGGAAGCGGCGATTCTGGCGCCATATGTGGGCAACGGCAGCAAGATTATCCACGAGGCGCTACGCGCCAATGAAAAGATTATCTTTGAGGGTGCTCAGGGAGTCTTGCTCGACCAGGTTCATGGCACATATCCATTCGTTACGTCATCATCGACGATCGCTGGAGGCGCTTCAGTCGGCGCAGGGGTTGGTCCGCGCATGATCGACTCTGTCATCGGTATCGCTAAGGCTTACACAACACGAGTCGGGGAGGGGCCGTTCCCAACCGAGATCCAGGACGCTACGGGAGAGGAACTCCGCAGTCGCGGGCATGAATTCGGGACTATCACGGGCCGACCCCGTCGGTGTGGATGGCTCGATGCCGTCGCGTTAAGACGAGCGGTGCGTATCAGTGGTATCGACAACATCATTTTGACCAAGCTGGACGTGCTAACGGGGCTGCGAACCATAAAAGTCTGCGTGAGTTATAGGCGTGGAGGTGACGTTCTCGATGACCTACCCGCCTTGGTGCACGAGTATGAGGGGTTAGAGCCGCAATACGTCGAATTGGAGGGGTGGGACTGTGACCTGGGACAGGTCAGACGGTGGGATGACCTTCCTGCCAGTCTGCATACCTTCGTGCGGGAGGTGTCGAAGCTCGTTGAGTGTCCGATTAGCTTCGTGAGTGTTGGACCCGGTCGCGAGGCTACGATTCCAGTGGATGTTCATCCCGTTGTGGCGGGTTTTGTAAGCTCTAAGTAAGGAGCAACTCCGCTCGACGCGGGGGGTGGCCTTATAACTTTCTACGGTACAGGGCACTGGCTCCGCACCGGGGGACCCTGTCTGCGAAGGGGGGGTGCCTTTATTATTTTAGCATGGTATTTCAGCTCGGTAGACGATGTCTCAGGTATAGGGAAGGGATATGAAGCAGTGTAAGACAGTACGATTGGCTTTGATGAGTGGTGTAATCGCGATAGTGACAATGCGGAGTGGCTTTGCGCAAGACGCAGCGCCGATGTCCTCAGTCGAACAGCCGTCGCTGCTTGGGGCGCTGATGCAGATGTTGCCGATGCTCGCCATCTGCTACCTGATTTTCTACTTCATGGTTATTAAGCCCCAAGAGACAAAAAACAAGAAGCACGCCACGCTCGTGGCTTCCCTGAAGCGAGGAGATTCTGTCGTTACCTCAAGTGGCATCGTCGGAAAGGTGGCGAATGTTGAGAAGGACCACGTGATGCTCGAGATCGCGCAAAACGTGAAGGTAAAGGTTCTCATGTCGTATGTGACGCGCCTAGAGACTGAGCAGAAGGCAGCCTAGGTAATCCACTCAGAACACCGAGAATAGAATTATGATAAGAGATACATTCCAACGAACAGTGATCCTTGGCTGTGTGGTGGTTGCCGCTATCGCGTCGTTACTTCCGACCCTCTTGCGCGAGAACTTCCCTAAGAGCTGGCCGACCAAGCCGATATCGCTCGGACTCGACATAAGTGGTGGAGTTCACCTTGTGTATGGGGTCAAGAGCCAAGAGGCGGTTAAAAGTCGGCTCCAGAGCATGACCTCTAACATCAGATCAAAGCTCCGAGAGGATAAGATTGCGGTCGCGTCTTCATCGGTCGGCACCGATAACACCGTGCAGATAACACTGCTCTCCGATGCGTCGGCAGAGCGAGCCAAGGCAGTCGTCGCCGAGGTCGCGCCGGAGCTTTCGTTTGCCACCCAACAGGCTGACACAGGGCGAGTCGCTCTGGTTTTCTCAATAAGCCAACAAGCGGCACAGAAGATAGAGCATGACGCGATCGAGCAAGCGGTTGAAACGCTCAGAAATCGTGTCGACCAGTTCGGTGTGGCTGAGCCGCTGATCCAGAGAGCTGGAGAGAATCGAATTATACTTCAGATGCCGGGTGTTTCAGACGTAAACGCGGTTAAGAAAGTTGTCGGTTCAGTTGCAAAGCTCGAGTTTAAGTTCGTTTCTCGTGGGGACGCCGAAGGGTATGGGACCCAGACGTTACGGGACAAAATGGGTCAGGCTGTTATAGTCGAGAATCAGACCCAGTTAACAGGAGACGCTGTATCAGATGCTCGGGTTGGTTTCGACCAGAATGGGCAGGTCGATATCTCGCTTAGCTTGAACTCGGCGGGAGCGAGGGATTTCGCGCGGATCACATCTGAGAATATTGGCCGGGAATTGGCTATTATTCTTGATGGAATCGTCTATATGCACCCTGTCATTCGAACAGCAATCACCAATGGACAAGCCAGTATTACGGGTGGGTTCACCACCGATGAGGCTAGGCAGGTTAAGATCGTGCTTAAGGCCGGAGCCCTCCCAGCGCCGCTTGAGGTGTTGGAGGAGCGCATGGTGGGGCCAACCCTTGGGCTTGAGTCAGTCAAGAAGGGGCTGCTCGCGATGGGGGTTGGATTCGCGGCCATATCGTTGTTCATGTTTGTCTACTACGCAAAGTCGGGTGTCGTCGCGGTGGGCACACTGATTCTGAACGCAGTATTGATGGTAGCGACGTTGTCACTGTTTGGAGCCACGCTGACCTTGCCTGGTCTCGCCGGATTGGCGCTCACCATCGGTATGGCGGTCGATTCAAATGTTATTATCTTCGAACGTATACGAGATGAGATCCGTAACGGTGTGTCGCGAGATCTCGCTGTCCACACCGGTTTCGATAAGGCATTCAGCGCCATCTTCGATTCGAACGTCACGACTCTGTTAGCGGGAGCGGTTCTCTACTACTTCGGTACGGGGGCGATTCGTGGGTTCGCGGTGACGCTTTCGGTAGGTATAGCGACAACTCTCTTCTGCGCCGTGTTCGTAGCGCGATTGTGCTTCGATCACTTCCAGCTTAAGGGCAAAAACGGACTTTCGATTTAAGGTATTAGTAAACGGGGATGCCGTAACCAAGGACAGATATGAAAGAGCTTATCTCCAGCAAAGTATCGATAGATTTTATGGGAAAGAGGCGTATCTGCGCCTTGATCTCGACAATTCTAGTCGTGTTCTCCATCTACAAGTTCGTCGAGGTGGGTGACGCCAAGTACGGCACCGACTTCAGTGGCGGATACGAGTTCCTTGTGACGTTCTCGGGCAATCAGGATAGCCAGGCGGTGCGTAACGGCTTGGCGGCGCAGCAGCTTGGAGACGTTCGTGTGCAGGCGTTCCAAGGTACGTCAAACCAGTACTCGGTTCGACTGGGCGAGGTTGGAGAATCGAGTGCGGTCCGAGCCAAGGTAGAAGGGGCGTTGAAAGCCGCTTTTGGCGATACCGCTAAGATCGATAAAACCGACTATGTCGGGCCAACTGTGGGCAACGAGCTTCGCAGAAGCGCCCTTATAGCCATCGTGTTGTCGTTATTGGGAATGCTCATCTATATCGCTATAAGATTTGAGTTCGCTATAGGAGTTGGCTCCATCGTGGCGCTCGCGCACGATGTTATCATTACGACAGGCGTTTACATCGTGTCAGGCCATCAGATCGGTATGGCGACACTCGCCGGCGCCCTCACAATCGTTGGATACTCGGTAAACGATACGGTGGTTGTGTTCGATCGTGTGCGCGAGGAACGCAAGAAGCGCCGTAACTATAACATCGCCGACCTCGTAAATGAGGCACTCAATTTTACGCTCTCACGAACCGTGATTACACACGTTCTTACGTTCTTCTCGGCTCTAGCGTTGTATCTTATCGGCACAGGCGAGATTAAGGACTTGAGCCTCTATCTCTGTGCTGGAATCGTGTGCGGAGCGTACTCGACTATTTTCATCGTCTCGCCGATAGTTATCATGCTTGAGAAACGTAAGGCTCCGCAGGCGAATAGTCAGCGAGTCGCGGCGCAGGCGAAGACTGCTTGAGGTAGCGCACAAACCGTTAGATGCGGGCGGAAGAGACTCACACGCACTCGCAACGGGAGGGCGTCGCTCCGCACACGCCTTGTGGCGCGTGAGATGAGACCCCGCCATCTTTGAGCCTGGGTTGGTGTAATCCACGCAGTTCATGTCTAAAACCGACAGATGGCGCGCAATAGCGCCGTCTAATTTGAGTTAAGCCCCATGCGACTGGTATTCTCTCTCCATGAGATAGGCGCTCTTTCCCACACTGAGCGCCCAGAAGCTGTATGTCGAACGATCCGCAACACGTCTCCAAGAACGATTCTCCCCTCGCTGGCCAGGTCTGCGATTTACTTCTCGGCGCCGAAATCGGGCATCGGCGTAAGCGCGAGGGGTTTCCCTCAGAGTCGCGAGAGCAACTTCAACCGGGAGCGATCGAGATACGCAGGGAGTTCCTGCGAGAATTAGGTTCAGGGTCCGATAGAGCCACCAAGTTTCATAGAATCCGTGAACTCGAGGTTACAAAAGATGACTACGTTCGTCTGGGCACGGCAGCGCTTGATTACGTTGCCGCGCTGTCAGCGGCGCTCAAAGGGGAGTGTCCGACGATCCAGGAGCTCGCCGCGAATATCGCTCACGATCCACGGATAGGTCATGTGAACTCAGATGCTTTCGAGAGTTCGATGCGGGTGCTGCTCAGCGCCTATTTCTCAAAGCCACGGCACGGTCCACCGCTATGGTCAGGTAGCATCGAGAATATTTATCACTCGGTGGTCTTTCGGTTTCCAGAGGATCACCCTCGTTTCCCGGTGCACAATGTTCCGGGAGCGATACTCTCTCTCATCGACAGTCAGCCAAATCGCTTGTTTAATACGGCTGAGCTTGGTGGCGAACTTGGGTTTTACTCGGGGAAGGATCCACGATTCGCGATGATGGACCCGGCACTACAGCTTCTCACGCATACCGGCGATGTCACGCAGCACCCGCATCACGCTCTTAAGGAGGGCAGTAATACGACTTTGTCTGTTTGGTCCTCAAAGCGGGGACCTTGGATTAAGCCGCCACTTCTCAATCCGCACCTACAGATTTTGCACATCGCCGCCAGAGAGGGTGGAGGTTTCTTAAGAGACCTCTGGTCATCCGACTGGCATCACCAACGTTTCTCTCACAAGTCAGTTATACCAGCGGCCGACACTCTGGAAGGTCTCAACCTTGTTCGCCAAGACCTGCGTGCAGAGTCGGGAAGCGCTGTGCTGCTTAAGCATGTAGAGGTCACTGAAGAAGCTCGCAAGCTTGTCACTGCGTGGAACGCGGCACCGATAGGAGCCGTGCTCGAGCCTGAGACATACAATCCACTGCGTCGCATTCTGGTGACCCGCAAGCCACTCACATGACGAGCATAGCGCGGAGGAACCTTTGATCCGCGCGTAAGAATGTGGAGCAAAGCGGTAATGGGGGAGATGTGAGGGTGAGGTTTGGAGGGAGCTCAGCGGGATAGCGTCCATGCTATCCCGGGCTCTCCATACTAACCTTTGATCCGCTGCCTTCGTCTTTTGACCAAGGCGATTCCGAAGAAACAGATCGGAAAAATCAAGGTAAGAGCGCACAGCACCATAAACACGACTGCGTTCTCTACTCTTCCCCCGAGAGCCGCGCGAATCGCGAAGCCCACAAAAATTAACGCAGGCATGGAGGAGAAAAAGACTCGTTCCATTTGTTGAAATCCTTATGTGAGAACCATGAAACCAAACCTATCACCCCGACAGGGTTGAGCGTGAATAGCTCAAGTCTGTCGAAATGACAGAGTCACGCTACTGACGCCGGCTCGCAAAGGCAAGCTAAAACGGCCGTGCAGCCCCCGAACACGAGAGATGTCGATCCTTTCATAATCTGTTGAAGTCGCTGTTGTTTTCGCCCTCATGGCTCTTCGTATGGGCTTTACGTCGCATTTAAGCCCAATCTGTTCATATCTGTCATGATGCGAGACGGCTGAGAGCCCCTGTCATGAAGGAGCCTCGTTTTGCCTGGGGTTTTGGGAGATCGCCACTAACGGCGAGTTTAGAGACGGTTAAAAGGGTTTTATGGCGGCATTCCCTCGTTTGGAGAGTCAACAACAGCGACAGCAGCGCACTCTTGATGTCGCGAACACGCTTCGCGGAATCGATCTCAGCGTTAGCAATCCCCAAACGCTCGAGGAGCTATGGACTGTATTCACACCGCTCCGGAATCAGATCCCCGAACTTGAGCGGTATTCCTTAGCGATTCCTGAAGGGCGTCGAGAGTTCCCGCGAACCGCTACAGGGCTTGCGATCTTAGGCGCTCTTCTGCGCTCGAGCGACGCCTTAGAGGTGCTCTCAAAGCCAGCCGCTGTGGAGAAACGCCAAGAGGCGAGCCAGAGCCTTCTGAGAGAGTTTGAAAGCTTCACGGCGCCTCAAGAGCGCGAGTCGCGGCTTTCATACGATCAATTCATCGCGATTGCAGAGCTGTTTCGACCGTATGCGCAAAGCACGGACGCGGTAGCGACGATTGCGGTCGCTCTTACGTATGGCGATCTCTGTAAGATGCCTGAAGTCCAACGTATCGTGCACGAAAGGATAGGGCACGTGGCGGCGGACCATGACACGGCGCTCCGTGGAGTCTTTCAGGCTCAAAATCTGCCGAACTTCGCTGACCTTTTTCCGACCATGGCGATGTTGCGACCTGAGTATCAGAGCCGAATACAAGCTGAAGTGCTCTATGGTCCACACCTTGGGCATATCCTTGAGTGTCTGACGTGTGCCGCGACACTTGTGCCTTTCCGAGAGCGCACAGCGGACGATCGTGACGCGCTCAATTTCTGGCTCCTTCCAACGCTCCTCGATATCTTTGCTGCGCGAGCGGATCAGTCTAAACCTGAGACGTGGAACGGAAGCGTGCTGGGTAACGGTAACCTCGTGCCAGCGATACTAGCCTTCGCCGAGCATCTGCCACGACTTCACACTGAAGGAGCGCTCGCGTTCTTCGACGGATTCCAACACGAGATATCGAAGCGACGCTTCTATGAGCCGATCTTTTCAGCCGCGGATTTATCGGCTCGGGAAGGGGATACCGTATTCCGACTCTCGCGGTATCTCGCTTGGGAGACCGACCAGCGGGACGTTAACACGTTGCTCTCTGTCTATAAGAGCAGATCGAAGGAAGATAAAGAGACGCTTGCAGCGTTCTTTATGAATGACGGTTTCGATCGGGAGAGACCGAAGGCTATTATCACCTATCTACCTTACGTTTTCTCGCAGCTGTACGCGAAGCACTTGCGGCTCACTGAAGCGACAGATAAGGCTATCACGACACTGTGTACCCTCTTGCGCAGGATTGAGGAGTGTGAGCTTTATACACTCGCTAACACGCGCTCTGGGTTTCGTGAGTACGCGGGACAAAACGTGTGGTTTCAGGATCTACGGTCTTTACCAGTCGAGCGTCTGCGAGGAGAGTCGCTCAGGCTCTCTGTGGCGGTTAAAGATGGCAGGCCTGAAGTCGTCCTTGAGTCAGCGGTTCTCTCTAAACATGAGGAGATGCGTCGTATGTTTTTAAGCTCTTTGGAGGAGGCGACTCGTCGTGCGCTCCCGGAATGCGAGGAAATTCTACTGTCAAAGCTCACCGAGTTTGAACGGGAGGTGTATTCATTTGTTCGCTCACACAACTTCGTGGATGGCGCCTGGTACCGCCCAATTCACAACGTGGTGGTGCCGTGCGCTATGATCGCTATTGTCGAGAAAATGGGCGCCAATCGCGATTTGGTTCTCGCGGCGATGCTGCATGACATCGGATACGCGGGCCTTAAGATCCCGGGAACGCTTGAAGGGGCAGCATGGGACGCCAAAGATGTTCGAGAGAGCCACATGGCTGCCGGCGCCGAGATGAGTCGACGCTTTCTGAAAGAGAAACAGGAGAGCGGACAGCTTGATATCTCTACAGAACGCGTCGAGAAACTTGTTGAGATAATCGCCACCCACGATAACCCCTACATCGGAAAGCCGCTCACAGAGCACGAGGCGCTCCTACACCGCGACGCGGACCGGGCGTTTGTGATCTCCACGACGAGTTTCTGGAAGGATTATATCGCCTACCTCTCTGATAAGAAGCACATCAAGAAATTCGCGGAGGAAGGGATCACGCTGACGCCGGAGGCGTTTTTACGACTACGTCAGGGAAGTTTTGAGAGCGACGATGCGAATGAGATGGCGCGCTTTACCTCTTTTGAGCCCATGACCACTGAATGGGGTAGGCAGATATGCTACGGTCAGAGAGCGAGACGACTCGCCGAGATACGCCACGTGGAAGGGTCACTACGGGCGGCAGCGGGGCTGCAGGAGCCACTGGTAGAGGTCTTACGCGCGAGTATCGTTGAGGATTTGGGAGCTGTTCTCTTCCGTTAAAGCGGGAGTTGTCAGGCGTTTGAATCGGACGTAGGACGGATACTTTCTCATGGCGCCTTGCAGACAAAGGGCGGACAGCGTGAGCTGTTAAATGAACAAAGGAAAACCTTTTGGTCAACCGCCCCTGGTGTAGTTGTCTAACGTGCTAGCACTCTAGACAACTTCTTTTATCCCCAGAAGATCGCGTTGTATATCTTTGACGCGACTGTTGCCGGGTCATCTCCCAGATGGATGACGACCTGTTTGATCTCGTCTGGGAACATTTCCGCCGTAAGCAGCTGTTGATACAGTCGCTTACGATAGTACTGAGGATCTTCCACCTTGTCGGCGTCGAGAGCACGTTGCACTCCGCCGCCATCATCTCGAGCTTGAAGCCGATTTTGGACTTCTTGTTCGATGGGAAGCATGGACTCAAGATCCATTACGTTCTCAGAGTTTACTGTTTCTCCCGGCGGGAGAAACAGAAGTTGGGCGAACTCAATCTTGCCCCCGAACTGCCTCTCCATCAGTCGCAGGAGAGGAAGCTTTTCCTCTCCCACGGGGATCTCTGCCCGCAAGTTCTCAAAGGGCCCCGGCATAATTACCGTGAACCCCTGTCCAGCGAGCTTCCGACAGAGTGCTTGATAAGCCATCTGTCCAGCTCGATTGAACGAGCCAGCAAACTCTTTGCTGTCGAGTGCCAGCCCCGATTTCTCCGAGCTGAGTACCCGTAAATCTCTGGTGAAGACATCCTCGTTATCGAGGACGATCACCGGGTTCCCCTCGGGTGGCTTAATCCGGATCACCCTCTTCAGGGTTTCCAAAGCGGTGCTCTTGCCAATCCCGGGTGCTCCAGACAACAAAATAACTTTTCCAGACATCTTTTCGTTCTTTCGTGGAAAACGAACACAGAAACTAAAAACCATGCACAGACACACGCTGTACCATAAGAATCCGTTCTACTCGTGTAGGATAGATAGTGAAAAAGAGCGTTGTTTCGCGAGGAATCGCGAGACAGCCCTTTATGATACAGGGGGTAGTGGGCTAAGCAAATGAGGCGTAGGTACTCGGTAAACCTTGAGAAAATACGCACACTTCGATCTTTTAGCGGAGCAGAGCTCCGCGGTCCAGGTGTCGTGGTTAACCTGTTGGACCGCGGAGCTTCTAGCTCCGCTCACACAGTACGAACTTCACCGTACCTTATTCCCTTCAGGCAGCGGATTCACTCCCAAAATAAATCTCCTTAAGCCGCTCATCGGAGCGAACTTTTTCAGGTGTGTTATCGAGCACGATGCTGCCCTCATTCAGCACGATAATTCGTCCGCAGAACTTCTGAATAAAGGTGATGTCGTGCTCAATAATCAGAACGGTTTTGCCGAGCCCCTGTAGCTTCTTGATCAGGTTCGCCACA
>CAIVDM010000033.1 GCA_903904735.1 uncultured delta proteobacterium
GCTACATGCCCAGAAGTAGTACGAGGCCCCTTATATGGGTAGCGCTTTACTCACAAGTAAGCGTGCCTTAGCTCGCCCAGAAAAGGAGCTTCCGCGGCCCCTCGGGTGAGTTCGCGCGCGGAAATCTAAGGACGATTCCCGCACGCGCACTCGCAAGAGCGTGTTCGCCACTTATACTATATGAGCCGACTCGAGATCGGGGGTAAGGTCACCCGAAAACAACGCGTCATAATGCCCCTTTAGCTGTTGTCGCATCAGGAGGCGTGACCGATGAAGTCGACTCTTAACGGCCGGCACGGAGAGTTGTAGCACCCGGCTGACCGCCTCGTTGGAGAGGCCATCGATATCTCGAAGGATAAAGATAGCCCTATAGTCCTCGGGGAGCCCTTCAACCGCCGCCTCGATCGCGGAGCGAAGCTCGTGACGGGAGCTCATGAAATCAACATCAAACATCTCTGTGCGGTTTCCAACCCAGTTCTGCTTGATTGAGGGTTCCACGTCCTCCATCGACACCGTTCGCCTGCGATTTCGCGAGCGAATCTTCATAAAGCTCGAGTTCATCGCGACTCGGTAGAGCCAGCTTGAGAACTGCGCCTTATGCTGGAAACTTTCTACTTTCTTGAAGACGGTGATAAATACCTCCTGTAGTACGTCTTCGGCGTCCTCTTGGTTCCGCGTAATCCTCATGGCTAAGTTGAGGACCTTGGATCCGTATCGGGAAAGCAACTCTTCAAAGCTGCCCTCCTCGCGATTTGTTACTCCTTTAACAAGCTCTATGTCGGTTTTTCGTGTCGTCATGGTTCCCCTCCAATAAACGATACGTGTTGAAAGACACCGTGCCATAGCCGAGCCCGGGAGTTGTCACGGATTTGTAAAAAGAAACTTTATGAGGAATCGATTTCTGAGTCTAATTCGCGCCGCTACTTCAGCGGTTTAGTGGTGAAAATGCGCGTTGAAACAGGGGGTTGTGTCATCTCGCTGTCGATGGCGCCAATTTTCTTGTCGTACGGTTGTAACAGCTTGTCAGCGCCAATTTCTCAAATTTGTGGCGTTTTGATGTCCTCAAACAGCGCTTGTGGGTTACCAGCGCGATCCGCGCGCGCGTGGCGATCTTCCTGAAGAGAATAATTTGAGAAACACGCTCGTGAGGAGTCCCGTGATAAATCCGCCGATGTGCGCCATGTACGCGACGCCACCCTGCTCACCCGGAGTTCCGAGATGTCCGGCGACTTGCATGAATCCCCACATTCCTAACACGAGAAACGCTGGAAGATGGATGATACTGCGAAAAAACAGCACGCGAATCGCGTTGCTTGGATACAAAATGAGATACGCGCCGAGCACGCCAGCGATGGCGCCCGACGCTCCTACGCAGGGTAACGGAGAAAAGGGCGCGACCCAGACCTGCGCCAGACCAGCTGATATTCCCGCTAGCAGGTAGAACAGAAGAAACTTTACTCGCCCCAATCGATCCTCGATCTGATCGCCAAAAATGAGCAGGTACACCATATTTCCGATAATGTGCATCCACGAGCCGTGCATGAACATGGAGGTCAGTAGCGTCAATTGAATCGGGCTAGGACCCGGACCGTTTTGAATCGGAACGTATTCCCCACCAATGGGGAGATACTTCGTGGCGAGGAGGTCGTGTCCTGTGGTGATTTCGTAGGGAATAGCGGCGTATGACGCCAGAAATGTCTCTCCTCTCGATAGCTCAAGGAACCACACATATGTGTTTACGGCGACTAGGGCCCATGTGACGATGGGAAGACGCTGACGAGCTGAGTTGTCGTCTCCTATAGGGATAAACATAGTCCCAGGAACTTACTACGCCGATAGTGGGCTGTCGATTATCGGATGGCATGACACGGACCAGAAAGCGTGTAAATATGGGAAATGTCGCGCGGCGTGTCCGCGCTTTGGTAACACAGCTGAGTTTTTGTAACGGGTGTCATATGTCGAGAACTGTTTTCTGCTCAAAGTTCAAGAAAGAACTCCCTGGCTTAGACAAGCCACCGTTCGCGGGTGATGTGGGTAAACGCATACATGAAAGCGTGTCCGCCGAGGCGTGGAAGCAGTGGAGCACTGATGTTCAAATCAAGGTCCTTAATGAGTATCGCCTCAACATGTCAGATCCTCGGGACTACAAAGTTTTGGTCGATCAGATGATGCGGTTTTTGGGGCTCGAGGAGGGAAGCGTCGCGGAGGTGGAAAACTCCGATCGAGGTCGTAAGCAATGAGGATAGTCATCGTTGGGGCGGGTAATCTTGGCTCAGTGATCGCCAAGAGCCTGCTCTCGAGTGGACTGTCGTCTGATGCTATAGCGCTCGTCACGCGAGATTTTTCAAAGAATGATCTCGTGCACCAGAATACGGGCGTACGACCGGGGGAGCTTCCATCTCTAACAAATGATGACGTGATCGTTTTGACAGTTAAGCCTCAAGACGCCAGCGCTCTCGGGGCGGGACTTCGGGGGAGCCTCCCGCCGAAGGCCGTCGTTCTCTCCATGATGGCGGGGGTATCAATAGCGACTCTTACTGAGCAGCTCGCTCATTCAAACGTCGCGCGCGCCATGCCGAACTTGGGCGCGCGGGTACGTGAGAGCGCGACGACATACTATGTGCCACCTAGTTTCTCGTTCGAGCAAGAGAAGCTAGTCGAGCAGGTGGTGAGGTCGTGCGGGCAAGCCTGGAAAGTCGAGCGCGAGGAATTGATTGATGTCGCCACGGCTGTGGCGGGCTCGGGACCGGCGTACGTGTGTTGGTTAGGGGAGCAGATCGAGGCGGTGGCAAGAGAGTGTGGTATCCCCGGTGGAAACGCCCACGCACTGGTACTTCAGACTCTCAAGGGCGCGGTAGCGTATTTAGAAATCGATGGCGCTACGTTCGCCGAGCTTCGCGAACGAGTCACCTCACCAAATGGCACCACCGCGGCGGCGTTAGAGGTATTGCGACGCGCTGAAGCTGATACAACAGTTCGCAGAGCTATCCGCGCGGCGTTCGAGAGAGCGGTGGAGTTAGGAAGCGACTCGAAGCGTGGAGGCTCGGATTCAAGGAGTGCCTGATATGGTCTTGGACCCGCAGAAGACAGGTAGGACGCTTACCGAACGGCCACGCCTTTTCGCTATGGTGACGATGGCGACGTCACGCGAGTATACTCGCCACGCTTTGAGCTCTTTTTTTAAGCACACTCCGCTCCGCCCGATTGATCGCGTCGTCCTGATTAATAACGCTGACCCCAGCGCCGCGAAGATGGTAGCTCCCTACGTGTCGCTTGAACTGCTCACCAGAGACACTCCTCTCGGATTCGCCGCGAACGTGAACTCGATGATAGCGGAAGCGCTGATGACGAGCGCGGATCTCTATTTTCTGAACAATGACATCATATTCAGCGATGGGTGGTTATTTCCATTGCTTGAGTCGGAACGCTCCATCTGCGCTCCGATATCAAATCGGGAGGTTGAATACGTAGGCAGCGTTGTCCTTCCAAAAACGCAGGTAATTCAACAGATGTTTCTCTTCCATGGCCCGATGACATTGGAGCAGTATCTTGAGGCACCGCGAATGTTTGACGCTATCGCCGACGCGCATAGGCGCGCTTCGGCGGGGGTGATGCGGGTAATTGTTTTTCCGTTCTACTGTGTAAAGCTGACTTTGCCTGTGCTTCAAACCCTTGGCAAGTTTGATGAGAGTTACGGTGTCGCGGGTGGAGAAGACTATGATTACTGTCTGCGCGCGTGGTTAGCGGGATTCGACGTGCACATGACTCTTGGCTCGATTCTGCTTCACTTTTGGGGCAAGTCGACGTGGAGCTCAGGCAAAGATCAGTCGGATGACTACAATAAGGATTTTTTGGAGATATTTCGGGCCAAATGGGGAGAGCCTCTCTACCGTTTCGTGTTGTGCGAGGATGATTCGCTCATTCGCGCGAATCCCCGAGCCGAAGAGCTTCGGCAGAGAGGCGATCTGAAGGGAATGATAGAGCAGGTAATGCCTCCGGGAGTACCACTGCGAATCGACTAGATGCTCACGAGGCGCTTTCAGGAAACTCAAGCAGTATTAGCGTCGATATTCGCCCCCCATCGCGCACGGTCGTTCCTTTGAGCGGGAGTGACTCCAAGGTTTGCGCGAAGCGCGGTTCCCACAACTCACGAGGGTTCACTCACTGCCATCGTTCCGAAGGACGAGGAACAGTGCCGTATTAGTCTCAGCGGTCGTCGCTCGTAGTTTCATACGGCGGCTCCCAAAAATACATCGTTGAATTTCCTCATGACGCTCTCACGAGAGAATAAGTCGCTATAGAGATACGGCAGTAACGCTAGTCTACTATAAGGGGGCCTGAGCCGAGACATCTGAAAAGATTTGTGGCTGGACGTTAGGTAGGCTCTCTGTCTTATGATGAGACTACAGGTCTTTCTAATCCTCGCTTGCTCAGGAGGATTGATGAAATTAGTTTTGTGAACACGCTACGCTGGTGGCGTTCCGAGCGGAGTGACTAAGTGACCATGGAACGATATATTCTCGGCTGGGATGTGGGTGGAACAAAGTGCGCGGCGGTCGTGGGAACGCCAAGCGGAGAAATTGTGGCTCGCGCTGAATGGTCAAGTGAGTCAACCAAAGGGCCGTCTGCGATGATTGAAGCGTTTGGCAAGCACGCCGCTACCTTCAGTGAGAAGTTTGGGAAATTCACTGGCGTAGGAGTTAGCATTGGAGGTCCCCTCAATACGAAAACGGGAGTAGTCCTATCCCCTCCGCATCTTCCAGGTTGGGATGAAGTGCCGCTACAAGCGATTCTTAAAGAAGCCTTTTCAGCGCGACTTGTACCGGATGCGGAAGTCGTGGTGCAGCATGACGCGGCCGCATGTCTGTGCGCTGAGTATCTGTGGGGCGCGGCACGTGGGGCATCGCACGGTATCTATCTGACGTGCGGGACGGGATTTGGGTCGGGAGTGATGATAGATCACCGGATTCTTATGGGACCGAATGGAGAGTCTCCGGAGATCGGGTACGCCCAGCTCGCTGATGATGGAGCGCCGATGAACTTCTGCGGAATAACGAGGGTAGGGCATGCGGAAGGGTTTGGCTCAGGAACGGGTGTGGCGCTTCTCGCAGAAAAGCGTTTTCCAGAACTCTTCCCAAGTGGCACACCCCTTAAGGTCGTGGCAGAGCGGGCGAAAGCGGGGGACGAGGCGGCGATCAAGGTGGTACGAGAGTCGGCCACTCGTATTGGACAACTCTGCGTAACGCTCGCCGCTCTCTTTGCTCCGCAGGTAATCGTCTTAGGGTCCCTGGCGAGGTATCTGGAGCCTCTGTGGACAGAGCACATACAAAGGGTATTCGCCGAGACCTCACTCCCGATCAACTCGCGCCACACCCAGATCATTCCGAGCGAGTTAGCTAATCGTCTTCAAGACCTTTCGGCAATCGCTCCTGTCGTGATGAAGCAGCGACTTTTCGGCGGCGAATTCGCAGAGCAGAGCTAGAAGCTCCGCGCTCCGATTATTCTCGTGAGCTTCTTGGACCGCGGAGCTTCTAGCTCCGCTTCAAGGTCGCGCTACAATAGGACCAGTCCTTTGGTATGCGCCCCCTTTTCGAGGACCGTAGACTCCTGCCGCCCAGCACAGGATGTGAAATTTCGACCATTTGCCCCCTGTTTCTAGCATCTATCCACCTGATATTACGAAGTAAATATTTTTCTTGCGACAACCCTCAAGCGAAATCACCCCTTCTCCGACAATACATCTAGCAGGCAGTAGAGCAGCTCTGTTCCCCGGAAGTAACGCCTCTCACGGGACATGAGGGGATGGCGGTATCCACGGAGGGTTCTCGTCGTAGACATTTTAAAGCCCGTTGTTGATGACATCGCGAAGTAACAAAGCACGGCGACGGATTTTGTAACTGTAAAAGTCTAAGAAATAACGCTCCTATGTACGGCAAAAACGCTCACTCGACCTACCAAACTGTTCAAATCACTACGACTGATCGCGGTAGACTGCTCCTCATGATGTATGAAGGCGCCATCAAATTTCTCAAGCAATCAAAGGCTGGGCTCGAGGAGAAGGATATCGCGAAATTCTGCCGGTTTCTGAGCAAAGGTCAGGCGATCATCGCCGAGCTGATGAATACTCTTGATTTCGAGAAAGGTGGCACAATAGCCCGGGATCTCGATCGGCTATACGATTTCATGATGTTTTACCTAAGCGAGGCTAACCTCTACCGAGATGGTGAGCGCATCACCAAGGTGATTGGTCTCATCGAAACCATTTACTCCGCGTACCGTGAGATCATAGAGGGCAACAAGGGTGACGCTCCGATGTCCAGCGCCGATGAGGCCGCGCGTGTCGGAGAGGCTCTCAAGAGAGTGCAGATCAGTCTCTAATTGGTCTCAACCAGCCGAGTGTCCTAAGGGCGCTCGGCTCCTGGTTACTGACTCGAATTACTGAGTGATTTCAGTAGCGAAGGCTGCCAGTAGCTGACGCACGAGAAAAGTCGCCTGCCCAATAAATTCAATCACTTAGCGGACGCCCATCACCGAAACTTTCTGATACGTTTCGCCTTCTTAAAGCATCTTTATTGGTGGAGTTTGTTCGCGCAGCTTCAGAGGCGACGTGTATCTAGTCATGCCCAGTGATGTCTAGCGCGCAAATGAGAATTGAAATTACGTGTGACTGAGATGAAATCATTAGCGACTCTCGGAGATATCATGCGCGGCGACTGGAATCGCCGTGTGCAGCATGACTATCGGTTTTGGGTAAGTAACGATGTCGCTCCGTCATCGCTTATGTGGGAAGAGGGGGCACGGGACTTCGCCGCTGTGGTGAAGGGCGTTACGTATAAACGAACTCAAACAGCTCTTGAGATAGGATGCGGCGTAGGTCGTATGTTGCGGGCTGCCAGCGAAGTATTTGGTAAGGTAATTGGAGTTGATGTGTCTCCCTTGGCTATAGACAAGGCGAAAGAGCTCCTTGGCGCGGACGCGAACGTTCAGGTTTGCGCTACCTCGGGATATGATCTCTCAGGTGTCACCGATGCCAGCGTTGATTTCGTGTGGAGCTTCGCCTCATTGGCGCATATGCCCACAAGAGTATTCGCGTCGTATTTATTGGAATTAAAGCGAGTGCTGAAAGCCGATGGCAGCGCGCGGTTGCAAGTTTTTATTGGGGAAACGTCGGGGCTTCAAGAGGTCGATACTCTCCGGCTGAGAGCTTTTCGGGAGAGTAATCTCATCGACGCGCTCCAGCAAGCTGGTCTCGAACTTACGGCACACGAGTCGGTTGAGCTTCCGCTCTCAGAGCTGTTAGATGAAATGGGGCTTCGTCCTGTGATTATCAACATCACTCATGGCATCGCTACTCCAAAGTCTCTTGATACGGTGTTGGCCGCCCTAAGCCCCGATGGCGAAGGAAGTGCTGATACCTGCGAAAGAGCCTGCGAGTTTGAGGCATGGCTAGCCCTTAATTACGCCGATAGACTATTCAATGATGGTGATTTCGATCGCGCGCGCTTTACGCTGGAGTACGTCGCGCAACACTGTAAAACGACGAGTATCGACATTAAAGATACACTCGACCGAATCTCCGCCGTGGCGGCGAAGCAAGATGTGCAGGCGAGCATGGCGTGCGCCGACTCCACAAGTCAGATCTATGCCCGAAACGCCGAGGTATTGCGAGAGCGATTTCCCGCTCTGCTAGACAGGCTCAACGCGCTCTCGCAATCAGAAGCCGCCAGCGTATCCGTCAAGGCTACAGTAGACGGACCAGTCTTGTGGCGCGATCAAACGTGCCTCGATCATCCTGACAAGCCGAAGGCAGCTGGAGAGTCCTGGGTTCGTCGCTCGCTGAATGACCCTCGCTTCCTGAGAGCTTCGCATCTGATCGTTTTTGGATTTGGTACGGGCTATCACCTCGAAAGCCTTATCGCTCGTGGCACGCATAGAGTCTCCTGTGTCGAGCCTTCATTGTCGGTACTCAAGCGAGCGCTTGAACTCAGGGATCTCCGCTCGACGCTTCGTCAGCTTGTTTCACTTGAAGTAACCCCGCGGTTCGATACAATGGAATGCGGTGAAAATTCCGAGGTTCTCTCTCGGCCGCAGTCTACAATCCTTGACTCATCATTCTCAGCGGAGGTCACGAAACAGTTTTACGCCCGCCGTGGACTATCCACGATGCGACCTAAAATAGCTGTGCTCGGTCCTTTGCAGGGCGGAACTCTCCCGATCGGTCAGTATACGACCACAGCGCTAGTGGAGCTCGGTCAGCGAGTGCGCGGGATAGACATGAGCGGGTTCAATAAATCGTATGAGCTCGTTGACTCACTCATCTCCGATTCCGCCAGGCGGAATCTCGCCCGACAGACGTATGTGGAAACTCTTTCCTCAATGCTTCTCGAAAGCTTCGCCGAAAAGCCGATCGACATCTTGATTTGTATGGCGCAGGCACCGATATCGGCGCGCGCTCTTCAGGAGCTCCGTCGTCAGGGAGTCGTGACGGTCCTGTGGTTTGTTGAGGATTATCTTCGATTCACCTATTGGAAGGAGATGGCGAAGTATTACGACTTCGTGTTCACGATTCAAAAGGGTGATTGTATTGAGGCTATTCGCGCCGCTGGTGCCGGGTGCGTCCATTACCTCCCGACGGCGTGCGACCCCCGATTCCATATTCCGATGAGCCTCACCGCCGAGGACCGAGAGAAATGGGGCTCCCCGATCTCGTTTGTTGGAGCTGGATATCACAATCGTCAGCAAGCCTTCGCGAGCCTTGCCCACTATCCTTTCAAGATTTGGGGTAGTGAATGGCCAGGCTGCAAGCCATTCGATCGAATGGTGCAGGAGGAGTCACGGCGAATCGCTCCCGAGGAATATATTAAGATATTTAATGGCACTGACATAAATCTCAACCTACACTCATCTAGTGAGCGTGATGGAGTCGATCCAACGGGAGACTTTTTGAATCCACGTACGTTTGAATTGGCGTCCTGTGGAGCATTCCAGCTAGTCGATGAGAGGTCGCTTCTCTCAGAGGTGTTCATCGCGGGAGAGGAGGTCGCCACATTCAACTCTGTCTCCGATCTCAGGGAAAAGATCGACTACTACTCGAACCGACCTGATGAGCGGAAACGCATCGCCCGCAACGGACGAGAGCGAGTGCTCCGTGACCATACCTATGCGAAACGGATGGAAGAGATGTTATCCGTGATCTACTCACAGGAGTATCAGAAGCTTAAGACACGTCAGCAGAGTAGTCCGTGGAGTGAGATGATCCGGCGAGCGGAGGTGGACCCGGAGCTTCAAGAACGTTGCCAAAAAGCTTTTGAACGTGGAGAAGAGCCCGTGCTCGACGGATTAGTCGCCGATATCACCGCCGGAAGAGGGAATTTATCGGAAACGGAGCAGAAACTATTATTTTTGTTTCATGTTCGAAAGCAGATCATTCGTATGGAGCACGAAGGTGCCGGAGTAAAGAACTCGTAAAGGCGTTGCACTCATGAAGAAACGATATCCACGCAAGAAAAAGGTTTTGCTCGTGAACATCACCCGTCTGGGCGATATGCTGCAGGCGACACCCACTATCGCGGGTATTAAGGAAGAGAATCCCGACTGCCACATAACTGTGTTAGTCGAGAAGCAGTTCGAGGCGATATGCCATGTGCTCCCCAATATTGACGCGGTTATTGGCATCGATCTGGCGTATACTTGTCGGTCTTTAGCGGAAGAACAAAGCGGTATTGTGGACGCATACGAGTATATCACGGAACTCGTGAATCGTCTCAAGGCTGAGAACTTTGATTACTGTCTCAATATGTCGTCCTCCGCGTACACCGCGATCTTGCTGCGGATGTTAGGCGTACCGCAGACGGGAGGATGGACCGCGGATGAGGAGGGGTATCGAGTCATCGAGTCTGAGTGGGCGCGGCTGTTCGCGACATCGGTCCATCACCAGAATCGACAGTATAATTCCTTGAACTTAGTCGATGTGTTTCGATGCTCGGCTGACGTTGAACAGCATCCGAGGAAGCTTCTTGTATCGGTTCTTCCCGAGGCGAAAGAATACGCCGAGAACCTCATTCGTGAGGCGGTGTTCACTAACACCGGACCGCTTATCGCTGTGCAGGCGGGAGCGAGTCAGGGCAAGAGGCAGTGGGCTCCAGCGAAGTTCACGGAAATGATTAAGATCCTGGTAGATGAGTGCAACGCTCGAGTGATCATGACGGGTTCATCCAAAGAACAATTAATCGTTCAGCCGATTATTGAGGCGTGCGCCTCGTCAAATGTGTTCTCCGCGGTGGGAAAGACCTCCATTCCACAAATAGCGGCGCTTCTCAACTTGTGCGACGTGCTTGTGACTGGAGATACGGGTCCGATGCACATCTCTGTCGCCGCTGGAACTCCGGTCGTTTCGATGTTCCTGGCGTCGGCTTATGGATTTGAGACAGGTCCCTACAGCGCGGGAAATATCGTGCTCCAGCCGGTGATCGGGTGTGGGCCATGTAATCCTAATAAGGCATGTAGTCGACCAGATTGTCACGACATGATTCCACCACGGCTGATGGCGTATCTGGCGGCGGAACGCGCGACGGGGGATATCACATCAATCTCCACCGAGCTAGCCGATCCATCCAAGGTGATAGTCTACCGCTCAGCGTTTGATGATCTTGGGTTTTGCGATCTCGTGCCCCTTAATAAGCCAGATGGGGACGTATTTAGTCGACATCGACGCGCCTACAGGAAATTATGGTTGGATGATCTTGGGGGATTTTCGCAACCCGAATCAGATACTGGATCCATTCGACGTAGCCCGCTGCAGGTCATTGACTCAGGGCTTGAAGGCCTCTCAGATCTCGCGCAATGCGCGACGCGAGGGCAGCGGCTGATGCGAGATTTAACGGGTTTGATCTCGGATTCGCGTTCACCGGCGTCAAAACTGACAACTATCAGCACGCAAATCGTCGAGTTGGATAGAGAGATCGAGGAGTTGGGGTATCATTACAGTCCTTTTGGCTCACTTACTCGAATGTTTGTTTTTGCGAAGGAGAATTTAAAGGGATCCGATCCAGCGGCGCTCGCATCTCAAATGGACGGGATATATCGCGACTTAGGTCGGCGGTGTGAGAAGTTCCGAGATTTCTATCAGCGTAGTTAGATAACGTAGATACGACGCGACGCCACGAGACGAGAACTGTTATAAGGCGCGTAAACGCCAGGGAGCATGGGATTTATGATACGTGTTAGAGTGAATGGAAATTACACTGATATCCCGATGACAAGCGTTCCTCGCTTCACGGACCTTATCGAGTTGGTCAAGTCGCAGATCGATCCGGATCATATGATCACGGTGCTTCATATCGACGGTAGAGAGCTAACAGACGAAGAATGGAACCAAAATGTAGCTATGCTAGCGGGTGATACGCTTGACGTGACTACTGGTCATCCAGAGATGTATGTGGCGGACCGAATGCAAGACGCTTCTCGGGTTGTGCGTTCTTGCTTCTATGAGTTTCGTGACGCCCGCAAAGGTTTTCAGGATGGGGACACCCAAATGGGAAACAAGCGCCTTAAGGTCGCTGTTGATACACTCAAAGCTTTTTTTGAGTGGTATGGCACCCTGGTTCAGCTCGTATCTGAGACAAAACGCGAAAAGCTGGATATTTCTCCACAAGTTCTCGAGATTTCTGAGTCGTGTAAAAAGATATGTCAGCAGCAGCTCTACCAATCGTGGTGGGCGCTCGGGGAGAGCCTCGAGAAGGATCTAGAGCCAAAGCTCGATAAGCTCGAGGACGCCTGTCGACGAGTCGCCCGAGAGGCCCAGGTACAGACCTCGGCGTAGCATATCGGCAATTTAAGGGGCGTGTCAGCGCGGGTGCTTCATCACTCGCCGACCTTCACAAACCACGACGATATCATTTCTTAACGCACTGGAAGAGCGTCTCTAGGTTTGACCCTGCGGGGAATCCTAGGGGCGTTCTCCCCGTTTGCGCACCGATCCTGTCTCGCCGCAGTGGAGTCGATAGTCTCCGGTAGTAAGGGGTAAGAAAAGGAGAGCA
>CAIVDM010000034.1 GCA_903904735.1 uncultured delta proteobacterium
CGGGTACGGAGACCCGCCCTCCCGGTTGTGTTCGTGGAGGTTAATAGGAGGGTCGGCGTCCTCGCCGACCGCGACCTGTGAAAAATTCCCCGGTGAGCCCAACGCCCTGGGCATTCCGTAACGCAGCGGGTACGGAGCCCCGCCCTCCCGGTTGTGATTCGTATTTGCGTGGTGAGATCCCTAATTCACAGCTGTCTCAACGGGTACCGCTTCTGCTTGTTTGTAAAGAATAGCGGATCATACAACTGCCTGCGCCCCCTGTGAGATCGTCCGCAAAACGCAAACGATGGGACAATCATGACGAAGCACAACAAGACGAAGGTGGCGATTCTAGCGACAGATGGAGTGGAGCAGAGCGAGCTACAAGAGCCAAGAAAAGCTCTTGAGGGCGCTGGCATTCATACTGACTTAGTATCCTTGAAGTCTGATGATATCCGAGCCTGGAAGGATAACGAGTGGGGAGAGCGCATTAAGGTTGATCTCTCTATCAGTCAGGCCCGTGCCGAAAACTACGATGCCCTTGTGTTGCCGGGAGGAGTGAAGAACCCCGATCTCTTGAGGCTCGACCAACGAGCTGTCCAATTCGTTAAGTCATTCATCGACTCAGGCAAGCCTGTCGCCGCGATATGTCACGGTCCGTGGCTACTGGCGGAGGCTGATGTGCTGAGAGATAGAACCGTTACTTCCTATAAATCGATTAAAAAAGATCTCATCAACGCCGGCGCGCGGTGGGTGGACCAGGAGGTCGTAAACGATCGCGGGCTCATTACCAGTCGCCAGCCGTCCGACATTCCCGCTTTTTCCGAGACCCTTATTCGCGAGATTCGTAGCGAACACGGCGGCGCTCGCTCACCGGAGCAGGCAGCCTGAATGTAGGAAAGATACCCTCTCCGAAGTGTCGTGAAATAGGACACCCAACCAGTGTGTACGAAGAATCTCGGAAAGCCGTGATAGTCACGCACCTAGCAAGAAGGATGTCAGTTGATTTGGGCTCAACTGACAAAGCGCCATGTTAAAGATGGTTAGGAATTCGCGGAAGCGAGATTCCCGGGGCCGAAAGCTCCTGGAAGTAGTTGATCAACGGTAGTCGTGACCTTGTCGTCCGAATCACAGACGCATATGACGTGCGCAGTGGGACCAAACTCGTTTAGTACCTGTCGGCAAGCTCCACACGGAGGAGTTGCCGTCGCTGTTGGTGTGTAAACCACAACAGCGATGATCTTATGGGCACCGTCCACGACCGCCTTGAACACAGCTGTACGCTCCGCGCAGTTCGCAAGGCCATAACTCGCGTTCTCCACGTTACAGCCTTCGATTATTTTGCCGTCCTCTGTGAGAACCGCGGCTCCGACCCTGAACTTGCTGTAGGGTGAATAGCTGTTCTGAGCAGCCGCTTTTGCTGCCTCCACCATCTGTCCAACCTGCTCTTGGGTAACCATACGTGTTCCTGTCTTCTTTGAGTAAGAACTTGAAAACCAATAAGGGCAATAAGCCCGCACCAAGGGTCTCAGGTAGCGGAATAATAGTCAAAAGTCCCCTCAAGTGTCTCTTTTTCGGTGCGTTATGATGAATCGCGCGGAGTGCCATTTGGAAGTCTCTGGTATTGAAGCCATGGGGAGCAGGCTACGAGAGCCACTGCTTTAGCGGGTTGAGAATGGCGACTGTCACAGTTGCGGTCACGAATCGACTGGAGATCTGAGCGCCAACCGATCAACCTCCTAAGGCGCAGCTGGAGATAACCCAATCAACCTGTTCTGACGAAAACATTGCACGATAAAATTCGCCAGTGCCTCGTCCCCAGCGGGAGTGAAATGGATACCATCACTCAGCATATATTCGGCCTCTCTCTGTTGGGCGGGAAGCTCATCGAATCGCGCCGCGAGGTCGCACAGAGGCACCCCGGTCGCTGCGGCTACATCTCTGACGACGTTACTGTATTTTTGGTGCAGAGGCACGACATCTCTTAGATTGCGAACCCATCGCTGTGCGAGACGCTCTGGCTCACGTCCAGGGATGAGGGCGGAAGGAGCGGTTATCAAGACAGGGACTATCCCGTTATCCTTGGATGTGGACACGATTTCCCGCAAAATTGCCCGAAAGTTTGATAACGGTACCCTAAGACCCTTCGGGTCGGAACGAAAAGTCACATACGCTCGCTTACACAACTCTACGACCTTAAGATTGATCGATAAAAATGGTAGAGGAGCACCGACCCATGCGACATCCTGATCGCTTGCGCCAAAATGCCTCCAGTGATCGTTCCACCCGAAAAAAACCGTCACTACCTTGGGGCGAAGAGGGACGATATCGCGTTCAAGCTGTCGCAATCCTTGCGCAGAGCTCCAGCCACCTACCCCAACGGAGAGTCCCGTAAGGGCAGCATTCTCTGTTTGACGACGGAGTTTTTCAACGACTCGAGCTGGATAGCTGCCGAACTGGGTACATGAGTCGCCGAGAAATACGATCTCCGGCGGAACTCGCTGAGTGTCGACGAGCGATGCCTTATATGTTCTCGGAACCCAAAAGAGCTCCGGATCCGGAACGTATTCGTTCCTCAACGTCTGAGGATCCGGCCAGCCGAACTGGATCTCCTCAAGAAAAGGCTTCGAGGGAATTCCACACAGTCGCAAGATCAGCTCGCACAACACAACTGAAAAAAGCACGCCAGCCAAGGCGAGTAGAACCCCTTGCCGCCGACCACCTGCCACTCTATCCGGGCTCATCACGGGCGCCTACTTCTTGTGCGTAAATTGAACGAGTTAATAATCAATCAATAGGGAAGGAGAGCGCCACTCCCTTTCGAACGTACGTGCCACACACTGAACATACTGGTCAGACACTCATACTGGTTGGAGATCGCCGCATACAAGGGACTCAAGTAAAACGCCTCGATGCTCGGCACGAGGGCTGAAATTATAAACCGCTTGCAAAAGTGATAAGTCATTATATGATCATGAGAAACATGGTGGGGCGGAATATGTGTGTGGTGCTTCACTCACATATAAGTCTTCCTTTATCTCACCGCGGCGCCTCAGTCCCGGCGTTCAAGATAAACGCCACAAGCCCCATGACGATATTCGCCGTCCAGGCGGCCAGAAGAGGCGGCAGTAGCTCGGCCCTTCCCATCGATATGCTAAATGAATCCACGGCGTAGTAGGCAAACGCGACAAAGATGGCGAGGATAGAGCTCTGCGCCATGCTTCCTGAACGAGCGGGGAGTAGGGTGAAGGGGAGAACGAGCATCGCGGTTAGGAAAACCACAAAGGGCATCGAGAGCTTTCCGTATAGGTCCGGAAGGTACTGTGTTGTGGATACGCCATTGTTTTTCTGATGCGATATGAACTCACGGAGCTCCATAAAGCTCATCGTTGACGGGTCGTCATTGAACTCATAGAAGTCGCGCGGTGTTTCTTTAATAGGGAGCGGAAGATCGGGTAAACGCTCGATCTTAACCTTGTCTCCGTCGAAGTGGTAGCGGACGATGTTTCTCATGTTCCATCCGAGACCTGGAGCGAGCCAGCGCACTGACTCGGCGTCTGTTCTGCGGATGACGTTCCACTCCTCATTAACCTCAAAGGCGGAGAGGTCCTGCATCGACTTGGTCTTTGAGTTAAATAGGTCGATAGCGTAGAAATTGTTTCCGTCGCGCCACCAAAAGTCTGATTGGCTATAGCCGCCCTTCTTGTCTTTCTGCTGAATCTCGATGTTGTACAGCTCCTTCTGCCTGCGCTCGCTGTAGGGAACCACCACCTCATTCAGAAAAAGGGAGAGAAGCGATAACGCCAGACCGAACATCACAAGGGGGCGAGCGAGCCACATCACGGTGAGCCCGCTCGCTCGCATCGCGGTGAGCTCCGAGCTCTTTGACAGGAGACCAAAGGTAAATAGAGTCGCGAAGATAAGCGCCACCGGTAACATGAGAGTCACCATCAGCGGAATCTTGCAGGCGAAGTACTGAATGATTAGCCACGCCGAGGCGCCGTGACCCATGACGTTGTCGAGTCTGTCAAAGATGTCGACCATCAAAAAGAGGAACACGAACATCGATAGCCCGATAGCGAAGTTCCTCCACAGAAGTCCAAAGAGATAGCGGTGCAGGAGCTTCATGCGCGTCCCATCCTTGCCTTGAGTTTGGCTGTTATCGCTTCGATTGCGTTAAAGACCCCCTCAGAAACTGATTGCCACCGCTCGGTGGTTATCTTTCGCGTCAAGATCGCCGCGATGAGCGAGGCTATGATGTTCGGCAACCAAAGCGCCACCCCAATGTGCATCTTGCCACCGTCGGCAAGAGCGAGTCCGACCGAGAACACGGCGTAATAAATCATGAATACGACTAGCCCTAGCGTAGCGGCGAAACCAGCGCCCCATGTGCGTTGAGTACGAGGTGACATAATCCCAATCGCGAACCCGATGAACGCCATAATGACAGACGCGCAAGGTAGCGAGAGTCGTTGCCCGTATTCAACCTTGGCGCGCCGAAACTTCTTTTGTAGCTCAGCGCGTTTAAGTTTCTCACCAAAGACCTCGATCTCCGGCGCGTCCGAGGAGCGAAGCAGTGTTTTGTACTCCTTAATTACCTGTCTTAGCCGGCCTGTTGAGAGATCGCGGGCGGATAAGCCTTTCTTAGCGTCGTTTTTTAGCTCGGCGGGATTAACCGACAAGCTATTCGAAGTAAAGGCGGTGCGCGTGTACTTGCCATCGACAGACTCGTGGGCGACGCCTTCGCCAAGCAAAAGGGAGATGGTCTGGGAATCCGCGTCAGCGACTATCTTGCCTCGCCGCGCCACGACAACCTTGCGCTGCTCGGAGTCTCGTTTGTCATCGACGATGACTCGTACGAGGTCGCCAGACCTATAATCAACACTCTCGGCGTATAGCGTGATGTCACCTAATTTGTTGAAGACTCCCTCGCTAAGTCCTGAGGTGCTCTTTGAGCGCGCGATCTCAAAGAGGGCGCGAGAGAGGGTGTCAAATCCCCAAGGGCGAAAAACGCACGAGACGAGGAGGCTGATGAGCCCCACGGTGACGGCAAATCCGGCAACAGGCTTTAGGAACGAGGTGAGGCCCACACCGCTCGCCTTTATCACCACAACCTCTGAGTCGCCGCACATACGAGCGAACGCGAGCATCACCCCGAGGAGGGTTGACATCGGAAGCGCTATCTCAAGAAAGGTGGGGATGATGGCTACAAAGACGGTGGCTATTTGCCCCAGCTCGACGCCGCGGTTGACGATCAAGGAGGTGAGCTTGAGCATCCGCAAAGTAAGTAGCAGACCCGTGAAGGTCAGCAAGCTGATGCCAAAGAAGATAGATATCTCTTTGAGTATGTAGCGGGAGAGAATGCGCACGATTGGAACGTACCTGTTTTTTTAAGGGGGCGCCACTCAGGAGCTGCTTTGGCATACGTACTGCGAAGTGGTCCATCCTCGGTGAGATTTAGGTCAACGAGAGCGCGCGCATGTCGATATACAAAAGCGATTTGTATTGTTCGTGATCAATGAGTTGAAAGAGACCGTCTCTCGGTGAAGCGGCACCAATAAAAAAGGGTCCCGATGGGACCCTTTAGCAGCGTTGCTTCGCTCCAGCGCTTACATCAGCCCTGGACCCTTACGCAAACGAGCCTCGTCCTTACGTTGCTTCTTACGAGCCTCCTTTACCTTGCGCTTGCGACGCTCAGAGGGCTTCTCAAAGTAGCGACGTGACTTGAGTTCCTTGAAGAGACCCTCTTTGATCAGCTTGCGCTTGAGGATCTTCATCGCCTTCTCGATGTTGTGAGAAACGACAACTTCCATGGCGCCTGCGCGAGCACGGTCACCGGAATCGCCAGATGACGCGCCGTACCGACCACGAGGTGCATCACTGCCACCCTCGGATCCCTCTGAACGGGACTTGGTTACTGGCTTCTCAGAATCGTTCTCTGTGCTCATATCGGCAACTACGTTACTCACTGTTTTTCCTCAAACTTCGCTTTACGACTAGCTTTACTTTTACAGACACAGGCTATTGTAACCCGCGCACGTTGGGCCTTCGCGCCACTTGGGCACCCAAATCTGCGAACTTTCTAGCAAAAGAAGGGGTAGGAAGTAAAGAGAGGCAAATACAATCGGTGTTTCTCATCGCGGTGATAAGAGGCGAAAAAAGACGCCGAGAGAGAAGCGCTGTGTTTTCAGGGCGTTGCGAGCTTCTGGATTAGGGGCGCGTGAGCGTGAAGATCGTCACCTCGGCGGGGCAGTTGTACCGAAATGGAAGTCCGACCACCCCAAGCCCCCTGGATGTGTACACCGTCGCTGCTCCGATGTCCTGCTGACCAACGATAAATCGCTCGTCGACCACCTGCGCGGCGATCGGTCCTAGAACGGGGAGAACTATCTGTCCGCCATGAGTATGACCACACATGGCGAAAGAGAACTTGTGTTGTGGAGCGCCGAGTAGGGTGGCGATGTAGTCTGGGTTGTGACTGACGATAATTCGAACGGCGTCTGCTTGATCTGAAGGTAGGGGTGGTGGGGGAGATGGGATGCCGGTTAGATAATCATCGACCCCAAAGATCCGTATAGAGCTCTCACCTCGAGAGACCTGTACCTCTTCGTTAATTAAGATCTTCACATACGGAGCTCGATTGAATATCGATTGAAATGTCGGAAATGAATTCCAGCGATCGTGGTTTCCAACGACACCAAAAATGCCATCTCTGAAAACACGCCCCTGAAAGCATGCCGCCACGGCGGAATAGATCTGAGGAATGGCGTCACGTTTGCTTAAGGAGGCGAAGCGTTCGTCACGAACGATGTCCAGGTTCTGCCAGAGTGTGGACTCGTTGACCAGGATGTAATCGCCGCCCAGAATAAGCAGGTCCACATCGTTAGCCGTAACAGCTTCGATGGCGCGAATGACCCATTCCTCCGGTACCCAGACACTAAGGTGCAGATCAGTGATGAATCCTATCTTATAACCATCGAACGCTTGTGGGAGGTTCGGGATCGAGATCGGGCGATGCTCCACGATGAAATCGCCCGTGCTCGATGAAACCGCGAGGTATTTACCGCCAAGTCCCGCTGCCGCGAGTGAACCACCAAGTGCCGCCGATGAGAGAAATGCCCGTCGAGAGATCATAGCAGTGGATTCTACCGCGACGTGTTTGGCTGCGAAGCAAGGCGAGTTTGCCATGCTCGTCGGGCTCGATAGCTACGCACAGCCATCGCCCACCCGCCGCTTTGGATCCACGCGTTCATGGCGGGGATATCAGGATGACGCGCCTCGAGGCGCCGAAACTCCGCGCCGTGCCACATACGTTTTCCTGACGCCGATGTCTGCACCGACATCCCGATAGCCGCATGGCACATCTCGTGGTACAGCACCGGAGCGATCCAACGACTCGCCGCTGGTTCATAAAGCTCGCGCGCCACGTTCACTCTACGCGCCCTAATATTGCACGACGCCAAGACCCGTTTTTGAGGACGACTCGCCCATGAGACGATGTAAGAGTCTAATTCGACGCTCTCCGGGAAGAACTCCTGACGAAGGTTGAGCCATACCGTACGCAGGAACTCGTCGCTGCGAGCCACACGACGCCGAGTTCGTGGCTTGGGCGCTGGGCGGCTGAATAAAAGCTCTATCTGACGCAGAATCCTCATGGGAGGTCCTTACATGTCGTCGTCTTTAAAATCAATGAGGAAGAGCCCACCGACGAAATCAGCGAGCTCATCCAAACAAATCCCACCATAGGCGCCCACGATGAGAAGATCTCCTCCGAGACCGATTTCAGCGGAGCATACGTCGCGGTCCGCTGACTGCTTAAACGCTGGGCTAACGCCGATCTCGTTTGAAGTCTCAACGAGCACGGGGAACTGTCGACCGAAGTCGCCCACTCGAAGCGACACGGGCGCCATCTGGCGGTAGCCCAGTTGGGCGTACTCGGTCACTCGCACAACTGCTCCTACAGACGCCCCAACGCCGACATCAACTCGAAATACATCAATCAGGTCAAGGACGCGGTTGGGGATGTAGAGAAGGACATCGGACCACCACGGAGACCCTTCACCGCTTTGGATCGCGCCCAAATCCCCCCATGCTTCCTTGGGACTCGTCGGAACGAGGTCTCCCACCTGAGGTGGAAGCGGTAGGGGTTGAGCTTCGCACGCGGGCCGCGTGACTAGCACGGCCGTTAGACAGAGGGCAGCATAGATAATCTTTCTCATGCTACGGTGATACCATGTGTCGGAGGGGGGCGGAATCAGCATTCTGATGACGATCTCCAACGAGGTGTAAAACGCGTCTTCGCTTATACGGTCGGGGACTTCGGCCGCAGAATCCCAATCAGCTCGCTGTGATACGTTTGCGGGAACATATCGAGTACCTTGACTACGATAAGCTCATAACCACGATCCACCAGCACCTGTACATCCCTAGCGAACGTTGGGGGATAGCAACTTACGTAGAGCACCCACGGAGATTTACTGGAGTCGAGTCGTTGACAGACCTCCAGCGCTCCGCTTCGGGGAGGATCGAGCACGATAGACGTCTCTGGAGCGTGTTGTTCTATCCACTTCTCGCATGCCATCGAGAAGAATCGCAACCGCTCACTGACGCCGCTTTGCGCGGCTCGGTGCGTACCAAACTCCACCAGGTGAGGATCGAGCTCCACAGCGGTTACTGTCTTGCCAGCGAGGGCAAGCGGAATCGATATGTTACCAGCGCCAGCGTAAAGGTCAGTAACGGCCTCCGTTGGTACGTGCGAGATAATATACTCAAGCATGAGGTCATTCGCGGCACGGTTGTTCTGCGAGAAGTGACCGACCGGCGGCGCCCCTTCAGCTCTCTCAATCACGCGAAAGATCGGCTTGTGCCGATAGTTTACCTGGAGATTCTGAAAGCGCGCGCAAAGCTCCTTGAACTCGGGCTTAGTCGAAAGGGTCGACATCGCGCTTTCATTGCGTGGATGGACCTCAAGCGCCAGGTGAACCGCGCCGTCGTGATCCTCAACCGTGACGGTCTCGATCTCGGGGGCGCATGCCTTAACGAGAGCGATGTTCTCTCGCAGAAAGTGGTTGATAGTCGCCGTAGCGATTGGGCATGAATCGATCTCGACGATACTTCGCGCGAGCTTTCGATATAAACCAAACGCTCCTTCACGGTTGAGGTGAAATGACATACGACGTCTGTAATCAAATCCCGGTAGATCGGCGCCCAATAGGGAAACGCCATCTCGAGCCGTTACGCCACCGTGAATACGGAGCAGATCTTCGACCATAAAGACCTTGAGGGAGCGTTGCGCGGCCAAGTGGATGTGCTGAAGGTCACAACCGCCACATTCGGAGGCGACTGGACAACGAGGCGTGATTCTGTCTGGTGATGGCTGAAGTACCGAGAGAAGCCGCGCGTTGACGAAGCTCTTTTTGCTAAATGTCACCTCGGCCGTTACGGACTCTCCTGGCGCCGTGCCGTGGATGAAGGCTTTCTTGCCCGCGAGTTCCTCAGGCTGCGTGATCGTTCCAACGCAGGCGCCGCCGGTGGCGAGACTAGACATCGTGGCGCTGATCTCGTGCGGGACTACAGTCTTCTTCTTTCTCATGGGCAAAAAGGTACTCCGAGTGGTCGGATAAGTCACGTCAGGGGGCGTCTGTTGGGCTCGTCTTCGCTCGCTCATTAAGGACGGGGGCAAAGAGGCGACGAAAATTGGCCTCAGCTAGATTGGATAGAGACTCAATCGATATTCCTCGCAGCTGAGCGACTCCCTCGTATACTGCTATTATGTTGGCGGGGTGATTGACGCGTTTGGTATCGTTCGATGTCAAAAGTCTGTACCGGTCGAGGTTTTCGGGGAGATTCTGGTCCGGGGCGTCGGTCTCAAGTAGTAGGCGCTCCTCGGGCACCTCCTTAAACACGCGCAATTTCATCTCGCGACCAGGAGACAAGAAGAAACCTGGGCAGGAGAAGTAGCCACCCAGCTTGGCGAACGAGGGGATCATCTCCTCGGGCCCACCGTAAGAATGTAAGAGGAACCCGCAACCGGGAAGCGGGTTGTTCCGCAGCAGTTCCAGAAGCCTTCCCCAGCGTCGCAGCCCATGAATAGACACAGGGAGATTTTTCTCGGCGGCGATAGCTAGCTGAGAGAGAAAGATGCGCTCTTGTTCTACTGGATCGAAATCCTTGCGCCACCCATCGATGCCGATTTCGCCAATGCCAGACGGGGTCTCATTGATATATGAACGCAGCGTCTCTTCCCAGTTCGTGGGGAGGTTGTTGATGAACCACGGATGTACACCAAAGCTTGGCACGAGAAATGAGTGTCGCTTCGCCAAGCTCGCAACGTGGGGCCAGTCGTCTGGATGTGTCCCATTGACGGCGGAGAACGTCACACCACTTGATACACAGATCGCTAGGATCTCCTCGCGTGAGTCGCCAAACCTGTCGTCTTGGATATGGTTGTGCGAGTCGATAAAACTCATGGCAACGCCTTAGGAAGCGATCTGTTGAGGCGGAAGCTGTTGAGTGGCGGTGTAAAGAATAAAGGTGAGCGTGCTTGAGGTGGCTCGTTTGCGCGTGACGCTCAAGAGCCCATCAAGGTTAACCGCGCGAGCGATGAGGTCGCCGATGGCGATTATCTCCTCTGGAGATCGATCGCTATAGAGATCGCAGAGAAATGAAACTACTCCCTGCACGAGTGATGACTCGCTGTGCGCGCTAAATGCGCATGCTCCACCGACGCAGGTTCCCTCCAGCCAGAGACCCGAGAGGCACCCTGGGACCTTGCGTGAATCGACGCGCATCTCCACCGCGAGCGGAGCATGAAGAGGTTGACGTTCCATCAGGTACGAGAGCCTATCCTCGGCGGTATCCAGCGAGAGGAGCTCGTCAATGAGATCTCGGTGCGAGTTCTTGCGGAGATATGTCTCTGGGATAATCATGGGCGCGAGAATATCACACTACCAAGTAGTTATGGAATGTGGGTCGAGAATTCAGAACGAATAGCGGAAAGCCATAATAATATTGTCTTTGCGGCTTCCTTCGAGCTTGTGTAAGACTATTACCATGACTAGTTCAGTGCTTGACCTCATCGGAAAAACCCCAATCGTAAGGCTGACTAAATTCGACACAAACGGCTGTGAGCTCTTTGTGAAGTTGGAGAGCCAGAACCCCTCTGGTTCCATCAAGGATCGAATAGCGCTAGCGATGATCGAGGACGCCGAGGCGCGAGGAGCCCTGCGTCCCGGGGGAACCATTATCGAGGCGACCGCAGGGAACACCGGCTTGGGATTGGCGCTTGTGGCGGCCCTTAAAGGGTACAAGCTCTTGTTGGTGATCCCAGATAAAATGAGTCAGGAGAAGGTTCGACAGGTTCGCGCGTTGGGCGCGGAGGTTGTGATTACCCGCTCTGATGTCGGTCGTGGGCACCCAGCATACTATCAGGATGTGGCGGAGCGCCTCACCAGAGAAACCCCAGGCGCGTTCTACGTTAATCAATTCGGCAATCCAGCCAACCCGCGCGCGCACGAGGAGAGCACGGGTCCTGAGATGTGGGAGCAGATGAATCACTCGATTGACGCCGTCGTGTGCGGTGTTGGTTCGGGCGGAACGATGACCGGTCTTGGGCGATTCTTCGCTCGAGTTTCTCCAACAACGGAGATGGTGCTCGGAGACCCGGTAGGTTCAATTCTTGATCACTACATAAAGACCGGTGAGGTGCTGAAAGAATCGGGGTCGTGGCTCGTGGAGGGAATGGGCGAGGATTTTATTCCACCCGTGTCAGATCTCTCCTATGTGAAAAAGAGTTACGCTATCAGTGATGGCGAAAGTTTTGAGATAGCTCGTCAAGTACTGCGCCGAGAGGGAATTTTAGCGGGGACCTCAACGGGGCTCCTTGTGGCGGCCGCGCTCAAATACTGTAAGGAGCAATCCACCCCGAAGCGAGTGATTACTTTCGTGTGCGATAGTGGAAGTCGTTATCTCACCAAGATGTTTGATGACACATGGATGCGCGATCAAGGATTGCTCGCTGGGCCGGTGCACGGAGATCTGAGAGATATAATTACTCAGAAGGTCCTGGTTTCGGTCGAACCGGATGATACATTACTGATCGCTTACACTCGTATGAGAGCTCACGGGGTCTCACAACTACCTGTGCTAGAAAATGGAGAGCTGGTGGGATTGATCGATGAGTGGGACCTGCTACAGGCGGTCACTCCTAATAAGGCGAACTTCGCGCATTTAGTGCGTGGCGTGATGACGACTACTCTTGAGACCTGCGACGCGTCAGCCGATACGTCGGCGCTGTTGCCACTGTTTGAGCGTAATTTGGTTCCCATTATCACGCACAATGGCAAGTTCGAGGGTCTGATCACGAAGATCGACTATCTCAACTATCTACGGCGCCGAAACGTCTGAGTAACGGCGAAACGCGGCGTTTCCGACGTCGACATGATTGTCTCAATTGACTCTAAAAAAGGCGTCACGGGTCGGAGTGTTTTCAGGCTGCGCCTGGTGTGAAGGAGATGTGCTGTTCGTTCCAGACCCAATCGCGCCTGATCTGATTCCGCC
Organism: uncultured delta proteobacterium; assembly: GCA_903904735.1. Taxonomy (GTDB): domain Bacteria; phylum Bdellovibrionota_C; class UBA2361; order UBA2361; family OMII01; genus OMII01. The sequence goes on from CAIVDM010000034.1 coordinate 12,538, forward strand.
GCACTTGCGAACGGGTACCTTCTGCGTAAAACTCACCCCGCTGGAGGCAGGGACTCGTGAACAACGAGAGACATGAGCCATCTCTCCAAAGATCCACGTTGGATTTTTGGATTCGATGGTTCGTGTAAGGAGTTCAGGTTATGCTTCAGGAAGATGTAGCAACTGCGTCGCCCGCCGATGAGAAACCGCGAACCTCTTGGTTTGTAACTGTTCTTAGGCGGGAAGCGGGAGGGTTTTTGAAGGACCCGTTCGGATACGCAATCGAACGGTTCTTCTACTGCCTGATGCTAGGAGTAGGGATTTCTATTCTAGCGGTGGGCATTCGCTTTGTAGTCCAGGCCATCGTTAAGAGCGTGTCGTGATGCGACGTTCCGCGATGGTCTTTTCAATCGATAACCTCTTCTTGGTTATCGGTCGAGCTGGGGCGTTGAGGTTTTTTTTCATTCACTTCTCCGCCCCAGCCTCAAGACCAGTTCTCCGCGCGCAGCTCGCCTTCGCGAGTTTAAAAGGTAAAACGCCCGCGCTTGCCAGAGTCGTGTTCTCAGCTCGAGTCGCGCACTTTTGATAGAGTAGGAAGGATGACCGAGAAAGATGATTGTGAGGGCGGTTATAGACGCGCCGCCCTCACGTAAACCTCTTAGTTGTCGCTATGTGACGCGCTCTCTTTACGTAGAACCCTTGTTCTTCGAAGCCAGCCCCGACACGCGAGCGAAAGAATCACAAGCCAGCTTGTCGCGGTAAGTATCACAAACACCGCTGCGTCATGCGAGCGACCGGAGCACCGAGAGAGAACAGCCAAGGCTAGAAATAGCCCGGGCATGCCAAAGAGCGTAAGCAAAATCATGCGTGGAAAAACCTCCTTATTAGAAAAGGAAAACCTTCGATCGGCCATCCTTCAGGAAAGAGACGCATTGAGGGCTTCGCTTTCGTCAGGGAAGTCTGGGCAACGCACTACGTAACACTTAGCTCGTTCTATTTAAAGGGCGCGCCTCTCGGCTTGAATCGCGCTCATCGGTGCAAGCCCTGGCGACTGCGAAGTTGAATACTACAACAAGGGCCTCGTCAGTCGAGGGAGCGTCGTCGGAGCCGAATCGAACGGAGAATCTACTGTTGGAGGTATATTGAGAGTTGGGACCGAGGTAATCATCAGCTTCCGATAGTCGATGAGGCGAGCCGATGGGCGAACCCAGAGTTCGCGAGGTCGTGGCATCAGAGAAAATCGTAGGAGGGCGACGCACTCTACAACAGCGTTCACATACGGTCTGGGGTCCGATTCGGCGTGGCAGCGAGCGGACCACGTTGTCTTATTGGAGTATTTGATTTTTCGTTCTTTGTGCGTAAAGTGATGCAGTCACTTTTTTTGGTAGGGTGTTTGGATCGCGTATGAAAAAGAAATTTAAGTCGCTCTCCTCGAATTTACAGAGTTTTATCGTTTCGGAAACGACCGCTACAAAGAAGCAGCCGCTGCCGAAGCTTGTCCGCGGATCCAAGTCACCTGTATCCAAGTTCGCGGAGTTGACCCTCAAGCACTGTAACGGAGGCGCCACGCTCCAGGCCGCTGAATGGCTCAAGAGCCATCTTGATAACGGCGGTAAGCTGGTGGTCACTATCTCGGGCGCGCTTAGCTCATTTCAAGTTGGAGTGATGCTAGCGGAGCTGATTCGCCAAGGTAAGGTTCACTTGGTTTCAGCGACGGCCGCTAACCACGAGGAGTCGTTCTATCGTTATGTGGCGCATTCGCACTACGCTTACATTCCCCGCTACACGGAGCTCACCCCAAAGCAGGAGGCTGAACTAAGAGACGCAGGTCTTCGCCGCATAACGGACACGTTTTTGCCTGAGGATGAGAGCGTCCGAATCATGGAGCCACACCTGCTGAAGATGTGGAAGAGCGCGCAGAAAGAGGGGAAACGATACTTTCCGCACGAGTATTTCCGAAGATTGTACTCAGAGAGACTAATTAAGCCGGATCCGACGGCCAATCCAGCGGATTGCTGGACCTACGCCGCGTACGAGAAGGATATTCCGATCGTCATTCCGGGGTTTGAGGACTCCACGATGGGTAATATCTTCGCGAGCTACACGTACAACGGAAAATATCGAAAAGACGCCGATGTTGTTCTCGATCAGAACATCATGAAAAGCGGCTTAGAGTATTTCACGCTCATGTACGATTGGTACTTAGATAACAGCAAGAAGAGTCCGATAGCGTTTCTTCAGTTAGGTGGTGGAATCGCGGCTGACTTCCCGATCTGCGCCGTACCGTCGATTAAGCACGACCTCAAGATGCACAAGGTGAGGGATTGGGCTGGGTTTATCGAGATCGGCTCATCTCCAATGTCCTATGGCTCGTATTCGGGCGCGGGCGGCAAGGAGAAAATTACGTGGGATAAGCTCTCAACGCAGAGTTACTACCAGATTATTCAGAGCGATGTGACGGTGGCGTTCCCGTGGATCGCGGCGATCTTGCTCGATCTGTAAGGATTTAGCGGCGGGCGAAATCACCTCGTCCGCCGCAAATACCCATTCGGGTTCCAACTGACCAGGAATTTCTCACGCGATCTATCGGAAGCGAAGTTCGAGTGTTCCCGCAAAAAGCTCTCGATGGCTTCATATGGTCCTGGGCCAAACGACGGATAGACTGGATGGCCGTTGATATTTGAGTCCTCGACGATAAGGTAGTGACCGACGCTCACGAGTGGAGCAAATAGCCGCAACTCCTCGCTTACGTGAGCTTGCGTGTGATCTGAGTCCAGAATGACCATGCATGAGCCGCCCTGAGGCAGGTGCGTGGCCGCGGTCTGAGCTATCGCGGAGTCAGCGCTTGAACCTGTGATATATGTGATCCGCTTATGCTGCGCCCGTATCGATAGAGGCTGAAGGTCAATTGAGACCACCGTTCCCTTGCCGATGATGTCCATCATCTGCGCGATGAAGAGAGTCGTGCCACTGGCGTACGTACCCGTCTCAATCACGAGATCGGGCTTCGTCTCGAATAACATCTCCTGATAGGTCCAGAGGTCGGCGGGAGTCTTTAGCACCGGAAACCCCATCCAGCGAGTCTGCTCCCATATCCGATGGTTGTCGGGTCCAAGGCGCTTGTCGTAGTAGAGCTGATGAAAACGGTTGGCGATTTCACGCTCGCCGGGTGAGAGGTCATACTCGTGTGCCATCGCCTTGATTGTAGGAGGCGAGGGGACCTGGCGCCACCGAAAAAGATTACAGAAGTCGCCAGAACTTGCCTCCTTAGATGAAGAGCGGAAGCCTTTACTACTCCCTCCTAAAAAGCTGGGGCTGCCAGCTCTCGACACACCACACTACTGCAGTAAGTGTGAGCGCTAGTAAGGATAGCAGTAGTACCCCAAAAATCACCCGGGGCACATCGTACAGAGAGCCGGCTGTCAGTATGTAGTGACCAAGACCCCTCTGTGAGCTCACAAACTCACCGATAAAGGCGCCAACGAGCGCTAGGCCTATACTAATCTTGAATCCCGCAGCCACCCAGCGTAGCGCGCCTGGGACGATAATCTTTCCTACTACTAAAAGTCGTGGGGCACGAAGGGTCATGGCGTAGTGTGAGTACTCCTTAGTGCAGAAACGCGCACCGTCATACGTTTGCGCGAGTGCGACAAAGAGGACGGAAAATGCTGACATCACTACCTTTGACAAGAGGTCGGTGCCGAACCAGATTATCAACATGGGCGCGATAGCAAAGATCGGAATTGATCCCAGGATTACGATGTATGGCCTTGCGATCCGAGCTATTGCCTCATTCGTCCATAGAACTAATCCCAATACGAAGCCAAGAATCGAGCCAACGAAGAGTCCGAGAATAGCTTCGCTCGCGGTAGTTTCTATATCGAGCCAAATCGTGCTCCCTGTAAGTTCACTTAAGGCGACCTGCGCGACCAGGAGCGGAGAGGCGAAGAGAAATTCAAGTCTAGTGTTACCACTCACGATGAGGTGCCACAGGGCTAAAAAAGATACCCCTGGGGCAAGAGTCGACGCGCTCCGGATCATAGCGTCACGTGATGGCCTCATGACGCGTCTCCCTGCTCCAGAGCGCGAAGAAGACTGCGCTGTACTCTTTCATAAGAGTTCTCCAAGCTAATTGGCTTTGAACTCTCCATAGTAGCCAGTGGGTTCAAATGAAATCGCTCAGATATTCTTGCCGGTCGCCGTGTTAAGGTTAAGACCGTGTCTGAGATAAATACCGCCTCTTCTACGGAATGAGTAACTAAGAGGGCTGTCGCGTGATGAGCGCTTACATAGCGTCTAATTATCGCAGCTAACTCTTTGCGAGCGACTAGATCGAGTTGCCCTAACGGCTCATCCAGGAGAAGTAGAGAGGGCTTGGTGATAAAGGCTCTCGCGAGCAGCACTCGCTGGGTCATACCACCTGAGATCTGGTCGGGATACCCGTCCGCGAAACCATCTAACCCAATGTCAACCAGCGCGTCATGCGCTAGCTCTTGAGCCTCGCGCTTTGGTGTGCCAATAAGTTCAAGAGCTAGGGCAACATTCCCGAGCAGTGTTCGCCACGGCAGAAGGCGCTCGCTTTGCCGCACATATCCTAGTTTTGGCCCAGGTAGCTCGACGCTCGCTATTATCTCTCCACGCTCAGGCTGGTCGAGTCCTGCTACTATCTTAAGCAGCGTTGTCTTGCCACAACCACTTGCTCCCAATACGGAGGTTATAGTGCCCGCGGCGAGAGAGAATGAGAGTCCCTCTAATACCGGGGTAACCTTCCCACCTTGGTCTACAAAGGACCGCCAAAGATCGCGGACTCTTACTAACTCGGTAGAGCTTATGTCTTCATGGCCGTGTGGCATTAAGAGTGCGCCTGTTCTTTATTCGCTTCATCGGCAAAGGTGTTATCAACAGCAACATCTATCGCTTGCGGCTTTTTCAACTCGCCCGATTCGAGGCGAGTTTTGAGAGTTCGTTGCCAATACGCATTATCCACTTTAACTGATCGGGGATAGATAGCCTGGTCAAGCATGCGCCTAACGGCTTTTTTAATGACATCATCAGAGAGATTGGGGAATAGCTTTTTGGCCACGCGGAGTGGTGCTTCGCTATCCGAATGCATCAGATTAAGTCCGTCTTGTAGTCCAGATACTATCTTCTGCACCAGGTCGGGGCGTTTCTGGATGGTCGATTCAAGGGTTGATATGCCGGTAATCGCCTGTGTCTCAGTAAACCGGTCGAAGGGGAAGTTAACACGGTAGCCCTTGCTCTCCGCGATCGAAACAGTTGGCTCAAGATCCACCGCTACATCAACTGTGCCCGCTTCAAGCGCGGCTAGCTGGGCTCCGATAGCAGCCTGCATTATTTTGGTCCCCTCAAGCTCGTTGTTGCGAACGAATTCGGTTAGCAGTGTGTACATGGTGGACGGTGCTGGTAGCGATCCAATTCGCAGGCCCTTAGCGTCCTGCGCGTTGACTATATCGGGAACAGTGGCTTTGTTTGTGTACCCTGAGAGTCCCAGTCGAGTGACCATCATAGCTACTATTTTTCCCGGACCTCCCTTCTCACGTGAAATCGCGGCAAAGACCGGATCTCCGACTCCAAATTGAGCAGAGCCACTAATCACCGTGGCGAATATTTGGTCGTCATTGCCTGCAAAACGCAGATCGATCTCAAGGCCCCTCTTGGAAAATAATCCCTCCTCCATCGCTACATAGAGCGGCAGATACAGGAGGAATTTCTCTTTGCCGTATTGGGCTATTACTACTCGCTCCTTGCTTGAAGCAGTCTGTGCGACAGATGGACATATGAGCGCCACTTGAATAGCTAGTAGCGACAGGACCGAGCGAACAATTGTTTGCAGCATGATGTGTTCTAAGGCTTTGAATACCTGAAAACGGTAGCACGAGGTAGTTGGTGAGCAAAGTGGAAGTTGCGAGCGCGCAGAAGCATGTGGCGCCACGCTACAACCTTTACGCGAGAGTAGCGATCCCAAGAGTGTACGACTTGTAAGAGCCTAACTCTCTGCTCATAAGGCTTTGCTGCTCGCACGGTGATGATGAGATTCTAGGCTTATCATGAGCAGCTATCTGAAACGCAGGAGTCGGCGCCACAACATAAGGCCGGGGTTTGGGAGAGAGTGCAGTCGGCGATTCCCCCATGACCTTCGGGCTCTATTGAACAAAATCCCTAAACTCGTGGTCTGGATTCTTCTCACGCACGTACTTCTTCTCCCAGTCGGCGCTTAACAGCAAGACTGTGCGGTCGCGGGCGTCGAGAGCGAGCATAGAGCCCATCGGTAAGGTAAGTTTGGTAGAGTCTCCGATTACGTATACGCTGTGCTTGTACGGCAGGAAGTCGATCGCAGACTTCACGTTATATTCCTCTTGGAGGCGAAATTGGAGAACTTCGAACTGGAGGCGGCCGACAGCGGCGACAAGGGGTGGATCTTTTGGATTGCGGTAAGAGCGAAGAATTTGCACCGCGCCCTCATTCGCTAATTGAGTGATACCCTTGTCGAACTGCTTGTGACGAAGAACGTCGGTCGGCCTGATCTGAGCGACGATCTCAGGGGGGAATTGTGGCATCGGTTTGTAATTGAATCCGCCATCAAGCGAAACCGTATCGCCAATCGCGAACGCGCCTGGGTTAATGACACCGATGATATCTCCGGGATACGCCTGGTCGACCGTATTACGGTCTTGGGCAACTAGACTGTACGAACGTGAGAGTCGGATCTCTTTCCCGGTTCGGTGGTGTTTCACGACGATGTCTCTCTCAAAGCGTCCCGAGCATACCCGCATAAACGCCATGCTATCTCTGTGGCGCGGGTTCATGTTGGCTTGGATTTTAAAAACGTACGCCGAAAACCCTTCGTGCACCGGATCGATATCCACAGTCTCGCCCGCCTTGTTGGTGGCGGCGTAAGCGTGTGGTCTGGGAGCCAGGTCGGTAAACGCGTCAAAGAAGGGTTCTACGCCGAAGTTGGTGAGCGCCGAGCCAAAAAAAACAGGAGTGACCTCGCCTTTGAGAAAGGCCTCATCAGAGAACGGGTTTCCCGCCATGGCGAGTAGTTCTAGCTCCTCTGTGAGTTGGGTATGCTGCTCGGTCGAGATGGCGCTACTTTGAACCGCCTCGTCGAGGTGCATCGTGACGAAGTTCGCCTTCCCGGCGCCACCAATGTCTGAGCGGGTAAAGAGGATAACCTGCTTCGTCTTTGGATACACGATGCCTTTGAAGGAGCTTCCGCTGCCGATGGGCCAGTTGATCGGCGAGGCGAGAATTCCCAGCACGTCCTCAACCTCTTGCAGGAGCTCCAGGGGATCTTTACTGGGAAGGTCCATCTTGTTGATGAAGGTAAGAATAGGGGTCTTCTGCATCTTACACACAGCGAATAGCTTGCGTGTTTGGGTTTCAACTCCCTTGGAGGCATCAAGAACCATCACGGCGCTGTCGGCGGCGGTGAGGGTGCGGTACGTGTCCTCGCTGAAGTCCTGGTGCCCCGGGGTGTCTAGAACGTTGATAATCGCGTCCTTGTAGGGGAACTGCATCGCCGAAGCCGAGACCGAGATTCCACGCTCCTGTTCGAGGGCCATCCAGTCAGACGAGGTGGCCTTGCCGCCCTTGCGCGCTCGCACCATGCCGGCCGTATGAATCATCCCTGAGTACAGCAGTAGCTTCTCGGTAAGGGTCGTTTTCCCCGCGTCCGGATGGCTGATAATGGCGAAGGTTCGGCGCCTCGCGGATTGAAGCTGGACTTCTTTTGAAACTGCTTGCTCTACCATAATGGCGGGACCCTACCATATTCAACGAATAGGCGCATCTTGGATGCGGCAAAGCATGCCCAGATACCCCATAGAAGGGGTGTTTCGAGCCCATATCCCTGACATCTGGACTGTGCTAGGGTCTCCCCAAACTACGGCAGCGTACATGGCATTCATTATGGCTGTCTCAGCAACGCAAGGAGTTAGGATGGACAGCTTAAATTTAGTAGCCAAGAATATGGTAGTTTCCTTTCACTATACCCTCAAAGACAAAGAGGGCCAGGTGCTCGACTCATCGTCAGGGTCTGAGCCATTGGCGTATCTGCATGGATACGGTCAGATCGTTTCGGGTCTGGAAGCCGCGCTGCTAGGCAAGGCTCCAGGAGCGCAATTTACAGTTGTGGTTGAAGCAAAGGACGGGTACGGCGTTCGTGAGGACCAGCTCGTAATTTCAGTTGGAAAGAGCGAGTGGACATTGCCCGATACTGTTGGAGTCGGGGAGATCATTGAGCTCCAATCACCAGAGGGTCAGGTAATCCCGGCGCGCATCGTTGAGATGAACGATCAGTCTGTTGTTCTTGACGCGAATCATCCATTAGCTGGAGAGGATCTTCACTTCGATGTTGAGCTACTCAGCGTTCGAGCGGCCACTGCCGAGGAGCTTGCTCACGGGCATGCGCACGGAGTTGGTGGTCATCAGCATTAATAAATTTCGCCAGGTGTGAAGTGATAATTCCCCACACGGCAGTAAACAGCAACATCCTGCGAGCGGTCATAGAGGAGTTTGTGACTCGAGAGGGGACGGACTACGGGCCGACGGCGTTTAGCCTCGAGAGCAAAGTCGCGCTGGTGCTAAAGCAGCTGGAGGAGAGGAAGGTGTTTCTGGTCTTCGATCTGGAGTCGGAGACCTGCGACATCGTCACGAAGGGGAGTGCTCGGTATCGAGCAGCGCAGGCGGCGGATATCTCCGATGAGAGCGATAAAGTCTCGGAATAGTTACGAGGGCCGGTGTAATGGAGATTCGTCTTGGAATGTTGGCGTTGGCAGTCGCGTGTGGCTGTACCGTGCGGGCTCCCGCGGCCTCGCATCTAGCCCCCGGGGAAGTGGCGACAGTATCGTTCTCTCGCTCTGATCCCTCAATAGAGATCACTTCCGCCGTGTTAGATTCGGAAAGCGTGTCGACCAATTTTAGCACAATTGAGCTCGCGCCTGGTCGTCATGAACTGGGGCTCACATACCGTGTGCGCGTGACAGACATGTGTGACGATCTTCGCGCCGAATGTCCGTCGACAACGATGACGGGGCGGTGCCAGGGAACGTTCACTGTTGTGGCGGGTCAAAAGGTTGTTGTGGATCTGAGCGCTCGTCGAGGTGATATGGAGGCCCGTGTAAGACCTCCGATAACGTTCGGCGGTTGGTTCGAAGATGCCGCTCCTGATATCGCGCGGCTCGAGTGTGAGCGTCATGCGTCGATTGAGGGAGTTCGCCGCGGGGTTCTGTAAAATGGCGAGTGTTCGCGAAGTCTCACAACAGAAGCGTGAGGGTTTGTGGTGGGTAGACCTACCAGATGAACAGCTGCTTCAGGTGCGTATGTGTGACCTGAATCTTTCGATCGCCGGCACAGCGCTTGAAGCTCGAATCGCGAAGGTTCATCAGGAATTAGTCGATCGAAATCTCTTATTCACGCCACACTACTGGTTAGCCGATGAATGGTTTTGCCCGGATGGTATTCCAGGAATCGCCATCCCGTTTTATCTCGCCCATCCAAGGCTGGAACGCTTAGAGAGATCCCAACTCCTCGAGGTTGAGGGGGGAGACGAGGCGTGGTGCCTAAAGATTCTCCGTCACGAGGTGGGACACGCCATTGAGAACGCTTTTAGATTGAGGCTTAGGAAACAGCGGCGCAAGGTGTTTGGACGATCGTCCGAGCCCTATCCTGAGTACTACTCGCCGCGACCGTACAGTAAAAGCTTCGTGCTGCACCTCGATCCGTGGTACGCGCAAAGTCATCCAGATGAGGATTTCGCCGAGACCTTCGCCGTGTGGCTCACGCCGAACTCGCAGTGGCAGGAGCGCTACAAAGGCTGGAAGGCCCTCAAGAAGCTTGAATATATGGAGCAGTTGATGGCTGATGTCGCGAGCAAGACTCCTCCTGTGTCGAACACCAGGACGCTTGATCCACTCGATACCCTTACCAAGACGCTCGCGGAGCACTACGAGTATCGTCGAAGGAAATACGGGCATGAGCACCCGAGCTTTTACGATAAAGATTTGCGATTCTTGTTCTCCGATCGGCAGGAGTTCTCGAAGAACCCGCTGGCAGCGTCTTTTATCCGCCGGAAACAGCGCAATATTCGGTCTGTAGTTTCCCGCTGGACGGGAACGTACCAATATACTATCGATAAGGTGCTTGAATCGATGATCGTTCGGTGTTCAGAGCTGGGTTTGCGACTCATGCTCTCAGAGGAGGACACATTGAAGCAGTTCACAGTCTTGCTCACCGTCCAAACGATGAACTATCTGCACAGTGGTCGCCATCGAGTCGCCCTATGAAGAAGCTCAAGGTGCTTTGCTTGACCCATGAGGATCTCGTGCCGCCCACGGATCTCGTTAATTCCGAGTCGTTCCATGACGAGGAGTGGCGCACCGAGCAGTATATATTCGCGACCCTCAATAAGCTCGGGCATGAAGTTCGAATGCTTGGTGTGCGATACGACCTTGGCGTGATTCGTAACGCTGTTGAGGAGTTCCGCCCGGATATCGTTTTCAATTTATTAGAGGAGTTCCACGACCAGCCGCTGTACGACTCAAATGTCGTGAGCTACCTGGAGTTGATTCCGATTCCATACACAGGCTGCAACCCGCGTGGCATGGTACTCGCTCGAGACAAGGCGCTCACTCGAAAAGTTCTAAGTTATCACCGCATACCCGGGCCTGATTTCGTTGTTTTTTCGAGGGGTCGGAAGGTTAAGAGACCTAAGAAACTGGCGCTCCCATTATTCGTGAAATCTCAGGTGGAGGAAGCGTCGCTCGGCATATCTCAGGCGTCGGTGGTACAGAATGACGCCGAGCTAGAAGAGCGTGTACGCTTCATGCACGAGAAATATGGCACTGATGTGATCGTCGAGGAGTACATCGATGGGCGTGAGCTTTACGTGGGCGTGGTAGGAGGGGATCGGTTGACAGTGCTTCCGATCTGGGAATTGATTTTTGAGAATATGCCCGTCGATACGGCGCGCATAGCCACGCGGAAAGTCAAATGGGACCCGAATTATCAAAAGAAATACGGCATCGTTAGTCGTAAAGCGGAAGGATTGTCACTGGAGCTTGAGCACAAGATTAGAAGTGTGTGCAAGCGCACATACCGGGCGTTGGGGCTCACAGGATACGCGCGAATCGACCTTCGATTGCGAAGTGACGGGGAGGTGTTCGTGATAGAAGCGAATCCTAATCCGGAGATCGCGCATAATGAGGACTTCGCTGACTCAGCTCTGCAGCATGGCTGGTCCTACGAAGAGCTCCTTCAACGGGTCTTATCGCTTGGATTACGACGGGCGTAAGGGATATGAAGATAATATCTGGAGTTGGTTTAGCGCTTGTGGCATTCGCGGTATGGCGTGGGCTTGAGAGCTATACATTTGTCTCTCGAGCGCTGGAACTCCCGGGATTGGTGGACTCAGTAGAGGAACTAAAAGGTCCCCCAAAGCCGCGTCAAAAGGTGCCGCTTCACCTTTCCTACGCTCTACCTGATGGAACGCGGCACCGAGTGGTGACCCATATGCCGATGCTGCAGAAAATAGAGGCCGGTGACACGATTCGAATTCTCGTGGACCACTCGAACCCACAAGATGTAAGGCTTCCTCTGTGGTCAGAGTTGTGGGCAGGGCCATTAACCTATTTTGTCGGCGGGATGTTGCTGTTGTTGATGGGGCGTTTACTCCGGGGCAAAGCGACCCGATAGCCAGTCTGACTATTCCTCGAAATCTCCTCCAACGTCTCCTAGGTCATTGAGACCCCCAAGATCCTGGCCAGCAGGCGGGTTAACGATGGCGTCGCCTTCTGGGTGACCGATGGGCTTCTCGAGCTCGGCGTTCAATGTCGCCTCGGCAGCTTGAATCTTTGAGGCTTTAGGCGTCGTCACTTTGTGGTCCGCGTGCGGGGTCGGGGTGGGCGCCGACGCGTAGGCGGAGTAACAAGATAGCGCTAGCACGCTCGCGATAGTGAGAAGGGTGGTTATAGTCTTCATAGAAACTCCCCGATTGCGTTGTAGGCGGTTGTACCGGTTACAAGCTGTTTGGTGCCAGAGGCTTATACGAAAAAATCCATATCTTGAATAGGTACGAAGCTGGCGAGTCCAAGGTAATAGTGCTTGTGAACGAACCGTCGCGGTCTTAGTATTGCCGGGAATTGGAGAAATACATATGAGAAAGATTAGCCGTGTGGCAGTTGTGGTGGTTGTGGCGGCTCTCGCCGGTTGCGCAGGCGCTCAGTATCACCGAGACGCCGTCTCGGGGGATCGGCGTTCCGCGTTGACCGTCGGGCAGGTTCAAAAAGAGATTCGGGTTGGAATGTCAGGCGCCGACGTCGCGTCGGTTTTGGGATCTCCGAATGTCGTTACGACCGACGAGAATCGGCAAGAGACCTGGATTTACGATAAGATCTCCACGGAGAGGGCATACTCAGCGGACAACGGCGGTATCGCCACGCTTATCTTGGGAGGCGCTGACCTAGGTAACGGCGCGGTAGGGGGTGGATTGCTCCCATCGTACTCTGGTGGCTCCGGCGCTACGTCCAGCACGCAGAAGACACTGACAGTGATCGTTAAGTTTGATCACTCCAAGAAAGTGAGGGACTTCGCCTACCACTCATCGCAATTCTAAGGGGCCGCTTCCGTGCTTTTA
>CAIVDM010000035.1 GCA_903904735.1 uncultured delta proteobacterium
CCTGAGGATCTTGAGCGGCTGGGCGTTGTAAACCAAACCACGATGCTCGCTGAGGAAACGCATGAGATAGCGCTCATGATGAAGCAGGCTGTCTCTGACAGGTCTCAAGGGGCGGACGCGAGCGCGCATTTCGCGGATACTCGAGACACCCTTTGTTACGCGACATCGGAGAACCAGCGAGCCATGCGCGGGCTTTTAGACGAGCGCGCTGATCTGGCTATCGTCGTAGGCGGATACAACTCATCGAATACCTCTCACTTGGTGGAGCTATGCGAGGGAACCGTGCCGGTGTTTTACGTCAAAGACGCCGAGGAGATAGTGTCTCGTGATGAGATTCGACACCTCGATCTGCATAAGGGGGTAACTACCACCCGTTCGTGGTTGCCGGACAAAGAACCGGTAAAGATCCTTATCTCAGCCGGGGCTAGCTGCCCTGACGCGATGGTGGAAGCTGTGCTGTCGCGAGTGGTGAGTTTATTTCCAAAGGCGAAAGCTCTACGCGATACGGGCGCGTGTTCTGTTGCCGAGGCTTGAGGCGACGCGGGGTTCGATATTCGCGCTGAAAGAGCGAGTCGAGCGTCCATCGCACTGCTCGCTGGTGTTGTTAGTGGTTCCATCGCCGCAAGTGCCATAAGCGATATCGCACACTGCCAGCGCATTAACGACAATCAGGAAAAGCTGAAGAAGGGGAGTCGAATTGAAGCGTTGGCGAAATCGCCTTGTCTTAGACGCACACCCACCTATGCTATTCAACGTGAGAGCTACGGGAGAATCGAGATCTCTGGGATCGGTGTAATCACAAATAGCATTACCCGATTGAGACGTGCGGTGTTTGAAAATGGTTCGTGTCGTGACGTAGGGTCGGGATTTTATGCCTGGCCCCGCGTGAAGGGGGAATCACCTTCCGTTCGTGGCAGCCCAATAAGAACCTTGTAAAGATCCGTATCTCACCCCCAGCTAGCTGCCCTGACGTGATGGTAGATTTGTATGAGGGCACATCGTCTGGACGCCGCGCGGATCCAGCTTCGTGCATGACCGTCGGCCATGTGTTCGGATCTGTATGGTTTTAAGCCAGTATCGGTTGGTAGGATAGCGAGGTGACCGATTGACTCCTCCTAAGATGGTAGAAGCGCCGAAGTCCTTTTAAGAGGGGTGATACATGAGGGATGGGGAGCTGTTTGATCGCGTACCGTCCATCGGGTCTTCCGAAGGTGCTACGAGCCCTTCATCGAACTTTCCTTGGCGTCACTAGTTGTTTAGAGCTTCAGTCCGGTAATTATTAGGCTTTCGAATGTTACGAGTAATCTTTCTTTGTCTCGCCGGAGTTGTGTTTTTCTTTGGGAGTGGGGTCGCTGAGTTCCCTATCTCGTACATGATAGTGGTAGCCCTCGTTTTTATCACTTCTGATATTCTTGAGCGCAAACATTCACCGTATCTGGCCCCTGTGCTTCTGGTTTCATCGTCAACGTTGGTGGCGATTTTATTGGCTGAAATCGGGTTGCGCGTCGGCTGGGATGATAGGCTGTTCTATAGATCGCATGACAGATTTTTTGAACGGTCAACCGAATTTAGAGACTCGCATCGCTACGTTCCTTCGGTTCAGAGCACAAGACGAATTCATGGAGATCTCGCCGCGTTTAGTGGAGCGCCATCCGATCGGGTTTACCGAATGGAGAGGTTCATCACGGACGGGCGAGGCTTTCGTAACGCCAATAGAGATTCGTCCGAGAAAGTGAACGTCATAGTGCTCGGCGACTCTTTCGCGGCTGGTTCTGATACTACCCAGGAAGAGACATGGACTCAGGTTATGCGCGATGAGCTCAAGATGAGGGTCTATAATCTCGGGCTACCGGGGTCTCCGGCGGATGAGTTGCGTGTGCCGGTCACAGAGCTGCCACATCTTTCCGTAGCGGAGAATCCAATAGTCGTGTGGATGATATTCTCAGGGAACGATTTCGAGCCGCCTTATGAGAGTTCCGAATTGTTGAGCGATCCTTCGGCCCTAAAAATGGGTCTTTTAGAGTCTCTCATTGTAACCTTGTACAACTCACAGAGCCGGTCAGCGCTCTCACGCCTGTTTGGTAGTATAAAAAGAGTTGAGGGTACTCCGCTCGTGGAGCGTCGAACTATTCCAGGGGTCGGACAGATGCTTTTTTATCGTCCATATATAGAGATGGCGACCCGCAATCGTCACGAGATTGAGGGATCTTTAGCATATGCCTCGTTGCGACGCACGATGAGAAAGATGAGGCAGTTCTCTCAAGCATCGAGATTCTCGGTTCTTGTTGTGGCGGCACCCAGTAAGGAAGATGTCTATCTGCGTACCTACATGGAAGGGGAAAAAACCGCAGTCGCTCAGGTATTAGAGGGGCTTAGCCAAGAAGTTTCGTTTGATTTTCTCGATCTTGGACCCCTCTTTGTAAAGTCAGCTAAGGAAAGAGCGTTGTGGTGGAGTGACGATACTCACTGGAACTCGGATGGAAATAGGGTAGCGGCGGAGGCGATAGCGGCACGACTGCGCTCGGAAAGGTAAATACCTTCGGTTCATAGTTGCCGGACAAGGAGCTCGTAAGGATTCTTTTCTCAGTGAACGCTAACTGCCCTGATGCGATGGGAGAAGCTGTGGTGTCGTAAGTGTTGAGTCTATTTCCGAAGGCGAAAACTTTACGCGATACGGCCGCGTACTGCCTCGGCAAGGTGTGAAGCGACGCAGGGTTCGATAACCTCCCTGAAAAACTGAGTCGAGCAAAGCGCGTGTCGATGTGGGCTCGAATTGGCGTACTTCCTCGGAGAAGCGCGAGAAGTGATAGGGGCGACGGAGAAAGTGACGTAACGCTCGCACCGCGAGGGGTGTTACCTCGTTGGTATGAAGACAGATAGTTTGCACTCCGCACGGCATCCAACGAGGCTTCCAGCTTTGCTGCGGGACGAAGATCAAACCGTGCGCGGAATAGGGAAAGAGGGCGATTCCATCCGTGACGCTTTGGAACCCCTCATCTCGCAGAGCGGCGAGCGTGTTATGATCGAAGGTGTGGTTGGGCGCCATCCACGCGTTCGCGTGGATGCCGTTGTGCTCTAGGATTTGTCTCCCATTTTTAATCTTCTCGCGCTGAATCTCGTACGGAAAGCTAGCGAACTCAGACATCTCTTTAATGCCAAGATCGGGGCCAAGAATAGCGGCGTCGGGCGCAGGATAGAGGGTGTGTTGATAGCCGTGTTGGGCGAAGTCCACACAATCCTCGTCTTGTAGCTTCCTCATCACTCCCCAGAAATCTGGGTGAGGAGCGGATACATCCAGGGATGCGTCTTGGTTGTCAGGGACGACCCCTAAGAGTGGTTTTATATTGTGCGCGCGAAAGAGCGAGAGAAGGGCCCAAAATCTCCCCCAATGCATGCCTGGGGTAATATCATCCATTCTGAAAATGTAGCGTGCGCTCATGCTCGAATCCTCCGCAGAAGAGAGAGTCCGCTCCGAAGAAGGGAGTTTCGACAAACGATGCCGTTGAACTCAATGAGGTGCGTTCCGCCGAATTCGCTCTTGAAGCGAGCGATAGCGTTTTTTTCGGGGTCGCTGTCATTGATCGGAATGCCGCCGAGATCGTATGTGGTATAGCCGACTCTGCTTAGCGTCTCGATCTCATGCCAGTGCAGGAGTCGATTAGCTCGCCCGATCGCGTTTCGCTCCTCACTGTTTGCGCTCGCGCGGAAATGAGACGCGGAATATAAGAGTCGCACACGCTCAAGCTCACTATCGACGACGTAGGCATGCATGGCCACCGTTTGCCCCTCTTTGTCGTCGACTGAGGAGAGAATAAGATTGTTTTTGTGCCGCAGCGCTTTCAGCTTAGCTTTATTCGCCGGTGAAAGTTTTTTTTGCGCGGCGAACGGGTCAAAGAATCCACAAAAGGTCTGGATATCGGTGTCCGTCGGCTCGCCCGCTACCGTAGGGATGTAGCCTTCACGTTCGGCGCGCCGGATCTTGTACCGTGTGCTGCTTGAGAGAGAGGAAAATAGCACCCCTGACTCGCTCTTGAGATTGATGATAGGAGTTTTGAATTGGTTGAAGCCATCGACTGGCCTTTGCGCTTGAACGAAGAATTGAATAGGGCTTTCCGCCTCGGCCGCTAGGGGATCCTCGGAGAAAAAGATCTCATTGATCGGGATACCGTACTTACTTCGGACAATTGAGATCATGCCAGCTCCTGTTAGTGGTGTTTCGTGGAAGATGAGCCGTCTCGAAACACGATTGGGATACGCTACGTGAGTTGGGCCTCACTCGATATGAGCGGCGCCATTATCTCGAGAGGTTGCAGCAGAGGTCTCTGGCTGTACTTCAGCACTTGTTTTGGTCTAGATTGGAGGCGGCCTGGCGTGAAGGGTGAGATGCCTGAAGCCGGGTGAGTACGTACCGCCAAGATTCGGCGCGGCGACTATGTGACGCGGCGCTTGTAATCCATAAATGGCATAGATGGGGAAACGCTATGAAGTCGATCAATGTAAGTGGTGTGTGCAACGGAATCGTGGATATCTTCGCTGACGTCAGCCACGAGATATTCGAGCCGCTTGGGTTTGAGAAGGGTACGATGCGCTTGGTCGACGTGGCGGAGCAGATGAGCCTGCTTCAGCAGGTAGGCGCGCACAAGCCAGTGATGAGAAGTGGGGGATCGGTCGCCAATTCACTCATCGCTATCGCGCAGCTCGGTGGAAAAAGCGCGGTATGTTGTCAGTTGGCTAATGATGAGTACGGTCGCTTTTACCGTGATGAATGCTTGCAGATGGGCATGAAGGTGCCAGTACCGTTAGCCGTTCAGGGCGCTACAGGCACCTGCGTGGTTCTCGTAACTCCTGACGCGGAGAGAACGATGCGTACATCACTCGGTGTCTGCACGAACCTTGGGCCAGCTCATATCGATCCGGCGATTGTTTCTGAATCTCAGTGGCTCTTCGTTGAGGGGTATGTCTTTTCAAACTCAGATGATGGGCGCGCGGCGATTCGAGAGTCGGTTCGTGTCGCGAAGGAGTCGCAGACAAAGATAGCCGTTACCTGCTCAGAGGCTTGGGTAGTGCACGCCTTCGGTGATTCTCTGCGTGAGACGCTCGCGGTCACTGATCTGATATTCGCTAACGAGGAAGAGAGCATGGCGTTAGCGGGAGCCACAGATGTAGTCGCCGCTGGTCGTGTGCTCAAGGATAAGTTCCCGCACGTTGTGCTTACGGCGGGGCCTAAGGGCGCGTACTTGTGGTGGGAAGGCGAAGAGATTCACGTCCCGGCCGTCGCGTGTGAGCCTCGTGATCTGACGGGAGCTGGGGATATGTTCGCTGGCGCCTTTTTATACGGCATCACTCATGGCTTAAAGCCATACGATGCCGCTCACCGGGCCTGCTTTTTGGCCCGGCATGTGATTGGACAAGTTGGAGCCAGGCTTTTGGGCGATGTGCAGGGGCTCTGGAAAAACGCCTAGACCCGACGTCGTGATTTAGAATAGTTGGACGCTGACCGCATTGCTTGCTAGCTTGCGCAAGTGGCACTACATATTCAAACGCCCTTAATTGAGTCTCACGCCCTGTCATGTACGAGCGGGAAACAGGTCTATTTGAAACTTGAGGCGCTGCAGCCTCCTGGCTCATTCAAAATTCGAGGCATCGGCGCCTTGTGCGAGAATCTCAAGCGTCAGGGAGTGGATCGATTTGTATCTTCCTCCGGGGGGAACGCTGGGATCGCAGTGGCGTATGCGGGAAAGAAGTTGGATGTTCCCGTAACTGTTGTTGTTCCTGAGACCACCACCGAGCGGGCAAAGCGTATCATTAGCGGTTTTGGGGCTGAGGTGCTCGTCCATGGAGCCTCGTGGAACGAGGCGAATGAGATGGCGGAATCGATCGCGCGAGAGCACGGAGCGTTAGTGCATCCCTTTGACCACCCGCTACTGTGGCAAGGATATGCTTCGATGGTGGATGAAATCACAAGTTCAGGGCTTCGCCCCGACGCTGTCCTGGTGTCAGTTGGCGGTGGTGGCTTGTACAGCGGCGTAGTTGAAGGGCTTCGTCGAAATGGGCTCACGAGCATTCCGGTGTTAGCTGTTGAAACCCAAGGGACCGCGTCATTTCATGCCGCGATGAAGGAAGGAAAGCTTGTGGAGCTGGAGGGGATACGTGGAGTCGCGACGTCGCTCGGAGCTAAAAAGGTCGCGCAGCGGGCGTTCGAGTTACAGGCACACCATCCAACACAGAGTGTCGTCGTGAGTGACTCTCAGGCGGTTTCGGCATGCACACGCTTTCTTGATGATCATAGGCTGCTCGTGGAGCCCGCGTGTGGCGCTGCTCTCGCTCCGGTGTATGAAAAGCTGCCAGCGATCGAGCCCTATAATACGATCGTGTGCATTGTGTGCGGTGGCTCGACGGTGACGGCGGAGCAATTGCGGTCATACGCGCTCTCGTAAGCGCTGGAAACTTAGCGGGGGCATTTCCTGGAATTTTCCGTGCGCATGGTGGTTTGATCGACTGTCAGGGCCCGAGGCTCCGAGTGGCGTGTCGAGATATCAAGTGGTTATGCCCCTTTAGACGGTGGGTTTATTTGCTTAGGTAAAATACCCTGAGATACCATGTCACGTACGTGGCCCAAAGTGTCCATATCGTTGGTGTGTAAGCGCACCGTATTGTCTAAGACCGTTTAAGACTGGTCTGGGGGCATTTATGGAGATATCAGCTCGATGTGTAGTGAGAGCGGTGCGCGTTTATGACTGATTAACATCGGACGTTACGATGGCGAACTTTCAAGATTCTCGATTTTTTGGAATGTCTCCGCGCGCGGTTTTGGCGGGCGTTATCGCCGTAGCGGTGGTGGTAGGCTTGTTCTTTATCCCAGAGACGGTGAAGTTTCTTTTTGACGCGAAGCCTCGACAAAGCAGAGAGCGAGTGGCGGTGAACGCCGAGAAGAAGGTCGCTAAACCGACGACGACTGAAGTTGATCGCGCCGCGCTGGCGCCAGATTCGCTTAATCAGGTGCGCTCAGAAGTCGCTCGAGCGAAAGCGGGTGGAGGATCGTCAAACACGAAGCAATCCAAAAAACCTTCCGAAGGAGAGGACTCGAATCGAGGTGAGGGTTTGTTCTCTGGCTGGAACTTCAGGGTAAAGGCGGGAACGCAAGGCTCGGAGATGGCGCAGCTCCCACAGGGGCTGACAATTGATCGGATATCCTCAAAGGACGGGATCGCGTTCCTACGTCGCGGGTCGGTCGATGTGCGACGTTTCGTGAAGACTGAGCGGGTCGACAAGACCGAAATCGCTGATATCGCCGAGACGTTCATAGCCGAGATTGAAGCTCTAGGACCCGCGAGCGCGAAGGGCGCGTCAGCGGATGAGATAACCAATCGTCTTCGAACGGCGCATGTGGCGACTCTTCGCGCCTTATATCGAGCGGGAGCGGATCGGGGCTTTTTGATGCGGTGGATCGAGGTTCCGGTAGTCAAATTGATTGATGAACGCGGTGGAGTTGGCGCTGTGCGGAAGCTCCGAGCGTCATTCGCGCCGCGCATATCCCTTAGCGATGTGTCCGTGCGCCAACGTCAGATGAGAGGTTGGGGCGCTGATGGTCGAGCGCCAGCTTCGGTTCGACTTGATCTCTCTGTGAAGGGAACTGACATTGATCGCATCGTAGTGTACGCCAATGGGAAGCAGGTGCGGGATATGCGCATGGCGCAGGCGAGTTTCTCGGATGTTAGAACCGTAACCGTGGGTGGTGACGCGTACGGTGTCTGGTCGTTTGTGGTGTATGACAAGTATGGTACACGTCCCTACACGAAGAGCTACTCGTTCTATCCTCGAGTCAGAGCGTTCTCTCAAGCGCCGGACGGCACCTACCAGATAGCTTTTATGCAGGGAAGCGCTCGTAACTCGCTCGATAGGTACTTCTTCGCCGGGGCGTCAAGCCGCCCGTCGATGACGTCTCGCGACCCGTTCATCGCTCGATTTTAGGTCGACTCTTCTTATTCGGCTGTCGCTTCGGCGATCCGGATAAGTTCGAGCCATTGATCGAGCTTTATGCTCGCTCCACCAACCAGAGCTCCGCTCACCTCTTTGAGCGCGAGGATCTCGGCGAAGTTTTGGGGATTCACGCTACCACCGTAGAGAATCGTCGGCTGATGGTCGTATCCTTGAGCGTTCCAAAGCTGCTGAATGAACTTATGGGTGGCCGCTATGTCCTGTATGGAAGCCACTTTGCCGGTTCCTATAGCCCACACTGGCTCGTACGCGATCACTACCTGGGGCGCCAGCGCGGCGGAGAGCCGCGCGAATACGGGCGCTAGTTGGTCACCGAGCACCTGATCTGTGGTGCCGTTAGCTCGCTCAGTCTCGGTTTCTCCGACGCAGACAATGACTTTAAGACCCTCAGCGAGGGCTGTTTCGGTTCTCATAGCGACGGTTTCCGATGTTTCTCCGAAATATGTCCGTCTCTCTGAGTGACCGGTCAGCGAGAAGGTAACATCGAGATCCTTTAGGAATAGGGGAGAGGTTTCGCCCGTGAACGCGCCTGTCTTCGCCCAGTGCACGTTTTGCGCGCCGACCAACACAGGAGATGAAAGAAGCGCCTCTGAGGCTGCCGCGAGACTCACCATGGGAGGACAGACCCATACGTCCGTTCGCTTCAGCGCCGATATTTCAGCGGCTAGTGACGAGGCGAATTCCCGGGCTTGGTGGGGACCGAGGTTCATCTTCCAGTTTCCGACAAGTAGGTGCTTGCGTGACATAAGGCTTGGGTTCCTTGAATTATAACGACACTGGGAACTGATAGTTAAAAAGGCGGCTACCACACCCGCGCGTGGGTGCGATAGCCGCCAAAACCGACACGAGCCTAGCTTAGAGCGACTTCGCGATCATTTCGGTTACGTCGCACATACGAGCGGAGAAGCCCATCTCGTTGTCATACCAAGAAACTACCTTAGCGAGGCGCTTGCCAACGACCATCGTGGAGAGGGAATCGACGATCGATGATCGTGTGTCACCTGTGTAATCAATCGACACCAGCGGTTCCTCCGAGAATCCAAGGACTCCTTTCAAAGCGTTCTCGCTCGCGCTCTTGAGGGCGCGATTAAGCTCCTCAACTGTTACGTCCTGCGAGAGCTCCGCGACGAAATCAACTACCGATACATCGGGAGTTGGTACGCGGATCGCGAATCCGTCGACCTTGCCCTTGAGATCTGGGATGACGAGACCAACGGCCTTAGCGGCTCCGGTCGTCGTTGGAATCATCGACATTCCGGCGGCGCGAGCTCGTCGGAGGTCCTTGTGAGGAAGGTCGAGGATCTGTTGATCGTTGGTGTACGAGTGCACGGTTGTCATGGTTCCTTTCACGATGCCGAAGTTCTCGTGAAGGACCTTCGCCACAGGGGCTAAGCAGTTCGTGGTGCATGACGCGTTGCTGATAATGTTGTGCTCGGCGGCTTTGTACGCCGTGTGGTTAACACCGAACGCGAGGGTCAGGTCAGGATCCGTGGCTGGAGCGGAGATGATGACCTTCTTCGCGCCGCCCTGGAGATGGAGCTGAGCCTTCTCCTTTGTTGTGAAGATCCCGGTGCACTCGAGCACAATTCCTACTTCGAGCGCTGCCCAGGGAAGCTTTGAGGGGTCTCGCTCAGCGAGGACCTTAATCTGCTGCCCATTGACAGTGATGTAACCTTCGCCAGCTTCAACTGTTCCAGGAAACCGTCCGTGTACTGAGTCGTATTTGAGCAGGTGAGCGAGGGTTTGAGGGTCTGTGAGGTCGTTAATGGCGACCACCTTGTACGCTGATGTCTGCTTGTTGGTGAAAAGCTGGCGCAGAATATTTCGTCCAATGCGCCCAAATCCGTTAATTCCAATTCCTACGGTCATAAAAAAACTCCATGTTTAGGTTGCCGTACTTATAACCCTGGCGCCGTTAAAAGGAAACTCCTGGGGGACCTTTGACCAGGCGGCCTGCCGGGCGATGCTGGGGTGGGTAAATATGGCCAGTAGTGACCTCTACGTCTGGTGCCAAGGGGGTCTATGTGGCATATTCCGTTGGTATTTTACAGATTGCCGAAGATGCCCCAGCGGGGGCTCTCATCGAAGGAGGAATGCAGGTGGATCCAGTCGCAGCGACAACAGCAGTAGTAGAGTCCCCGAACGTGCTCAGCATGGTCTTCGGATCCGGGTTCGTGGTGCAATCCGTTCTGATTATGCTCATTCTTCTTTCAGTATGGAGTTGGGCAATCACGATCGCCAAAGCGATTCAGTTTCGACGCGCCCTCACTAACTCGAACGAGTTCGCTCAGGTCTTTTGGGAGACCCGCAATTTCTCCCGCATCGATGAGTCATCTCGTCGACTGACGGCAAGCCCGCTGGTTTCAGTATTCGCGTCGGGCTATCGAGAGCTGCTGCATACTGTTCAAGAAGGTAAGCAGTCAGGGGCGACGCTTGACGTCGCTAGTGAGTTAGGAACCGTAGAGCGAGCTTTACGGCGAGCGGAGCTTGAGGAGACGCATCGGTTGGAGAAGGGAGTGACCTTCTTGGCGAGTGTGGCGAGCGCCGCGCCCTTCATCGGATTGTTTGGAACGGTGTGGGGAATTATGAACGCCTTCCACGGCCTCAGTCAGGCTAAGAGTTCCACCATTCAAGCGGTAGCTCCCGGTATATCAGAGGCGCTGGTGGCGACAGCCGTCGGACTCGCCGCGGCGATCCCAGCGGCTGTGGCGTTTAACTATTTCACCGCCTCGATTCGTAAATTTCGACAATCGATGGACAGTTTCTCAGAAGAGTTCTTGAACATCGCGCGCCGCTATTTTGTTAAGTAAATTCAGGAACGACGGAGCTCCCCATGGCAGGTAATGTAGGCATGGACAACGACGGGCCAATAGCGGCGATAAACGTCACGCCCTTGGTGGATGTGATGCTCGTGCTGTTGGTTATCTTTATGGTTACCGCGCCGATGATGCAGCAAGGCGTGGAGGTCGATCTTCCCAAGGCCACAACAGCGCCGCTGCGTGGATCGAGTGAGCAGATAGTTATTTCGCTGGACAAAGCGGGAAGCGTGTTTTTAGGCGCCGGAAACAAAGTCGAGCTCACGGAGCTTGCTGACAAGGTCAAGGCAATCTTCGCCAACAAGCCAGAGAACGAACGTAAGATTTACATTAAGGGCGATTCCTCACTCGGATATGGGCGCATCATGGATGTCATGGCGGCCCTGCATGCCGGGGGAATCACTCAGATAGGTTTGGTGTCCGCTTCGCCGGAAGGAAAAGGGTAAGAGGGACTCGCCTTGCAAGTGGGATTGTTGAGAAAGCAGCCTGGAGATGAGTATTGGAGGGCGGGTTTTTCGCTGTCCGTCGCCGCCCACCTGGTTCTTGCCTACATTATTTTCGTCAAAGTTTTTCCAGACTTCGGGGAGATGCCGGAGCCCGTTGTTTATTCTATCTCCATCGAGGGTGGAAAAAATCTGGGTGGAATGACCCAGGTGGCTAAAGATAACAAGCCGAGCCAGATGGCTCCCATGAAGAATGTGGCGGCGGAGGCGAAGAAAGAGCCCGAAGTAGCGCCCGAGAAGAATCCCAAGAAAGAGGCTCCCGTGGAAGACGCTGAGGTGAGCGTGGCTGACAAGAAGCCAACGCCGGCACCCACGCCGCCCAAAGTCGCCACGGCCAAGGCGACTCCGAGCCCGGCGAAGAAAGTCGATACCAAGAATGACGCCAAAAACACCCAGAAGAGTGACGGCGAAGACACAGACAAGCGCCTTCAAGCCGCGCTGCAGCGGTATCTCGGTGAGTCATCTGACGGTGGTGGAAAGGGGTTTGGAGCCGCTAAGGTAGGTGGAAACGCTATGGGTGGAGGCGTAGTCCGCCCCCCTGAATTCTTCGTTTATGAGAAGATTGTTCGTCAACGAATCAAAGAGGCTTGGAGATGGTACGATACGAACTCGACCTTAATTACCGTGATAGCCTTTGAAATTGAGCCAGATGGAGTGATCAAGAACGTGAGGCTGGTTAAAACGTCAGGCGATAGTAACTACGACGAATCGGTGATGAGAGCGGCAATGAAGGCGAGCCCGCTACCGGCTCCCCCACGCTCTGTTTATGAGCAGTACTTCAAAAGCGTAAGAATTACCTTTGATCCTCGCGAGTAATTTATCTCTTCGTGTGTCTTGATAGGTTGCGCACGTCGACTGGCTAGGGCATTTTTTAAGGGCTGCGCGTTCGGCGAAATTTTATAGTGATAGTTTCTTATGAACAGAAAAATTGAGGGCTTCATGGCAAGGCAAGTTATTGGATTTTGTACGGTGTTGCTTGCCTCATGCGTTTTTTTGGCGCCGAGCGCCATCGCACAGACGGATCTCTATGTGCGCGGCGCGGGCCGCTTGATACCTCTCGGTATCCCAAAGCTGTGTCTCAAGAGCGAGGAGAGCGGCCCTGAGTCCACTATCCCAGCCACGATGCAGAAGGATCTCGATCTCTCTGGTTTCTTCGAGATTCTCGACCCGAAGGGCTACATCGAGACTCCAGGCAAATGTGGTGGTCCTGAGGCGACCACGTTTTCCGATTGGACAGTCATCGGCACTGAAGGGCTGATCAAGGGGGAAGTGTCGATGGAGAGGGGGCAGATCACGGCCCGGCTCTACCTCGTCGATGTTCAGAAGCAGAGTGTGGTTATCGCCAAGGAGTACACCGCCGACTTCGCGCAGGCCAAGATGATAGCGCACCGCTTCGCCAATGAGGTCATGAAGTTTTACACCGGAACCGCTGGGGTGTTCGGAAGTCAGATATCGTTCTCATCTCGAGTGGGGCGGTTTAAGGAGTTGTTTGTCATGGACATGGACGGAACTAATCTCCGCCAGCTGACAAATGATCGTGGACTCTCGCTTTCCTCCGCGTGGAACCCGGCTGGCACCAAAGTGGTGTATACGTCCTACAGGAACCGAGTTCCGGATCTGTTTCTTATCGACGTGGAGTCAAGGAGCGTTCGGCAGGTGACAAGCACTGTAGAGCTTGAGATCGGCGCTCACTTCCTAGGGGATGACCGAATAGTCTTCTCGCGGACTGAGGGGAGTGAAAGCGATATCGTGGTGACGAACCTTGATGGCAGTGGCACAAAGAAGCTTACGCCGCCGAATCGCGCTATCGACGTCTCGCCGGTTCCCTCGCCAGATGGCTCTCAGATAGTTTTCTGTTCGAACAGAGGTGGTGGCCCACAGATATATGTGATGGGCAGCGATGGATCGAACCCGAAACGAGTGAGCTTTGGAGCTTCCAATTACTGCACCTCACCAGCATGGTCTCCCACAGGGGACAAGATAGCTTATGTGTGTCGCGCGGACGGATCGTTTAACATATTCGTAGCGAACCCTGATGGATCAAACGCTGTTCAGCTAACCAGCTCTGGTAGTAATGAAGACCCTGAGTTTTCCGCTGATGGGCGTTATTTGACATTTGCCACTACATCGTTTGGCGGCGGTTTTAGCATCGCCATCATGAAGACCGATGGAACGAGCATGAAACGAATTACATCAAGTCGCGGCGGGGATTCCGAGCCCGCATGGGGACCACTTCCTAAGTAAGATAGGCCGCAAGCAGGCTCTTGTCGGTTGGCATTGATGAATGTCATTGGTGACCCGAGGAAATGAAAGTTAACCTGTTGCAATAATGGTAGTTGTCGAGTATCAAGTGTCTACCGTTTAACGTGTAAGGGCAGACAGTGGTCGAGAAAACCTCTTCCGTTGTATCTGCTGATGTTGTCACCGTTGAAGTGAACGAAGACATGGGAATCGGCTCCTAAGGGTGCGTTTCGGGAGGCAGGACTTACCGGGAAAAGGTGAGCCGTGCCTTTCGGTACGACCCCAGCGGAGGTTTTACTGTGGGGATTCTAAGGCGAGGAGTTAAAGCGCTGAAGAATCCAGCCGAACGCAGGTTCGGGCATATACAGTTTGTGTACGATGCATTTCTGGAGGAAAGGATAATTTATGCGAAGTTTGAAAGTATTGGCAGTAAGCCTCTTGGCAGTAGTAGCAACCGGTTGTACGTGCCGCACTGGCACCTCGGGTGACAATATCGGAACTGCGGCTGGAGACGGTCCACTAAAGGATATTCATTTTGCGTTCGACTCTTACAAGCTTGATGCTACGTCGAAGGCTACGTTGGCTGGAAATGCTGAGTGGCTTAAGGCTAACGAGGGCAAGAAGGTTCAAGTAGAGGGTCACTGTGACGAGCGCGGAACTAACGAGTACAACATGGTGCTCGGCGCTAATCGCGCGCGTGCCGCCGCTGATCAACTCCGCACGTTGGGTATCCCAGCTAGCGCAATCAGCACTGTGAGCTATGGAGAGGAGCTTCCGCTCGATCCTTCTCACAATGAAGAGGCTTGGGCGAAGAATCGTCGCGACCACTTCAAGGTTGACTAGTTAGATCTTGCGGTGGAAACACCGCGGATTTAAAACAGACCCTAGGATCAGTTGTCTGATTCTAGGGTCTTTGTGTTTCGAGCGAAGATAATCTTCTGAGTGAAGTTAATTTGTAGGGCAGTACTGTATGCGTCGAGTAGCGCTTGTTCTCGTGGTATCGCTGTGCACCGGTTGCTCGGTGTACGATTTAGGAAAGAAAGTATCGCGTCTTGAGCGTAATGTGTCTGATCTGCGCGCGCTACAGGCGGAGCAAACAGAATCGATAAATTCACTGGACAGTCAAATCAAGCTGATCGCCGGTCGACTTGAGGAGCTGGAGTTCTCTCAGAATAAACGTTTAGGAACTGACCTTTCCGCGCTCAAGGATGACCTTTCGGCGCTAAGGAAGAGAATTCCTCCTCCAGCGGGCGTACCCACCGCGGAGCTCGAGGCGGATGAGACGTGGGCGAGAGATTTGCCCGAGGACTCTCGAAGGATATTTCTGGATGGATTGGCGCTCGTTCGAGAGGGTAAATTCGCGGACGCTCTGCCTCTATTCGAAAACGCGGTTGAGCAGAATGAATCAACCGGGAAAGGTGGCGTTATCCTATTTTGGCAGGGGGTGGCTCATGACGGACTTCTCGATAATAGGGGAGCGCTTCGTTCATACGCGGAAGTGTTAGCTCGTTATCCGAAGAGTCATCGCGCGCCAGCGAGTCTTCTTCGCCAGTCTGACGTCTTTGGCCGTCTTGGTGACAAGAAGACGGCGCAATTGAGCCTTAAGAAACTCCTAGAAGATTACCCCAAATCACCCGAGGCGGTGGAGGCGAGGGATAAGTTGAAGCTTTTGAAGTAGTACCCCAGCGCGCCGACGCAGCTCGTGGTCTGCGATGACGGGCGGGAAAAAGAAGGATTCTTATGGCTCAGAGCGTGCGTGCGCCTTTGGCGCGGTACCCTCAAGCTGTGTCACAGCGGCTTTGGGGTGGCGCGGTCGCGATTGGAAATTTCGATGGCGTTCATCGTGGGCACGAGTTGCTGCTCGGGGAGTTGCGTAGGATAGCGGACGGACGTTCCTCGATTGTTATATCCTTCTATCCGCATCCCGTGCGGGTTCTACGCCCTGAGGTTGGTCTTCGCTATATCAGTAGCGTTAGAGAGAAGGCTGAGCGTTTGGGCGAGCTGGGCATCGATCTCCTGTACTTCATGCATTTCTCCAAAGCAGTTTCGCGGATGTCAGCGCGCGATTTTATTGAGCGAATACTCGTGGGAACCCTTCACGCCAAGGACCTTGTTGTGGGAGAAGATGTCGCTATTGGTCAGGGGCGAGAGGGGAACGTTGATTTCTTGAGGCGTGTGCTGCCCACCTACGGTATTCAGCTCCATGTGGTCCCGAAACTTGAGATCCAGGGAAGAAAAGCCGGCTCTCGGCGAGTGCGAGAGCTGATAGAGGAGGGGAACGTGAAGCAAGCGATGGAGCTCACCGGCACCCCTTTCACGATCTCGGCGCGTGTTGGTCACGGCGATAAGCGCGGAAGCGCGATCGGTTTCCCAACCGCTAATATCGCGGTAGGCCGTCGATTGATCCCCAAGAATGGAGTCTACGCCTGCCGTGTAGAGGTAGAGGGGAGTTCGTATTTGGCGGTGGCGAATATAGGAACCCGACCTACCTTCGCCGGACACGGTGAGCGTCTAGAGGTGCACATCCTTGATTTTCCTTATCGGCGACTGTACGGCACTCGTGTGCATGTGTCGTTTCTCTCAAGACTGCGAGATGAGAAAAAGTTCGAGTCGGTTGAGACGCTCAAAGCGCAGATCGCCGAGGATATAGCGCGTGTTCGCCGGGAGGCGCAGTATGCTTAGTCCTCATCAGGTCACATATCAGGGAGAGCTCGCGAGACTTGATAAGGTCTTGGTGTCCGAGCTGGAGAGCGTTCAGGAGTGTAGTCGCTCACAGATAGAGCGGTGGATCGAGCAGGGGCTCGTGACAGTGAACGCTCGGGTCATAAAAAAGTCATCATGGAAGGTGAGCGCGGGGGATGTCATTGAGCTGCTGGCGCCGACAGACGCGCCGAGCGCTCTTTCCCCGTTCCAATTCAAGCTTGATATCTTATTTGAGGATAGTGAACTTCTGGTCATTAATAAGCCCGCGGGTCTTTCGGTTCACCCTGGAGCGGGAAATAGGGATCAGACACTCGCGAACGCGGTCGTTCACCATGTGGGACAGTCTCAGCTAGCGGTTGGTCAGAGTGATAGACCTGGTATCGTGCACCGATTGGATAAAGATACGACTGGCGCGTTAGTGATAGCGAAAAGCACGGCGACCCACGCCGCGTTATCTCGCCAATTCGCCGATCGAACGATTGATCGCGCGTACCGCGCGCTTGTATTTACGACGCCTCGGGCAAAGCGCCCGGTTCAGGTCGCGGAGGAGGGGGAGATTAGCGCGCCAATCGGTCGGCATCCCACGAAGCGTACGCTCATGGCGATAGTGGAGCACGGTAAACCAGCGGTCACTCACTGGAGTGTTGTCGAGCGATTCCCGCACGCGACCCTTCTTGAGTGTCGGCTTAGAACGGGGCGAACCCACCAGATCCGTGTCCATCTGCATTCGCTGGGCTGTCCGGTGATCGGCGACAAAACGTATGGCGACTTCACGAATCTACCCCCAAAGCTGCGAGACGCCGCCGAGAAGTTTGGTCGACAGGCTCTCCACGCCTACACGCTAGGGTTTGAACATCCAGTCACAAAGAAGCGGCTCGTGTTCACGGCGCCTGTACCCGATGATTTTGCGGCGTTAGTTGGAACATTCCGCGGTTCAGTCTGAATGAACAAGAGTGATTTCTTAATCCAAGAGGTAGCGGGCGCGCGCTTCCTGTCAAACACCGCCTGGTGGGCAGCGGGCTTTAAGCACGGCATGACGATGACTGACATGTCGTTTTCTCAAGGAGACCGAGCGGAGTGCGCTCGGCGCCTTTGTGAGAGCTTGAACGCTGATTGTTTGATCCTGCTCAAGCAGGTCCATGGTCGCGAAGTGGTTGATTGCCGTGAGAGTCGAACTCTCAATGAGATGCTTGGTCACGCCTCATCGTTCTTCTCGCAAACTCGAGAGGGTGACGCGCTCATTGTTCCTCCTCGACAACCGATTCAGGGAAAGCGGATCCTCTTTGGGGTTCTTACCGCTGATTGCGTGCCAGTGGTGCTTCGAGGCGATTTGGGTATCGCCGTGATTCACGCTGGATGGCGTGGGTTAGCCCAAGGCATCATCGAGGCCAGCGCTAATGGGCTGGCGGATGCGCGAGATGGGATAGTGTTGGCATGCGCTGGTAGCTCCGAGAGCGCTCGTTATGAGGTCGGAACCGAAGTAGTGGCGGCGATTGGGAACTCAGCGGTTACTTCGCCAACACCACGGGAAGGAAAGCATCTTCTCGATACGGCCGAAACCGCGATGACACAGCTTAGGGAGGCTGTACCGAGGGGTTCGTTTGTAAGCGCTGGAATATGCACGATTTCCGATGCGCGGTTTCATTCCTTTCGACGTGATGGGGATCGTGCAGGTCGAAGTATTACGTTCGTGTGCCCGCCGGACGCGACCTAATCGAACAGTGTTGGGAATTTTGTGACCATTTCCCGCCGATTTTCCCCACATTAAGCCTTAAAGTGATGCATACTAGATAGAGTGCGCGGGGTTCCGCCACGAGCTAGTTTCGCTGATGTCCGTACATTTCAAACACTTCCCGCTTTTAACAGTGGGGACTTTATGAGGGAGGATGATCATGGAGCGTTCTGACCGAGATCTTATTGAGCGAGTCGCACCAGGCAATTTTGAGCTACACAAGTTGTACGAACGTCATAAACAGCTAGAGGAGCGGCTCGATAAACTCGGTAAAAAGGCGTACATGACTCCCGCCGAGGAGCAAGAGCAGCGACAGCTCAAGCAAGTGAAATTAAGAGGCGTTGAGAAGATGCTCAAGTTGGCGAACGCGAATCAGAATTTAGCCGCGTAGGGTGCTAGCGTTGATGCCCCGTTAAAAAGTGAAATGGGACCTCTCGGGGTCCCATTTCTATTTTCGCCGATTCTCGTGAGAGCTCCGGCTAGGTAGACTTAAGGCGTCTACCCCTATGCCGCTCGACGCCGAGTTCGAATTCTCGATTTGGCGTTCAAGATCGCATAGCGCGTTTTTTCAGGATCGAATCCAAAATAGCGACAGATGGAATTGAATGAGAGGATATACTCCTCATCATCGCTCATGAGATATTCCAGCGCCTCAGCACGAAGCTCAGGGCCGGATTGAAGATCCTCGATTGTGCGAAGAATCATCGCTCTCATAAGTTCACTAACCGCTGTGTATCCTTTCCCGCCGAGATACGCGAGATCCATTTCAGGTAACCGGTCCGAATTGCCCACCGCAGACTCCGTGTAGTTAAAAGCCACGTTACTCCTTTTGAAGCCGCTTCCTTCGTATCTCACCGCCACTAAAACGACGAGAAGATGGACGCATGCCCCTAAAACCTGTAGGCAAACACAATTGAACCAGCCGCTTCAGATTGCTCTCAAACGGCTTACGTAGAGAGTGTTATGCGGGACCAACCCGTCCGAGATGCCTATTTTTCCGGTGTTTTATAAGGTGGCGAAATGACAAGCACATTTTACGAGCTTTTTTGAGAGTCGCGGACTCTGCCCTGATCTGAGGCGGGTGTTTATCGATGAGCGCTTAGCCGCCTAAGAGAGCGGCGCAGGGAAGCGAGAATAGGTTGCCCCGAAGAACGCAGCTTTTTTGGTCACTTCCGATGATAATGAGATTTGGCTCTTCTGAGATGTTGTCGCTTAGCTTGGCGGTCGCGGCATGCGTCGCCAGTAGCGCCTGCGCGGCGGCCATGGGGGTGCTCGAAAGCAGCTCCTTCAGCGCCTCATGCGCGAGGAGATCCGAGGAAAAACGGGAAAGGAGGGGGCTTCCCGCGAAACAGATCTGACCGCGCGCTCGGTGCGGTATGAAGTCTCGCGCCGCCTCCCACAACAACACCGTGCTTGAGAGATGGCTCTTGATATCAATCGGATCTCGAAGGTTTCCCGTGAGAACAAGGGCTACGCGAACGTCGATATCAAAACCTTTCCATTTTGAATGAAACTCCGCGAACCTTTTTTTGCCGATGGTGGAAAGCGTTGAACACAGGCCTTTGTGTGATAGCGCCCGTCCTCGTGGTGTCGCCAGTAGCGTTGCTATGTCCGAGAGCATTGATACCGCGGGTTGCCAGGTTCCGGCGTGAGCGGCGAAAACACCTCGTCCAAGATCGGCTAACTTGGAGGCGCTCGCGGAGAAGGTCTCTTGGGTCGCTGACAGGCGCCGGCGCGCCAGTGAATCGGCGAGGAGCAATGTGTGATCTGTTGATTGATGAACGATAAACATCGACATGGTTTTTGCCTTACTATCGGTGACCGCTCAATTCGTAGCACCGAAACGGAGGTGTCGCCAGCAGTTACCCTTGAGCCCTGCGATGAAGGGGAAGGAGATGTCTCGCTCAGACTCTGTATTCCAATGACTTTAGCGAAGACGCTCAAGGGCGAATTCGATGATGGTGAAGAGGGTGTCAACGAACTCTGGTGATGAACCAGGTGTGCTCCGCACCGCGGTCTCGAGGGATGTTCGCGCGCGCTCCGCGTAAAGGTTCGCTACGTCCTTAGCTTCGCCAATGACCACACCATTCCGCAGAGCTTCGAGAGATTGGCGCACATATAGCGGCTCTGTAGGGTCTCCGGGGGGAGTTAAGAGGCGCTTGCTTTCGACATCGCCTGTTTTCAGCCATAGCATGTTGACGATTGAGGGCTTTCTTTCGGCGATATCGAGACCCGGGCGTTTGCCGAGTGTCGCTTCATCCGAGATGACGTCTAGGATGTCGTCAATCATCTGAAAAGCCACACCCAACGACTGCCCAAAAGATGACATCTCCTCAATAACCTCTGGTGACGCGCCACTTAAATGCGCCGCGCAGAACGCGGCTAGTCTGAATAATGAAGCGGTCTTTCGCTCGGCGATAGTGATGCTTGTCTCTACGGTGTGAGGCTGGAGATGAAGCGGGGTTTCGAGTGCTTCTCCCTCGACGAGCTCGATACACGCTTGTTCCGTGGCTTGAATGACCTTGTCATCGAGCTTCGCGCACAGACCAAAAGCACGAGTTAGTAGAAAGTCGCCGGACAAGAGTGTGAGGGGAACGCCGTATCTAGCGTATGGTGATGGCTTATGACGTCGAACGGGGGATTCGTCGATGATATCAT
This sequence comes from uncultured delta proteobacterium, assembly GCA_903904735.1. Taxonomy (GTDB): domain Bacteria; phylum Bdellovibrionota_C; class UBA2361; order UBA2361; family OMII01; genus OMII01. The sequence continues at coordinate 20,652 of CAIVDM010000035.1, forward strand.
CGTGCATCAGGGTCGCCATGTGGATGAGTTCAATCCCCGCGGCGATATCGACGAGCTCTCGGGATATCTGTGTCGCGCCTAGCGCACGCGCGCAGAGCAGGGTGAGGGCGGGGCGAATGCGCTTTCCTCCGAGTGACAGTAGGTAATCTGGGATCTCACGCATTGGCGTTACGTCTGAGCGAAACGTGGACCGTATTACTGTCTCTACGTTTGCAAGCTCAGGAATGAGGGTGAGGGATTGAGAGAATCGCTCTGCTGCGGAGGGGGCGGTCGGCTTCATGATTGACGCTACGATTACGGAGCAACCGTTGATGGCGCCCTGCGTACGAAACCACTGTGGTGGGACTCCTGAGCATCGCGCGCGCTCACAGAAAATACCCAACAATGCGGCGCACCAGTCACAGCACTTCCTACGCGGAGCGCATCAACCGATACGATAAGAGAATGTCCCCAACGGGATTCGAACCCGTGTCTTAACCGTGAAAGGGTCACGTCCTAGGCCAGGCTAGACGATAGGGACACATAACAACGCTCGGGATTTTAGCCCTGTTGCGCCGAGATGTCGAGCATTTAGCCCATTAAAGTGAGGGTAGGTGTACTTAACTTAACTAATCGGGTCAACCCCTGAGTGTTCTATCCCTCTCTGACAGGGGCTGAGTAGAAAAAAGCTTGAGAAAGGGGAGTGGTAACCAGTTGATGAAAATGGGGCAGCTTAGTGCGAAAACCCTAACGGTTCGGTATACAAGGCAGGGGCTTCAGCGCTTGGTAATCTATGAAATCTATATCACTGGCAACTCTTCGAGAGTGCACGTCCGAAGTTGGGCTCTCAGTAGTTGCCGTAACTGACGCCCAGGATCTCGAGCTTGACCGAGAGCGCCTCGCGATCTGGCAGCAGAGCGGCTATGCGGGAGATATGGCGTTCATGAACAGGGATCCGGCCCTGCTCAGCAGCCCCGCGAGACTCCTTTCCTCAGCGCGCAGTGTGGTCTCCGTAGGAGCCTACTACGATCGGTCGGCCCGAGCTCCGCTCGCGCTAGGGTATGGCCGAATCGCTCGATACGCATGGGGACGTGATTATCACAAAGTGCTCAGAAAGCGGCTTGAACAGCTCTGTGAGCTTATTACCGCTCGTTTGGGGTATTGCCCTACCTATCGAGTATTCTCCGATTCGGTGCCTCTTCTTGAGCGCGCGGTGGCTCACAAGGCAGGGGTGGGATTTATCGGAAAGAACACGATGTTTATCGTTCCCCGGGCGGGAAGCTTTATGTTCCTGGGGGAGATCCTTTGGGACCTTGAAGTGCTCGATCTGGACCCACTCCCGTTGGCGGGGGGCGCCAACTGCGGAACGTGTTCTCGGTGCTTGGTTAAATGTCCGAGTCAAGCTTTTGTGTCTGAGCGCGTGCTCGATGCCCGTCGGTGTATCTCCTACCTGACTATCGAGAAGAGGGACGCGCTGAGCTGGCAGGAGCGCGCCTGGTTGGGGGAGTGGCTGTTTGGGTGTGATGTGTGTCAGGAGGTGTGTCCCTTCAATAGCCGAAGCTTGCGGCTTCAAAGTGGCGCCGATGTCGCGGAGTTTTCGCCGGAGCATGGCGCCGGTCAGGCCCTTTCGCTTCGAGACGTGTTGACGATCCGAGACGACGCCTCATTTGTCGCTCGGTTCGGGGGCACTCCCATTATGAGAACAAAACGAGCGGGATTGCTTCGGAACGCCGCCGTAGTAGCGGCGAACACCGAAGCGGTGGAGCTGGTGGGGACTCTGATGGAAGTAGCGCTGCATGATCCAGCTCCTCTCGTTAGACAGCACGCGGTCTGGGCGTATTGTAAGCTTGCGCGGCTTGACGGAGTAGGTCGGGAGACGATTGATAACGTTCTTAGACGAACTGGCGATGACCCTGCTTCTGAGGTCGGCGCGGAGACTAGGGAATGCCTCGAAAAAATGCTGTGATCCGTTAGGTTGGCGCGAAGCCCATTAATTTCTGTGATACGCGAGGCAGTTGCTAAATCGGTCGTAACTTAGGAGACTATATCTATGAAATACAGTCTTTTTTCAATTCTTCTAGTTGGCGTGATGTGTGTAGTGGGCTGCTCCCCGGAGTTGGGTTTGCAGATGACAGTGCCGAATCTCCCGGAGCCTCAGGCGGCGGTGGATGCTTCGGCCGCCACCGACCCGGTGAAGGTCAAAGTGGGCAAGTTCGTCGACGCTCGCGCTTCCCAGACGATAGCGACAATCGATGGTCGTTCCGTTCCTTCCGAGGGGGCGCTAGGCGATGTGGTTCAGGAGGGATTCACTCGATACTTGCGTCAGGCGGGAGTTCACATCGCTATCCTCAATTCGCCAATGATAGACGGGGAGATAGTGGATTGGCAGGCGCGTGTGAAGCCGTCCTTCCCGACTTCCGACGCGAAGGCGACGGCGAAGTTGCGCGTGATCGTACGAGACTCAAAGTCACATCCTTTGTATAGGGCGACGTTCTCTGGTGAAGCCACCGCGAGTCATCCAATGCTTGACGAGGAGAGTATTCAAAAGCTTTTGGCCCAAGCGATGGGCAGCGCTATCGAGACCGCTGTCAAGAGTGATGAGTTTTTGGCGCAGCTATCCAAGGGACGAGTCGAATAAGAAGGAGGCTTCTCCTCGGAGACGGTGCGAAGCTAAGGACCTCATGAGTGAGATAAGAGAAGATTTTGTGGAGCGTGTGCGGCAGCTTGTCCGCGAAGTGTTCCCAATGGTGCTTCGCGCCGTCGCCGCCGCGTCACGAGAGGCGAGCGCGAAGGCGGATGGAAGTCTTGTCACGGAGACCGACTGCGCGGTGGAATCGCATTTCGTCAAGGCGCTTGAAAGGCACTTTCCAGGGGTTCCGGTGCTTGGTGAGGAGATGTCCGCGTCAGCGCGCTTGTCGGAACATGCAGACGCTGGGGCATACTACGCCAACTTCATGTCGTCGCCGCATCAAATTATAATTGATCCGATTGATGGGACGAAGAACTTTGTCGAAGGAAAGCGAGAGTTCTGTATCGCAGCGGCGCTCACCGCGCGGGTTGGAGAGGGGATCTGGCCGATAGCGGGAGTCGTGGCGGTGCCAAACACCGGGATGATATACTACACGGAGGGAGGATTCGTTCGTGAAGAGTCGGTGGTAGGTGAGAACTCCGTCATCATCGAGCGACGAGAGGTCGCCGAACCTCTCATGTCCGTTAGTAGCAAGGACCGCTGGTGGCTCGCGACAAATGGGTATTCGTTGGCGCATCCCTGGATTTCAAGTGGTTCAAGTGTACATGATTTTCTCGGCACATGCGTCGGGCGATTGCGTGGGTCGGTAACTGGAACCCAGCGCCTATGGGACTTGATGGCGCCGCTGGCCCTCGCCAATAATCTTGGTTGCGTACTTCGGGATCTCGCTACTGGGGATTGCGTGACACGGATTACACCAGAGCATTTGAGCCCTAATCTTGAGCGCAGAGCGTGGGGACTCGAGCGGAAAATGGTGCTGTTACCTGCTCACGCCACCCTCGCTGAATTGGTGCGAAGAAGTGACGCTGAACAAGGATAAGGGCATAAGCAGAACCTTATTTTAGCGAGCCTGTTGGGTGTCATCAGGTAGTTAGACCTTCGATCGTGGCGGTTTCCACCAAATCGAATCAGAGACCAATTTTTCACTTAGATACCTGAGAGATCCGTCCGATCCCCCTGATGAGAGCCTTCTCACAGGGAAAACTATGGACACTGCTATACCAAGAAAACTAGTGGTCATTCTGTCGACGGTGCTGCTCGTAGCGGACGTAGCGATGGGGCAGACTCCACCATTCTCCGCGACGGCTACCGCTCGCAAAAGCGTGCGTGTCACTGATCCCATAACCGGGGCGGCCAGTTTGCTCACCGAGGATAGTCGCGACCTCGCATTTCAAGAATATGTGTTCACCGACGTAAGTGGAGTGACCACGTACGATCCTCGCTATCTCACATTCGCCACACGGGATTCGTCTATTGATGACACGGCTGATAGATGCACTGGAACCACCAATTTTCAGGTCTACTGGCTTGATGATTATAACAGCTCTGTGCGGTGCGTTAGCGCAAGGCTCAATAACGCTGGAGTCGTAGTTCAGGGGAACAGTGATAGCGTAAATCCAAAGATAGGGGGACCTGCAGATGAAGAAGGGCGCTATGTCGCGTTTGAGACAACTTCGGATAATCTCTTTCGCGGAAAGATTCCAACGCCCGCGCCCGGTGAGCCAACACCGCTCGCGCAGATAGTGGTTCATGATCGTAAATATGAGCAAACCTGGCTCTCGACGGGCAAGAACTTAGCGGAGTGCTATGCGGGCGCGGACCGCTCCCAAAGCCTTACCGCCATGAGTGATGATGGCAGTAAACTTCTCTTCACCAGCGCGGCACGCAACGTGATTAATAACGTGGAGCCCCAATGTGTGCCTCTCTCAAGTTTTAGCGGGGCGCAGGTGTATGTTAGAGATGGAAATAACTGCGATAATCCGTCGCCAGGCGGCGCGACTGGCCTTGGTGAATGCTTTACGAGCGTTCTTTATGACTCATATGAAACTCATGCTGGTGAAAACACCGTGACTGGACTCGATGCCGACGCGAAGAATCCGTCCATGACTGCAGAAGGTTCCGTGGTAGTCTTCGACTCCTTGGCGACGACGCCAACCAAGTACAATCCAGATGTCAGCGGTTACTACGACATCTACTTACACAAAAGTAACAAGTTTAGCGTGCTAAGTCGTATGCAGTCGCCTCGGTGTACACTTACCGGAACGCTGCTGCCGATAGTTAATGACGGCTCTCCAGCGAATGGGGATAGTCGGTACCCACGGATCGATGGTCCAGGGAGGTATGTTGTGTTTCAGTCGACAGCGACAAACCTTGTCGTGAACACGGCATTTGCTGGGATGACCTGTTCGCCAGGCAATACGAGACCCAATAGTGTTCAATACCTCGGAACCGGCGGATTCCCGCAGATTTATATTTACGACTCTGTCAGCAAGAAAGTGGAGATGGTAAGCGCCGCCTATAACTCGACTTCTGGAGGAAATGGTAACAGCGTCAAGCCGTGGATAAGCCGGGACGCCCACTACATAATCTATGAATCTAGCGCGACGAACTTGCTCTCATCCGCTACTACGGCGCATAAAAATATATTCATGTATGATCGAGTACAGAAAAAGACATTTATCGTCACCCCGGGAACAGGGGGGTCTGGCCTTGATAACGACGCCTCGATTACTCATGTGAGTAACAACGGATTGACGGTCGCGTTCCAGACCACCGCGTCGAATCCAGTCGCGGCCACGAGCGCTAACGGTGGGGCGGTCGGCGCCAATAACACGATTCAGCATGTATATTTAGCGCAAAGCAATTGCCCGATAGATACGGACACGGATGGCGTGCCGGATTGCCTAGACCTTTGCTCTAATGACAGCCTAAAGAGTGAGCCTGGCGCGTGTGGGTGCGGAAAGACTGAAGCCGATAGTGACGGCGACCTAACCCCGAACTGTATCGACGCGTGTCCGTCAGACGCTAACAAGGTTCTCGCGGGTTTTTGCGGTTGCGGGGTCCCAGAGACTGATACTGATAGAGACGGCGTACCAGACTGCGCCGATACCTGTCCGAATGACAATACCAAAACGGCCTTAGGCCAATGTGGTTGTGGAGTCGCGGACACAGATACGGATCAGGATGGATCAGCGAACTGTGTGGACGCCTGTCCCTCCAATCCGGCGAAGTCAGCGGCGGGCAGCTGCGCGTGTAGCGACCTCAAGGATCGCCCAGGCGATTGTGGCTGTAACGTCGCGGATCAGGATTTAAACGGGAATGGCGCCTCAGATTGCCTTGATCCGACCGCTGCCACGGTAGTTTCGATTCCGACGTTTGATATCACGCGCACTACGCCCAATAATAAGAAAGCGAAGTATCAGCTGTTCGCGATGCTCCAGAAGTTCAGTGGTCGAGTTTCATACGCGGTGTCCCTGACGCAAGGAAAAAAGAAATTGACTAAGACTTCAGCGTCTCGGTTAGTTGGCTTCAAGGACCTAGATCGAGGAACCTACACGCTAGCGTACACAGTAAGTGTAGGGAGCGGGACAAGTCGAGTGACCAGTAAGGTTCGCAATGTCACGATACGACTGCCCGGCGGAGATGTGTCTTCCTCCGTAGGGCGCGCTCGGTAGGTTTGTCACTTCGAGGGTGGTGATTTGGCGATCGCGGTCTTCGCGCTTGATTCTTCCCGCCTCGTCATTTCCTTGGCCACTTTATCGAGCATAGCGTCAAATAAGAGAGGATCTCTCGCGCGGTGTGCTTTGAGCACATCAAGGGCTTTCTCGAACTGTCCATGATCAAGGTGCCACGCGGCTAAGGCCCGATATCGATCGGCGACTAGGCTTGAGGAAAGCTGCTCCTGATCAGCTTGTGTGTACAGTCGCAAAGCCGCTTCCGGGTCTCCTCGCCGCAGCTCTACATCTCCCATCAAAAGAGTATAGAAGTGGGGGTTTTCCCACTCTGGCCGATCAGTGGCGGTAAGGCGTTCGTCGCGGTGATGCCGATATCCCTCAAGGGCCTCCTCATACCGTCCATGCTCGAGGTCCGAGTCGGCTTGCGCTATCAGGTCCGACGAGGAACTGACGTGGGCGCAGCCCAGACCGCTAATCGCGGGAACTGGGATCAAGATGGCGTGTAGGATGATGCTAATGAGGCGCGCGCGTGTCACGCCGTCAGTTTACCTTACTGTGACAGTCGAGACTACGATGATTTGTCGGCCGCGACACGATTCCTGTCGAACGCGTTTTGGCTCATGCTGGCGAGATATTGGCGAGTGGACAGGACCGTCCCGTCAGGCCGCGAGCGCCAGCGCTTATGAAACCAAACCCATTGTCCCGGGAATCGACGAATCAGCGCTTCGAGACGAGCGTTGTACATCGTTAAAATTTCATCTTCAGAGAGATCGTCCGGAAACTCCTCGGTGAAAACCTCATAGCGCATGAAGCCAACTCGAAAGAGGAACGCTGACACGAATCTAGCTCGCGCGCGTTTGCCTAAGGAAATGAGCGACACAGGAGTTTTGGCCGGAAAGCCAAAAAATGGGGGGAATCGGCTGTCCACGCGGGTGTCTTGATCAATTAAGGCGGCCACCACTCGACGTTCCTTGAGGCATTCCATCAATCGCTTCACCGCTCGACGATCGGAGCGCCATATAGTCTCTATCCCATAGCCCTGGCGCATCTTGGCGAGAATATGCTGGCCGGCTGGATTTCGGGCCTCCCTCCCAATCGTCGCAATCGGGATGCCTCGGTGAATCATATAGGCGGCGAGAAGATCCCAATTACCAGTGTGGCCAGTGAGAGCGACGATCGGTCTGTCAGCTGCGGTCCACTCCTCGATCTTTCGCCACGACGCGCACGAGATCCGCCTTTGGTGCGCTCGAAGGATAGGCTGTAGATGAAGTGATTCTAAGAGCGTGGCTCCGGCGTTCGCGAAGCACCTGCGGACGACAACGTCAGGGCGAGTGGCTTGGAGAAATGTCGAGACCTGCGCTCGGGCGACTCGCTGATCACGAAACGGAACGCATCCAACTAAATATCCAAGCGCCCAGCCAGCCGCGCTTCTTAGGGCGATTGGCAGTACGGCTATTATAGTGACTAAGCCGAGACCCGCTCGCTCGAGAAACGAGAACTGAGGGGCGCGTTCCGATTGAGCACTGTCAATGTCGCTCTTGTCCACTACTGCGGAGTTGACCATTCGATATCGTCGTCCTTGGGTAAATTTTGGCGTAGCTCCTGAAGCAGTAAAAAGTCGGCGAGTCTGTCGGCGACTAGCAGCCCGACATACTGGCCACCTCGAGTCACTACCGCTACGTTAGAGTTTTCCTCTTCGAGTTTAGAGATCGCGTCCGCCAGGGATAGCGAAGCCTCAAGGCGGGGCAGGGATCGAGTGAGGATCTCACCAATGTAATCGTCCGCGCGGGTGGCCGCGTGTTCTAAGAGATCCTCTCTGAAAACCACTCCCATGAGCTCGTCTCCGTTCATGACCGGATACAGTGGTTGCAAGGAGGTAAGAGCTGTTCGCAATCCTTTTGATATTGTCGTGCCGTGGGACATCGTTTCGAGGCGTTCTTTGGGCACGAAGACGTCAGACACGGTGAAGGCGATAGCCAAGGAGCTTGTTTCCGCTCGAACGTGTTCCTGCATCGCCCCAAAGAAGATTATGAAGGCGATCACGAATAACATTGGCTGATCGAGATAGAGACCCGCGAGTCCCAGTAGTATGCAAATGCCCTGGCTAATGCGGGCCGCGAAAAAAGTGGGGCGGCGCACCTTAAGAAGGCTCAGAAGGGCGCGAAGAACACGCCCTCCATCCATCGGCAGGGCAGGCAAGAGGTTGAATAACGCTAGGCCGATGTTCGTGAGAAAAAGTCGCGCTACGAACGAGATGGGAGTTGTGCTGATGGATTCCGCGCTTGGTAAGTTCACCCAGGGGTAGAGGAGAGCCGCGATCAGTATGTTAACCAAGGGACCGCTGATGGCGATGAACAACTCACCTTTGGGCGATGGCTGGGAGGTAATAGCGGCGATTCCACCAAACGGGTACAAGGTAATATTTTTGGTTTGAACGCCCCACCACTTCCCCATTATCGCGTGACCGAGCTCGTGAAGTAACACGCAGACGAATACGGAGACAACGAAGAGTCCCTCCAACATAGGTGAGGGGCTGTCAGTCATCAAAACGAGCCATGCCAATAGGAGAAAGAAGGTCGTATGGATCCGTATCGGTATGTTGGCAATTGAGCCGAGTTCCAGAGACCACTTCGAGCGTTGGTTTTGCACAGGCATGAATTCCTCGTAGCACATGACAGGAGAAGGAACAGGACCTGATTGTGGCGCGATCGCTGTTCCTCGCTCCCTTCATAACGTCCCTTAACGCCTGACGGCGTAAGTGTTGTAGACGTGGCTGGGAGGGTTATCCCACAGATTAGTTACGGACAGAAGATCGGAGGTCAGCCTAGTTTCATCCCTCGAGCAGCCGGGTTCCTCGTGGCTTTGTGACCGTGCGCATGGCACTCAGGAGCGCGCGCGAGTAGGTTGCCTAGCTCCGACGGATTCTACAGAGGCCTAGCATCGTGAGTATCTGTACCTCCGAGCTCTATGTGTGAGAAAAAGTGATGTCGCGCTAGTGGGTTAGGTGGTTGAAACAGGTGTGACTGCTCTTTGGATTTCGCGTCTTTAGTGTTAGTGTGACGTTTCATTCAAGGGACTTCCCTTCAGCGAAATCATGTTTCAGGCTCAGGTCCGCTCTGTGTGGAGGGGACCGTGTCCTGGAGAATACGCTACGGGTCCGATTGGTGATATCGCGTCACAGTGAGTGTGTATCATGACTGAAATGAATGTAGGAATCGTTGGACTGGGATACGTAGGGTTGCCTTTGGCGCTCGCGGTCGGGAGAAAGTTCGCCAATACAGTAGGGTTCGACGTGAGTGAAGCTAAAATTCGAAGCTTGCTCGCGGGACAGGATCCCACTTCAGATGGATTAGAGCCTCAGGTGCGGGAATCTTCGGTTCAATTCACCACTGAGGCGACGAGTCTGCGGGACTGTGACGTTGTCATCGTCGCGGTGCCGACACCGATCGATGAGAATCGCCAACCGGATCTTACGCCGCTAGTCAAAGCCAGCCGCTCCGTTGGAAGGAACCTAAAGCGTGGAGCCGTTGTCGTCTACGAATCCACGGTCTATCCGGGAGTGACGGAGGATGTGTGTGGTCCAATCCTGGAGGAGGAATCCGGATACTCCCGAGGCACTGATTTTTTCCTAGGATATTCTCCTGAACGAATTAATCCGGGGGATAAAGAACATACCCTTGAGCGGATTACGAAGGTCATCGCGGGTGAGGACGCGATGACGACCGAGAAAATCGCTCGCGTATATGGCGCCGTCGTTGAGGCGGGTCTGTATCGAGCGACGTCGATACGGGTCGCCGAAGCCGCGAAAGTTATCGAGAATACCCAACGTGACCTCAACATAGCTCTCATGAATGAGCTGGCGATTATCTTTGACAAGATGCAGATCCGCACAAAGGATGTCCTTGACGCCGCGGGCACGAAATGGAACTTCCTAAAGTTTCAACCAGGCTTGGTTGGCGGGCACTGTATTGGCGTCGATCCATACTATCTGACCGCCAAGGCGCAGCAGATGGGATATCACCCCCAAGTGATCCTCGCGGGAAGGCGGATTAACGATGATATGGGAAGGTTTGTCGCGCAGCGTGCCGTAAAGTTGATGATAAACGCGGGTATTCAGCTTAAAGGCGCTCGTATTGGAATAATCGGGATAACTTTCAAGGAAGACGTAACAGATACGCGAAACTCCCGCGTTCCAGATATCGCGTATGAGTTATCTGAGTTCGGCATAGAGCCGGTAGTGTACGATCCAGTGGCGGACCCAGAGCTGGTGAGACATGAGTATGGAATTGAATTGAAGCAGCGATCGGAACTGGACGGAGTGCAAGGTTTAATAGTGGCGGTGGGACACAAACAGGTGCGTGATTTGGGTATCGATACCCTCGTTAACTTTATTTCTCCTGGCGGCATTTTCGTGGACATCAAGTCGATTTTTAATGCTTCCAAGCTCCCCAATAATATTTCCTATTGGAGTCTGTGATATGACAGCGCCAACAACGCAAAAGACTTGGATAGTGACTGGAGCGGCGGGCTTCATCGGTTCGCATTTATGCCAGAAGCTACTCTCACTTGGTCAGCGAGTGGTCGGGGTCGATAACTTTTCCACGGGTTCGCCGAAGAATATCGAGGCCATTAGAGAGTCGATATCACCGCCAATTGCCGCGCTGTTCACTTTTTTCGAGCAAGATATCAGGGATCGCGAAGGGCTCATCCAACTAGTCCAACAGCATACGCCGGACATAGTGCTTCACCAGGCCGCTCTCGGTTCAGTGCCACGCTCGATTGTCGACCCGATCGCCTCACATCAGTCAAATGTTGACGGCTTTATTAACATGATTGAGGCGAGTCGTCTGGCGCAGGTGAAGCGATTTGTATACGCCTCATCAAGCTCGGTATATGGAGATATTCAAGAGAGCCCGAAAGTGGAAGAGCGGGTTGGCCATTGTTTATCGCCATACGCGGCCACTAAGAAGATCGATGAGATATACGCACAGGTCTTCGGTCGAGTATTTGGGATTGAGACAGTCGGACTGCGCTATTTTAATGTGTTCGGGCCACGCCAGGATCCCAACGGTCCATACGCGGCTGTGATCCCGCGCTGGCTCGCCGCTATGTCGCGCAAGGAACAGATCGTTATCTATGGAGATGGGAGCACATCGCGAGATTTTTGTTATGTCGCGAACATAGTGCAGGCCAATATCCTGGCGGCGACAGTTAACTCATCCAATCGGGTGATAAATAACGTGGTCAATGTAGCGTGTGGCGCCACGACCACTTTGCGTGAGTTGCAGCAGATGCTACGCGCGCAGGTAGTCAAAGCAAAGGGATTTTCAGCTGAAGACATTCCGGAGCCAAAGTACGAGCCATTCAGAAAGGGTGACATAGCGCACTCCTTGGCCGACATATCGCTGGCGAGGGAAGCTTTGGGGTATTATCCATCGCATTCAGTAGAGGAAGGTATCGCTGAATTGGTTTCCACTGAGCTATGTCGAATTCCCGCCAAAGCGAGCCCCGGTCCGCAGGTAACTGTATGATAAAGGGTAAAAATCAATTATTTGGCATGCTTGTATGATGCCCCTTTTTTGCACGGCCTTATAAAACCTGATAAGCTCTCGCAAACGTCGGATGTTTTATCGGCGTGTCTTTTTGTTTGTCGCAGTACAAATTCCTTGAAGGGCTTGTTTCCTGTGCGGGAGGAATTGTGAGTAGTTCAGCATCTGGCTTATTCCAGCTCGTCGATTCGGTCGGCGAAATGTCGGTAGATTCCCCATTTTCAAATCCAGCGATAAGTTTCTCGGTCTGTTCGCAGGATGATCTGGGTTGGTTTCAGCTGCATCCCCTTGAGGAGCAGGCTATGGGAGAGGCCGTCTCGCAGAAGCGCCGAAGTGATTTTAATGTGGGGCGCGCGGCGGCTCGTAGAGCTCTCGAGAAAGTTGGGTTTCCAGTCGTGACACCGGTCTTAAGAGGTGAGCATCGTGAACCGCTGTGGCCAGTTGGTATAGTCGGTTCGATCTCACACAGCTCAGGTGTTGGGGTGGCGGCGGTAGCTTGGCAGCAAGATGTGCCAGCGATTGGAGTTGATATTCAGCTTATTGAAGAGCGGTATACGGATGAACTCATAGCGAGGTTCGCGGATCCGGACGAGTTTGACTGGGTACGCTCAGACCCAGCGAGGCGCACTGAGCGCGCGGTGAAGTTATTCTCCGCGAAGGAGAGTGTATTTAAGGCGCTCTATCCGCTCCGTAAGGTGTGGTTCGCTTTTGATGTGGCGCACCTGACGCCGAGCGTGTCTGAGGATTCCTTCAAGGCGTCGGTGCGTCTGCCCGCCGTGTCGAGCAGCGTGATTGAATTGGATGTCGGCATTTCTTATTTCGATGGGAATATCGTCACCGGCGCGGTACTCAAGCAGCCCTTGCCGCCACCCGCTAAGTGAAGTGCTGCCCTGTGGGGTGGCACTAGGTCACCAAGCTGGCGGCTACTTGTCGAGCGGCTGACAAGAGTTTTTATCCGCTTCCCTAAGGCGCCGATCCGAGATGGACCGCCGATGTGTAGGTATTTGTCCTACCCCTGGGAGTCTCTAGTGTTACGGTGAATTCTATTATCGTGGGTAATCGGGGCGATTGCGCGGCTGTCCATGCGTCGGTCCATTCATTAGATGTGGAGTCAAGAAATCTAAAGCTCAGAGACTTCAAATTGCTTGTGATTGGAAAATGAAGCGCTTTCTTATAGGCGTCCGCGAGAGGTTTCGTGTTAGCGACTTCATCTCGTATAAGAAGCAGCTTAGAACTCTTTCCTCCCTTTTGGTCAGGATCCTCGGCGACCCGATACGTGATCTGAACTAGTCCGACATGAGGTTCTCCATCAGGGATGTGCTGACCCGCGTCTTTCGCCATGAAAGTCAGGGTTGTGCCTCCAACTCCAGATTCTCCGATCAGCGAGGGTTGTCCTGTGGTTGAATTAGGCACATTCGACCCGGCAGCCGCGGACCCGTTAGCGGGAAGCATTGGCTTTTTTACCGCGAGTTGAATCTCGCGCGAGAGCCTGGTTAGTACGGAATTGGCGATGTACATACCCTCGCGTCGATCGTCAATGAGTTGTCGTGACTCAATGACCCCTATGAGAATCTTATAATTAATCGAAACCATAAAGGCGAGGATCGCTAAGGCGAAGATGACCTCAACTAGCGTCAAGCCCGCCTCTGAATGTGCCGATCTACCGCTATCTGTTTTGCCGGTCGTGATTGTTCTCATGGCGAGTTGCCCGGATCTGGCAATAAGTAGATGACCTCGAAAGCTTCGTCCCAACCCTGTCCCCAAAATAGTCTAAGGATAATCCTCTTCATCAATACTTCTTTTTCTAGCAGGGGAATGGGCCAGTCCTCGACGAGGAGCGACGCGTTTAGCGCGCTCATCGCCGCTGCTTCATCCTTGTCACTGAGCGATGTGACGCCAAGAGTTTGAAGAACCGCGGAGACTGGCTGATTTTCTTGAGTCTGAAGATTGAAGTTCTTCGGGTTCAACGCCTCTATCGAGGCCATAATACGACGAGCGGCGAGCATCGCTTGTTGGGCGTACGTGTCTCTCGTTGTTCTGCGTAAGGCAGCGCCCTGCATCCCAATAATTATGCCTGCCGCGCTCGCCATGACAGCAAGGGCTATGACGACCTCGATGAACGTGAATCCACTGTTCCTATGCTCTTTTCTCTTCGAGATTGCCGCGGTCATGATTAGCTCATTTTCTCTTGTTTAGAGTCCATTCAAAGTCTTTGTACTCTGTGTAAACCTCGGCGAGACCGGTCCATGGATTCACCATAATCGTTATAGGGGTCTCGTCTCCCATGGCAATGTGGATAACCCCGAACTCAGAAAAGCCTCGAGGGGAGAACATGAGGAATGGATTGGAACGTTTGTCATCACGAGTTGTCTTGCCACGAGTGGTCGCCACATCAAGAAACATCATCTTGCCAGCAAGGGTTATCGGCTCCGCGAGCGCTGGCAGCCCGGGGGGAGGGATCATAGTCGCCCCATTGGGGATAGCGGGGCTAATGATGTTGGCTAGCTCAAGCTGCAGGATGGGAGGCGTGTCGCCAGTCTGGACGTCAACTGTCGTATCCTCAGGTTTCATCGCTCCTACACGATACTGGTTCTTCTCCAGGTCAAACTCCATTCGGTAGAAGACCTGATTCAGGACAGCTTGATTGTTAAGCAGTACTATCGTGTCCGTTAATTTCCGCAGAGCGGCTTGCTCTCTCCAATGGTCAAGAGTGCCGAGACGCACGACCGCTAAACCCATCGCTAGCCCGATAATGACCAGGACAAGTACGAGCTCAATGAGGGTGAAGCCGCGAAGACCTTCGTCCTCGCGGTGCCTTGGTCGTGCGTCTCTCATGAGTAGCGCGATTTACGGCCCTGTAACCTTGATGTCAGAGTCGGCGGCCGAACCACCTTCCCGACCATCAGCTCCAAGAGATCGAAGCTCATACGCTCGTGAACCGTCGAGAGGGCGATACTGGATCTCGCGTCCCCAAGAATCGGAGGCGTCGTCTACCTCAGCTTCCTTGAGATCTTTGGGCAGCGTGTTGGTCTTCATTTGGAAGATACCTATCGAACCCTTTAGCTGTTCCATCTTCACAACAGTCGCTTGAGCTTTGGCCTTATCGCCTGCTTTGAACACTCGACCAATCACCATACTCGATATAACTCCAAGTAGGATTAAAACGACGATGATTTCGATGAGCGTTAAACCACGCTCGTTTTGGATCGTCCTCCTCTCGAGCTGAAGTCCTTCGCGAGGGTCAAGGAATGAGATTATTCTTGCTATCATAGTTTTCTATCTTCTTTTTCTATCCTGGTGAGTCTCCACCGAGTTGATCGATATTTTCACAAGTAAAACCGATTTGCGCCACTACGTATGTGATACCAGCCGCTACACAGTGACAGACTTTGAATGGCGCGTCGCTGACGTAACATCCTGAAATGCCATTTATTTTACGGCATTCATAAGCTCTAGCATCGGTAGTAGCACAGAGATTACGATCGTGAAGACGATCAATCCTAAGAACATAATCATGAGAGGCTCTATTAGTGTCGTGATCCCGGCGATCGCCGCGTTTGCCTCAGCGGAGAACGTTTTTCCAGCCTTTGTGAGCATCGTCTCTAGCTTGCCGCTCTTTTCGCCAATCGCGACCATTTGGGAGAGCAGGTTGGGGAAGTAGCCGCTCTTAGAAAGCTCTTTGGCGAGACTTCGACCCTCTTTAACACCATCTCTCGCGTCTTCGAGCGCCCGTTTAAGGTGTACGTTACTTACGATGTTCTTTACGATATCGAGCGCGGCGAGAACCTCAACGCCGCCGTTTAAA
This sequence comes from uncultured delta proteobacterium, assembly GCA_903904735.1. Lineage (GTDB taxonomy): Bacteria > Bdellovibrionota_C > UBA2361 > UBA2361 > OMII01 > OMII01. The sequence goes on from CAIVDM010000035.1 coordinate 36,189, forward strand.
AGCGTCGCGAGCGTCGAGGCGACACGGGCCGTTGAAACCTTGAGATAAATCGGACCATAGATCGGCAGCCTTAGCATCTTCTTATCGAACCACGCCTTTCCCTTCTCCGTCGCGTAGGAGTGTCTAATATAGAGGGCGATTCCCACGATAAGAGAGATCATAAGCCACCAGTAGTTGATGATAAGATCCGAAAGGGCTATCACCATCTGAGTTGGCAGAGGTAGAGATATCTTTTGTTTCACGAAGATCTCGACGATCGTTGGCACGACAAAGACAACGAGCAGCACAACAACCGCGATACAAAACACGAACATGAGCACTGGATACAGCATCGCGTTTTGAACCTTTCGTCGAAGCTCGAGCTGAGCCTCGTAATAGTTTCCCAGGTTCTCAAGGGCGCCGTCGAGGGCGCCGGATGCCTCACCAGAGGCGACCATGTTAATGTACAGTCGAGGGAATATTTTGGGGTACGCTCCAAGTGCTTTCGCCAGTGAGGAGCCTTGTTCTACGCGCTCCTTGATATCGACGACAACTCGCCGGAGGCTCGAGTTGTCTACCTGTTCGGATAACGAAAGGAGCGCTTGGACAAGCGGAAGTCCGGCGTTTGACAGAGTAGCTAATAGCCGAGTCGCTAAGGTCAGGTCTTTGAGCGAGACCCTATCTCCCTTAAAAAGATGCTTAACGTCCTTGCTTTTGCTTTTGGCTGCCTCGCGCGCTTCCTTGACGTCCACTGGGGAGAGGTTTTGACCTCGAAGCTTCTGTCGAGCGGTTCGAATACTATCGGCCTCCAGGGTTCCCTTAACCCTTCTACCGCCGTTATTCAGTGCTGAGTATTCGTATACAGGCATAGAGATCTAAGTGCTAGGGTAGTGGCCCAATTAACTCCCGTTATGAAATGTCATCATGGCTAGCGAGCAAAACTTCCTCAACGGATGTAAGGCCGGCGAGGACTTTTCGCCCTCCGTCGGCTCGAAGGGTCGCGAACCCTCGTCGAACCGCCGAGTTCTTAATCGTATTCGAGTCCACTCGTTGTAAAATCTGCGAGCGTAACTCGTCGTCAATAAGGAGTAGTTCGTGGATACCCAAGCGCCCTGAGTAGCCACTCCCTTGACAGTGAGGACAGGCTCCTGAGCCGGGTCTGTAGGCGAGGCGCGAGGTAATTTCGGCCGGGTCCAGGATTAATTCCCGTAGCTCCTCATCGCTAATCTCATATGGCACTCGGCAATGCGAGCATAGTTTGCGCACGAGACGTTGGGCCAGAACCGCCAGCAAACTCGATGAGACGAGGAAGGGTTCGACGCCCATGTCAAGCAGCCGGCTGACGGCGCCAGCTGAGTCATTCGTGTGAAGGGTTGAGAGCACAAGGTGACCGGTGAGAGATGCTTGGATCGCTATCTCAGCGGTCTCAGTGTCTCGAATTTCTCCCACCATCACCACGTCGGGGTCTTGTCGCAGGATCGCTCGCAAGCCACTCGCGAAGGTAAAATCTATCTTCGGATTAACTTGCATCTGACCGATGCCGTCGAGTTGGTACTCAATTGGATCCTCGACGGTGAGGATGTTAAGATCAGGTTTGTTGATGTAGGAGAGACAGGCGTAAAGCGTTGTGGTCTTTCCCGATCCAGTGGGGCCCGTCACGAGGATGATGCCGTTGGGCTTACTGAGAAGCTTTACAAGACCATCGAGGTTCCGTTTCTCAACCCCGAGCTGCTGGATATCGAGTACCGCGCCAGTCTTGTCGAGAAGACGCATTACGATACGTTCCCCGAATTGGGTGGGTACAGTCGAAACTCGGATGTCTACCTCTTTTCCCGCGATTTTTAGACCGATACGACCATCTTGTGGAAGTCTCTTTTCGGCGATGTTGAGACCAGCCATGATCTTCACGCGCGAGATGATAGCGGCCTGAAATCCTTTTTCCTCGCTAGCCACGTCGTACAGGACACCGTCCACTCTAAACCGGACTTTTAGTCTATCTTCATAAGGCTCGATGTGAACGTCTGAAGCCCTTTCGGAACTCGCTTTGAAGATAATCGCGTTTACATAACGGATGATGGGAGCGTCATCGTCATCCGAATCCGTAACGTCTATCTTGAGCTGATTGGCGAAGTCATCTCCATCGTCCTTCTTTCCAGAGTTAGACAAGTTGCTTGACTTGTCGCTCATGAGGCTAGTTCGTATGGAGTTAATCGCCTTTGTTATCTCTGAAGGCGAGGTCACGACTACCTTAATAGGTCGTTCGTAACACACTCGAAGTTGGTCAATCGCCTCGACGTTTAAAGGATCGGCCGTCGCGACCACAACGTGCGTATCATCGCCACCGATGGGAACTGTCAAAAACTGTCTTCCCCATGACCCCGCGATTCGGTCGAAATCACCACGCACGGGATTTCTCGGAGGGACAGGCTCGGGGAGTTGATCGAGGTACACCATGCCGAGCGTGGAAGCGAGCGACTTTCCTTGCGGGAAACTATGGCTTGAGGCTCCGATTGGGGATTGAATCTCGCCTGACGTACTCATCTGCTCGCGCCTCGAATCCAAGGACCTTGACCCATCGATTGTGTCTCCTGCCGAGAGAGGGTACGCCAAGCGCCCGACACCTCAGGGTACGATGTCTCCGCGTCTGAGGGCGAGTCGAAAACGCGCTTCACCCGAAAATCCAACTTCTTGCCCGAGGCCAGGTAGCGATAGGTGTCGTGAGCCTGAAAGAATGAGAGAGCTTGCGAGGAGCTGTCGTTTGGAACGATCACCCCAAGACTTGTCCCGGGACGAGCGCCCGCGAACGGTAATCCGGTTGGAATAGCGGTTTTACCGCTGTATTCAAGGATTACGAACGCGCCCTGCTTCAATGACGCGCCGGACTCAAGAGCTGGCGACTTTAGCGACGCCCTTGATTCCGCGGGTGCCGGTAACGAATCAAGGTCGAGCGTAGGATTAGTCTCGATCTTGCCCTTAGACGGGGCAGGGGAAGCAGAGTCGAGATCGACAATTCCGTCAGCGGAGCCGTCAAGCACAACCGAATCGTTTCCACGAGTCGGAAGCTTGGCCTCGTTGTTACCCTTAAAGGTGCGCTGAGGCGGTAGTATCGTGCCTGGCTTTGGACCCTCATAGGGATTTGATTCAGCTACTCTGTCTATTCTATCGCTTCGCAACGTCGCGCGTCGCTTCGGCTGGACGTTATACGCGGCGATAACATCCTCCATTTTGTCGCGGCTCTCGATAGTCGTATCCCGAGCGTCGAACTGGTCCTTTATGATTCTTGGCGTGAGAAAGATCAGCAGATTCTTTTGGGTTCTCGCCTGAGAGTTGTTCTTGAACGCGTGCCCCAAAACCGGAATATCCTTGAGGTAGGGGACTCCTTCATCTGTTTCAGACACTTCGTCCGAGAGAAGACCTCCCGTAACGATCATTTGGCCGTCCTTAGCGATGATAGTCGTTTCACTTTGTCGCTTGTTGGTAGTTGGTCCAAGCGCTGAGTTAAGAGTCGAAAGCACGAGTGACGACACCTCCGTGTACACTTTGAGGGTAACGTAATCTCGTGAGCTAATTTGGGGAGTAATACGAAGCGTGATACCTACGTCCTGACGGTCCACCTGGTTGAAGGTGTTATTAAGGTTTGTCGCGTTCGTTCCCGTGCTCGCCAAGAATGGCACGTTGTTACCGACTACGATCTGGGCTTCCTCATTGTCGGTAGCCAAGATGGTGGGAGCGCTTAGAACGTTAATGTTGTTGTTCTGTTGAGCGGCGCTCACAAGAATCGATTGGGTAGGGATGGTCAAACCTCCCGGCAGTTGGAGCGAGCCGGCGCTCGCGGCTGCGATCGTGAGTCCCTGGAGTTTCGACGGTTCACTAAAGAGCCTCGCAAGGCCGTTGTCAGCGCTGAAGTCGCTTTTCGCGAGTACGCCACCGTCTGCCCCACCCGTGGAGGTCAGGAAACTGGTGTTTGTTCGGATTGAGTTATCCATCGTGACTTCGAGGAGAGTCGCCTCCACGAGCGCTTGACGACGCTTGATATCTATCTGCGCTAGTAGCGTTCTGATTTTCTCATAGTCGGGTTTGCTCGCCGCTATGATAAGAGAGTTGGTCGCCGGATCCGCTGTGATAGATATATTGTCGCCAAGCTGTGTTGACGTCACTCCTAGCTTGTTTCCTCGACTGCCACCTCCAGAGAGACCTGGACCAGCCGAAGAACCCCCTGAACGACGATTGTTTTGCGAGCCAAAAGGGCTCTGGTTGCCCTGCATGCCGTTTGCGTTTGAGCCAAACGCCCCGCCGGATAATCCAGAGTTGTTTGACTGCCGACCCGAGCCGAGTCCAGTACCCGATGTCGTTGATCCGCCGGAACCCCCTCCCACAAGTCCCGCGAGAACTTGCGCTAGCTCCTCGGCGTTCGCGTGTTGACAGCGGTAGACGTAGAATTTGTTGCCGGAAAGATCCACTTTGCTATCAAGCTGAGCGATCAGCGCGCGTATTCGCGCCGTAGTCTCGTCATCGGCGACAACTATGACTGAATTCGTTCGTTGGTCGGGAATGATCTTGGGCGAAAGCCCACGAGCGGAGATTGTTCTGCCACCCGCGCGTGTAGTCTGTCCGGCCACTCCCGTTCCAGGTTGTGGAATACTTCCATCCGCCATGCTGGCGCGCACCTGATCTGCTGGAGAAGAGTCCTTTTTCGCGCTCTCACCCAGGATGTCGTTCAGCTTTTGGGCGATATCCTCGACATCCGCGTGGAGCACCGGAATGATGGTCATCTCTCGATTGGAGAAGGGGACATCAAGTTCCTCGATGATGCGCAGAAGTCGTTCGATATTGTCCTCGGCGTCAATGAGAATCAGGGAGTTGGTGCCTGTGTAGGCGTTCACCAGGCCATCGGCTGACACGAGCTGAGAAATTATCTGCTGAACATCCTGCGCTGCCACGTATTTCAATGACACGAGACGTGTCGCCACAGAAGAGGACGGATTCGCCACGCGCCCATCAGTGCGGGTTGGTATGGTGGATTGACGAGCCTCTTTCGCGGGAACTATTTTCCAAAGATTTTCTCCTATTGGTACCGCTGAGAAACCTTTCAGAGCCAATACTGAGTCCAAAATTCGCAGCGATTCCTCGGCGGAAACCTTGCCAGGAAGGTAAATAGATACCTTCCCGCGAACCTTCTCATCGAGAATGTAATTTCTCTTCGTCTTCCGCGAGAAGATCCTGACTATCGCCGCGATGTCCGCGTTCTTAACGTTAATCTCAGTGTTCGAGTCTTTCGCGTACTCCTGCTCATTAGAACCGGTGTCCCCTTGTGGCGCTGGCTGCGCGCTCGCGTCAAGTGAGGGATAACAGACGAACACGGCGCTTATAAGGAGGGGAAGAAGCTTCGATCTCATAATACCTGCCATGGTTACCGTATCGTGTACTTAAACTCTCTATCTTGTTTCTCTCGCTCTAGCACGAGGCTTATTGATCTCTCTTGCTTAAGTTGCTCAAAGAGCTTCAAAGCTTGGGATATATCCCCCAAATTGTTGCCGTTAATGGTCTTGAGGATATCGCCATTCCTAAGTCCGACCTTCTCGTACAAGCTTCCAGTCTTGATGGCGAATAATCGTAGTCCGATCGATCGCCCATCCTTGAAGTACGGCACCGCTCGCGCCTGTGTAAGAAGGAGTGGTAAATTCTCTAACCCCTTATCGAGCTCCGCCTCCTCGACGACAAACTCATCCCCATCCGGGGCGTTTGAGGGGGACGGGCCGCCACCGAGCTCATCGAGGCGCAGTGTCTCGAGTTTCCCGTTGCGTTCCACTTCAACTCGATCTTGGAAAATCTTCTTGAGTACCGCCTGGTCAAAGACGGACTGATTCAGCAGAAACATCTCTTGGGACTGTTTCTTTTTGTCTTCAATGATCGCGTACGGTTCCTGTCCAGAGGTAATGAACGTGCCGATCAGTGAGAGCATGAGTGGCGAAGCGGGAGGAGTAGCCGCCGTGGGAATAACGGCCGAGGGACGACCTAGTGGTCCGAAGGGTTTGCGTTGCGTGATGATCTCCCAATCTTTGGCGCCAGAGAGCGGTTGAGGAGAGGTTCCTGAGAGCTGTTTGGTCAGCCGAGAAACCCTATCTTCAAGCTCACTATCGAGTCCAAGCTTGGTGAGAAAATCTCGTGCCACAACGACTATCAGCAGTACGATACAAGCGAGTGTGAATAAAGAACACGCTGTTTGTACTCCGCGCACCATGATGGAGATGTTCTGTCGACGCATGAGTCGAGCGATAACGACGTTGTAGTCGAGCTCGCGCAGGCTTTGAATTGAGATCATCTCTTTCACAGATTCACATCCCTAAAGGGGGTAAAAAACCAATGATAATCGGTTTCTACCCAGGGCAACAGGCCAAAACCGCAGGTCCTAATACGCCATCTCATTAGCGTAATGCGCCCGCAAATCTACTTGTACCCACGGTGGTAAGATGAAGGTACCCGGTTTTAGGTTGGATCAATTTTACGGCAGGCACGTCGCGAGAGTTATGCCCATTAAAGCCATGCTGTAAGCGTTGGTTGCCGATCCTCAAGCAGGCTCGGCGATGTCTTTCTTAATCCGAGGTTACTCGCTGTGAGATAATAGGATTCTAGGTGGATTGTTGACGATCGAGACGGTAAGCGGCTTGTCCGAGCGAATCTCCAAGTCACCGTTGGAGCGTACTTGCAAGTCTTCCGATGAAAAGCAATTGAAGCGTTGTATCCGGGCGGTTAGGTCAAGCCCGGATATGACTATGAGACCGTCCTCTGGCTGAAACTCTTTAGGATTCGTTTCGGTATCTACTAGTATAGGTGGCACCTGAGTGAGCTCGATCGCGCCAAAAGGTATGCCCTCGGTACGGCAAGTTACACTCTGTACCACTATCGCGCCCTCGCGTAATTGCCCTGACGGTCCTACGCTTGTTGGTGACGCGGGTTCAACAGAAGCTTCCTCTACCCGTTTTGACGGTTCCAACGGCTCAACCGCGCCAAGGCTTGAGAGGGCGGTTTGAGTGTGTGGAGTATCAACGGACTCGGCTTGCGGCTGCTCCTTGAGTTGCGAGCCCCAGCGGGCGTGGAACTTTTGCTCACGATCCTTTACCGCCGCCGTGTTTCCTAGTTTCCAGTAGAATTCGATGATCTCGGAATCGTACGACGCGAGTTGCTCGACCACGGGCATACGCTCGGCGCGCGCTAATTCGGCATAGGCGGTGTCGGGATGCTCTTTGATGAGCTCATCGTAGAGGGCTAGTCCACGCTCTAACGGTTGTCGATCCCGACCCCCTCCGCGTGAAGAGGCGATATGGCTGCGCGCAGCTTGAAGCTTAACGTAGGGAGAGTTTACGTGACCTGGAAAGTTTTTTAGAAAGCTCTCATAGCTTTTGGCGGCCTCATTGAACTCTCTGTTGAAGTAATACGTGTCAGCGAGCTTAACCTCAGCGAAGGTCGCGTATGCGCCGAGGGGGTATCGGTCCTTAAGAGAGCTAAAGGAGTCCCGCGCGACACTGTACATTCCGACCTGATAGAGCTTTTTGGAGAGGCGAACCAGCTCAAACTCCGGTACCTCCGTTGTTAGGGCGTCAGTGCTCTTGGTGAGTTCCTTGGGCTCAAGGTCGGGCTCAACCTCCGAATCGCTCGACCCCCAGCAGCCACTGAGCGACAGCTGCAATGCCAGCAGGGAAAATAGAGGGAGGAATGAGCGTCTGCTTGTATTTGATAATCGTGAAGGTCGCATGTATTTCCGTCGGGTATCTCGTTGGTGGCTGAGAGCCCGTGTCTCTTCCAGATTGCCTGTGTCTCTTTCAGATTGATTCTCTATACTGTCGAGCGACTTGAGTAGGGACTAACTCCGCGGGCGAGTAGCTCCGCTTCCACTCTGAGTCGCCAAACCTCCACGCGAAATGCTAGCGTGCTTGAGATGAGGACGCAAACCTGTAATCGAGAACGATATGAAGACCTATGAGACCGTAAAGGACCTGCAATCAGCGCTCCAGCCGCTTCGAACTAACGGGATGTCTGTGGGCTTCGTTCCCACCATGGGAGCGCTACATGACGGACATCTCTCGTTGGCTCGAACGCTTAAAGACCACTGCCACGTTCGAGTGTGCTCGATATTCGTTAATCCGACCCAGTTTAACGACCCGAAGGATTATCAGGCGTACAAGATTAACCTCGAGCAAGATAAGAAGCTCCTGGGCCAGGAGGGGGTAGATATTCTGTTCGCGCCGAGCGCGGAGGAGATGTACCCAACGGGCTTTCAATCCAAGGTGATGGTGTCTGAGGTCTCCAAGCCCTTTGAGGGAGCTCTCAGACCGGGGCATTTTGAGGGCGTGGCGACCGTTGTGATGATGTTGTTCAACGCGGTGAGGCCCGACCTCGCCATCTTCGGTGAGAAGGACTTTCAGCAGCTCGCTCTGCTTGAGCGCATGGTGCTGGACCTGAAAATGAACATACAGATTATCCGTGGCGCGCTGGTGCGAGACTCGGATGGCCTCGCCCTTAGTTCTCGTAACGCGCGTTTGTCGCGTGACGGGCGACAGCACGCTCTTCTCATAAGTCAGGGGCTGTTCGCCGCGCGCGAGGCGTTTAGAAAAGGAGAGCGACGTTCCGAAGCGCTTGAAAACCTCGTGCGAGCGAGTATTAGTGAGATGCCCGCACCAATAATCGATTACGCGACTGTTGTCGACGAAGCGACGCTCGTTCCGGTTGAGGAAGTTAGCGGCGCTTGTCGTATGCTTGTAGTCGCGCGAGTTGAGGGAGTTCGTCTTTTAGATAATATCGCTCTCGACTAAAGCGACGAAGCTCCGCTGAATCAGCGAGGCTTTGCCGTTTTTGTCTCGCCTAGACTAGCTTATCTCGTTAGGCGGGGAGTCCAGTCGGTGACGACGGCTCTCTCTCGCCTTGGCTAGGTCGATAAGGCTCGGCGCCTTCGCGTGCTTTTTGATCGCCAGGACTGATTGAGGATTTTTGCCACCACTTACGACTTCTAGTTTTCGTTTGTTCGGGAGAACCTGGTCATCGTTGGCGCTTTGACCAAGCGAGGTCACGATGCTCTCAAAAAGAGAGTCTTCGAAATCCTTGAGCGCTTTGTCATCGTCACTAAACTGCCGCTTGTCGCCCTGGGCGATGCGACCGATTACTCGCGATATCAGAGGAATAATTTTTGTGCGCTCTGTTTCGGAGAGCTGAGCTAAGTTGTCAAGAAGCGAGGCGGTGCCGTCTCCACCAACTCCTTCCATCAATGTCTGGAGTTGGAGCTGTAAGCTCAAAAAGTTTCTTGTGAAATCTCCACCCTGTGAACGACCCATGTCTCGTACTCCGAATTCCCTAAACAGCTCCGCAAAACGAGGTGACTTACCGCGATTGCTTACTTGATCATATATCCGCATAACGCTCCTTTATGCTTCAGGCTTACTAGGGATTTTTCACAAAGTGTGCCGAGGCTAACTGCCTGAAATTGCAGCTTTTGCGACTTTTATTATCGTAGTGATTCACGACACTGTCGTGTTGTCGAACAGTTGCGTGCCCCGGCTCCGGGAACCTGTTAGGCGACTTTTCGAGCGGATGCCAATTGGCTCTTTATATATGATTCGATGCTGTCGCTGTCGTAACCATTTAGCGCGTATTGCTCGGCTTGTGAGGCATGCGGAACAAATTGGTCGCCGACACCAAAGCGGTGAATGCCCGACTGAAGTTGTATGTCTCGCTCCTGAGCGAACTCAATTACCGCGGAACCGAAACCTCCCGCGATAGCATGGTCTTCAATCGTGCAAACGACTTTGTAGTTAGGCAGTTCGCTGGCGAGAAGTTCCTCGTCGAGAGGCTTAGCGAAGCGCGCGTTGATTACGGTGCATGAGATTCCAAGCTCTGACTGCAGTCTCTCAGCGGCGCGAAGAGCGTTGCTAATGATCGGACCAAAGCAAACAAGCAACGCGTCTTTACCGCGTCGCGCAATCTCCGCCTTGCCGATCGGCAGTTTTTGGAGGGTTTCATCGAACTGAACGCCAACGCCATTGCCGCGTGGATAACGCACAGCGGCGGGGGACCCCAAGTTAACGGAGGTGTAAAGCATGTGGCGGAGCTCGTTCTCATCCTTCGGGGACATGATGGTCATGTGAGGGATGCTTCGAAGGTATCCAATGTCGAAAACTCCCTGGTGAGTCTCGCCATCGTTGCCCACCACACCACCACGATCGATGGCGAATGTCACAGGAAGGTTCTGGATGCACACATCGTGCACTATTTGATCGTATGCCCGCTGCAAAAACGTGGAGTAAATCGCCACGACCGGTTTCATTCCCTCGCACGCGAGACCTGCCGCGTATGTGACCGCGTGTTGCTCGCAGATCCCCACATCGTAGACCTGTTTAGGGACGGTCTGCTCGACTTTATCGAGACCTGTGCCGCTTGGCATCGCGGCGGTAATCGCGACAACTGAAGGATCTGCCTTGGCGATTGACGCTACCGTGTCAGCGAATACTCCGGTGTAGGTTGGAATCTTCTTTGGGGCAGGGGGTGTCGAGGCGCCTTTGAACTCTCCCTTGCTGCGATCGAACGGGACGACCCCGTGCCATAAAATCGGATCTTCCTCCGCCGGCTCGTACCCTTTGCCCTTCACGGTATGGCAGTGCACGATTGTTGGGATATCCTGCAGTTTCGCGTTCTCCAATGCCTGTAGTACCGCGGGCAGATTGTGACCATCGACCGGACCGATATAGCGGAACCCAAAAGCCTCAAAGAGCATAGCGGGGCTGGAGAAAAACCCTTGGGTTACCTCCTCAGCTCTGTCGACCGCCCTGAAGAGTAGATCTGGGATATAACCACGCTTGTGAAGGCTTTTTACCCTTTCTCTCGCTCGCGATGATCGCTCTCCGGTCAATGTTCTCGAGAAAAGCCAACTGAGCGCGCCGACGTTCTTTGAGATCGACATCTCGTTGTCGTTCAGCACAACAATGAAGCGTTTGAGCGCGAGGTCCCCTGCGTGATTAAGCGCCTCGAACACCATGCCCGATGTAAGGGAGCCATCACCGATTACCGCAGTGACGAATCGATCTGGCGCGAGAGAATCGAGAGCGACTCGCATACCCACCGCCGCTGAGATGCTCGTGCCAGCGTGTCCGGCGCCGAACGCGTCGAAGGGGCTCTCGTTGCGCTTGAGAAAGCCTGAGATGCCGTCACGGGTCCGTATGCCGGCCATCTGGTGTCGGCGACCGGTCAACATCTTGTGGATATAGGCTTGGTGCCCAACGTCCCAAACGATTCTATCGTGGGGCGTGTCAAAAACTTTATGTAAGGCGACCGTTATCTCGGTTGTCCCAAGGCTGGAAGCAAAGTGTCCGCCCGAGCGGCTGACTGTGTCGATTAACTCATTACGTAACTCTTGAGAGACCTGCTCGAGCTCTTCGACTGTTAAGTTGCGAAGATCTTCGGGCAGCTTGAGGGTGTCGATGAGTTTCTCTTCCATGGCGAAAGAGCATACATGGTGCCAGGGGCTTATATCAAATCGCAAAATGACGAGGGTGGGGGGGGGGACTCAGTCTCCCCTGCATTCCCTATTTTTTGTCAGGGGCGAGTGTGCCACCTTTGATTTTGTAGCGCTGGCAACCATTTGGAATCGTTATGAAAGGCTGTCCCTGATAGAGATATGCCGCCCCGCTCTCATTGACCACCTTAACCTTGACATTGGCGCCGTAGGCGCAGCCAGGCTTATTAAAACGCGCAAGACTCCCAAAGCCATTGCCACCGCCTTGATTGGTCCCGGTCTCTCCGTTCACGATAACCGTAACTCCGTATGGACCGCTATGGACAGCTAGTTTGCCGGTGCTATCAGAGACAGGCTTCCACAAGAACTCGGTCAGTTCGCCCGCGATCGTCTGCGCGGTCTGGTCTTCTAGGGCGGAGTAACAGGCGGAAATGAGGCTGCCTTGGCATGTGTCGGATGAGACCTGAGCATATCCCTTTTTGATTAATGTCTCAGAAAAGCTCTTCCCCTGAGCCGAAAAGACATGACCGATTACCCCCGTGCCACCGTCGTTAAGCGTGACTGAGCAGTCTGCAGTGGCGATGTAAAATAGGGCATCCCCTTCGGCGGCGAGTTCGTTGATGACAGTTCGGGCGCCGGAAGTCTTATAATCCTCGTATGGGGCTCCAAGACCATGCAATTTTATGAGCTGCTCACCGTCTTTTAGCTTCATTGATACCAGGTTCGCGCCAATAAAGCGTACTGGACCCACCTGTGCCTTACTGGCTTTGGGAGGGGTGTATAATTGCCCATTAAAGACAGTGCCGCAATCAGTGCGAAGCTCCCCGGCCGTGGCTGGCGCCGACGAGTTGCTATCGTCTGACTCCTTGGTGCAGCCGGTCAGGGAGAGTACATTCAGGACTGCCAGCGCTGTTATAAATAATCGTGTCTGCTTCATGTTCCTGAGTCTCAATGAGCCTTTCTCAATGGGTAGTCCCTGTTTGGGTATCCGCCTAAAGCGGCAAGTTGCTTCAGAAAAACTCCTACTCAGTTGATAATCGGAGCCCAACGCCGCGAAACGATACGTAAAAGCCACTTATCGAGACTGTTTCTGTCGGGGTATTCAGGGTAATCTTCCCCGATAGCAGGGTGACAATAGACCCTTCGATATCGGTGAGGTTTCCACGGTGTTGTATCATCTCCTCTTTTCGTTGCACGGGGCCGTCAGCTGGCTGAACGTTTTCAAGTATCAAACCTTTCGGGCGATGTTGGCGTTTCTCTTCGCCTTTGTGTTTGTGCTTGTTCTGCAGCCGGTCTTCATCCGCTGGCTACAGAACCGTGGTGTGCGCGGGCAACCGATTCGTGATGACGGCCCAAAGGCGCATGAGGGAAAACGGGGTACCCCCACGATGGGCGGCATGGTGGTAGTGGCGGCCGTCTTGACCTCCACGCTGCTGCTGGCCGATCTCACCAATCTAAAGGTGTGGCTTACCGTGTTGATCATGGTGGGGTTCGCGTACTTGGGATTCGTCGATGATTGGAAAAAGATCGAGAAGCAGGACTCGAAAGGTCTTTCGGAGCGTGGAAAGCTGATCGCTCAATTTGGTCTGGGCGCGGGCGCCGCGATCGTTTTATGTGTGTTCGGTTTCTCAACGGACCTTTACGTGCCATTTCTCAAGGACGTGACGATTCACCTGGGGGTTGTCGGCTTTGTGCTCTTTACTTCCTTTGTGCTGACGTCCACATCTAACGCGGTGAATTTCACTGATGGTCTTGATGGTCTGGCGATCGGTCCGGTGATGACAGTGGCGTGTACCTACGCCGTCTTTGCGTATCTCGCCGGAAACGCGATTTACGCCGACTACCTGGGCATTCATTACGAAAATGGGGCAGGAGAGATATCGATTATTCTGGCCAGTATGTTCGCCGCCGGTCTCGGCTTTCTCTGGTACAATACGTTCCCGGCGCAGGTCTTCATGGGTGACACTGGCTCCATGGCGCTCGGTGGAACCCTTGGTTTTATCGCGGTTCTTGTTAAGCAGGAGCTTATTCTCGTGGTCGCTGGCGGCGTTTTCGTGATGGAGGCGGCTTCGGTGGTTATCCAGCGATATTACTATAAGCTAACGAAGCGAAGAGTTTTCAAGATGGCGCCAATACACCATCACTTCGAATTGGGGGGATGGGCGGAGCCGAAAATCATCGTTAGGTTTTGGATCATATCAATAGTTCTGGCGATCGTTTCACTGACATCTTTGAAGTTGCGATAACATATGTCTTTTCAACAAACTCTGAGCGTCCTCCGTGAGCGACAGAAGAAAGTACTCGTAGTCGGGTTGGGTATTAGCGGTGTCGAGAGCGCCGCGTTCTTGGCTCGCGCGGGATTGTCAGTGATCGTGTGTGAGCGTCAGACAGAGGCGGTCTTCACGCAGAAGTCGAAGTTTAGCGCGGCTTTGCCAACCCTGCGCGCAAACGCCGTGGAAGTCCATTTCGGTATTGATGGTGAGCAGGTCGCGCCACTTCTCACGGATGTGGGTCTTGTCGTTCTGAGCCCTGGAGTTCCCCTTGAGTCCTCTGTCGTCGGAACCGTTCGCCGATTAGGGGTGCCTTATGTTTCCGAGCTAGAGCTGGGAATTGAATTGCACGGTGGTCCCTCGGTGGTGGTGACAGGTAGTAACGGCAAGAGCACCACTGTATCGCTGTTACAGCATATCCTTAAAAATTCTGGGATGAGGTCTCGTTTGTGCGGAAACGTGGGGACTCCGGTCATATCAAGTGAGGAGATCCTCGCGGATGGTGGCGCAGAGGACCGCTCTATCCTCGTAGTTGAGGCCTCAAGTTACCAGTTGGAGGCGTGCACTGTTCTTAAGCCGATAATCAGCGTCGTGTTGAATATCTCCGAGAATCACCTTGAGCGACACGGTACGATGGAGCGGTACGCGGCGGCGAAGGGAAGGGCGCTCGCGCTTCAGGATGAGCGCGATTACACGATCGTGAACGCGGACGATCCGATGGTGATGTCGTTGTCGCGTAAGAGTAAGGGAACTCGCGCGGTTTTTGGTCAGTTGCCGATCGCTGATCTGACGAAGCTCAGTGACGATTGGGCGCATATCGTTGGACCCACCGCGATTCAGTGCCGCGTCAACGGTACGACTGAAGACTATGATATGGAGAATAGCCACCTGATGGGGCTCCACAATCGATACAACTGCGCCGCCGTCATTCTCGCCGCGCGTAGGCTGGGAGTTTCCAAGGAACTCATTCAGTCGGGCCTCGATTCATTCTCGCCACTTGAGCATAGATTAGAGCCCGTATCGCACGCGGGAAGAGGGCTCGTGTTTAATGACTCAAAATCGACAACTGTTGCCGCGTCGTTAGCGGCGTTTATGACAGTGCGTGAGCGGTATCCGAATCGAGCGCTCGTGGTCATGCTCGGTGGTTTGTCCAAAGCCGGTTCGTGGGATCCGTTGCTACGCAAGATCAAAGAGGCGCAAGAGCGCGTACTGCCGATTATCTGTTTCGGAAAAGATGGTCCGCTTTTGGCGAGTCACTGCAAGGCGCATGGACTTCCGTGTCATATTGAGCCGTCCTTGCGGGCGGCAACCACGCGGGGCATGGCAACCCTGCAAGAGGTGGATGACGCTATTCTCTTGCTCACTCCTGGTTGCGCTAGCTTCGATGAGTTCTCGGACTTCGAGCAGCGTGGCGCGAAGTTTAAGGAGTACGTGGCACCGGCGCTGGGTTAACTATATTACTCTTTGAGTGACGAGCGAATCGCTTGTCGAAGGATGAAGCTTCGCTTCGCGCCATCGGTGACTTCGACGAGGTTGTCATATAGCTGAGGATCTAAAATCAGCGCTCCCAAGGTGCCGGTGCCGCTCGCCAGGGCGTCTGACGTGGTTCTCAAGTTTTGCGCTGTCTTCGCGAGAGATATTAAAACCTCTTCGATTCGCTTCGCCACTACACCGGGCTCGACGTCAGTATATATAAGATCATGCAGAAGCCCTTTGCCATCTTTGGTCTCGGCTAGCAGCGTTGAGATACTATCGCTTGCGGCGGCGATGCTGTTGCCCGCCTCAAAGAGCTTCGCGACGGTTTTGTCACCACCTTGTGTATAGATCAAGGCGTGTAGGATTCCTGACCCAGCTCTGATCTCGTGCAGGAGGGTGCTCACGTCCTTGGACGTTGAGGCGAGACTCTCGATGATTTTTTTGCCATCACTCTCAGAGTAAATAAGTCGATGAATGAATCCTTCCTCGGTTTTTACCGCCTTGAATATCTCGGCGACACTTTGACTGGCGGAGGCGATATTGCGAAAAGTCTCAGGCGATAGCCCTTCGAGGGACTGATTGATACGCTCGGTGATCTGCGTAGTGTTGTCGACCGCAGATTGCGCTCGCGCGAGCACTTGAGAGAGGTCGGCGACCTCAGAAGCTGGAATCTCACTGCCTGGTCGCAGGGGATTCGGCTCGTGCCCGCTTGTGATGGTGATATAGCGGTCGCCGAGGAGTCCCTGCGTGTCGATTGAGACCTTGGAGTCCGGTCGAATGCGATCGATGAACGAGTCGTTGATAAGCAGCGTTACATGCACTCGGGTGTCACCGAGCGATTTTGAGAAGCCCACCTTGTCCACTCTGCCGATGGGGATACCTCCCATTCGTACAGGGGCTCCGGCTGAGAGTCCCTTCACGTCGTTAAACATCGCGTTGTACTTGCTCTGGCTCGCGAATATCTGGCGTTCTCGCCCCATTATCAGGATTAGCGCGCATATCAACACCAACCCGATGAGAACGAACGCGCCGGCCTTTAACTCATTTTTCATCTTCATACGTCGTCCTTCCAGTTTCCTGAAACGAAATCAGAAACTAACTTATTCTCGACCGCTAACTTGGCGGCTTGGCCATCAGCGGCGATAACTCCCTTGGATAGTAACATCCATCGGTCCGAGACGCGCCGCGCGCTCTGAATGTCGTGTGTCACCACAAGAGAGGTGATTCCATCCTCTTTGGCGAACTTTACGATCAGGTCATCGATATTGCGAGTCGATGTGGGATCGAGACCGGTCGTCGGCTCGTCGTAGAGCATAACCCTCGGAGATGACGCTAGGGCTCGGGCGAGACCGACCCGCTTCTTTTGTCCTCCTGAGAGCTGAGGCGGGTACTTTCGTTGGATCCCTGGCAGTCCGACCATCGCCAACTTCTCTTCGACGATCCTGGAGAGTTTAGCTTCGTCCTTTTCGCCCCGTTCGCGGAGTCCGTACGCTATGTTCTCAAAAACTGTGTATGAATCGAATAGCGCGGCGCCTTGAAATAGCATTCCCAGGTTGACCCGCAGATCTCGAAGCGCTTCGTCGGTAATGTTCGCCATCTCCCGACCCATGACTCGCACGGTCCCATGCTTCGCTACGGTTAGGCCCATAATTAGTTTCAGGATGATTGTTTTCCCGGCGCCACTTGGACCGAGCAGTGTTGTTACCTCACCGGGAAAGAGCTGGAAGTTCAGGCCGCGGTGAACCGTGTGAGCGCCGAAAGCGGTGTGCACATCGATAAACTCAACTGTTGGGGAAGGATCGGAAGTCATTTGAAGTTAAGGATGATGAGTAGCTTAGTGATGAAAAAGTTCGAGATAAAGACCGCCAAAGATCCTGTGACAACCGCCTTGGTCGTGGTGCGCCCGACTTCCTCGGTGCCGCCTCGGCAACTTAAACCTTTGTAGCAGGCTATCGAGACTACGATCCCACCGAACGCGACACTTTTGATCAGCCCGTCCGTCACATCCCTGATCTGAACGGCGTACAGATAGGAGCGATAGTATTGATGGGCGCTAATGCCGAGCTCACCAACGGCTACGGCCAGTCCTCCGCTAACTCCGACTAGCAGCGCGAGTCCCGAAAGGAGAGGCATAGAGATGATTCCCGCCAGGAGCCTGGAGGTGACCAGACGGCGAATGGGATCTCCCCCAAGCGCGCGAATCGCGTCTACCTGCTCAGTGACTACCATCGAAGCCAGTTCGGCGGCTATTCCGGCGCCGACTCTGCCACACACCATAACAGCCGTAAGAACCGGCCCAAGCTCGCGAGCAAGGGAGAGGCCAACGAGATTCCCAACGTAATTCTTGGCGCCAAATCGTTGCAGACCGTAGGCGGTCTGTAAGGCGAGCACCATTCCCGTAAAGACCGCGGTTAGCAGAACGATTGGAAGCGACCGAATACCAATTGAGATGATGTGCTTGGATATTTCGCGAATATCGACGCCGTTTCTGCGTATGTCGCGAACGACTAACGAGACAAGAAGCGAATAATCCCCCAGTGCCGTGACGAAATCCTTAACCTTCTGAGACACCTACATCCTCCGCCAAGTGGTTGTCGGTTATCAGAAGCTTGGCGAGGTCAATGGACTCGCTCACAAAGGTTGATACCTCGGGATGCCCACCCTTCGCGGGTAGAAGGCTGCGCCACATCACCAGATCTCGCACGCAGTTGTCTTTTCGGAACGTGAACGTGGACATCGCGACGGGATCGGCATCGACAGTGCCCTGGACAACTGAGTGTAGTGTCTGTGTTGTGCCTAGGGTGACCGGTTCCTGAGAAACGACTTTTAGGCCAGAGAGACCGACGAAGAGCTGTCGTGTAGTCGCCTGGAGGGTAAACTTCTCCGAAATAGAGCAATCCTTGAGCGCTGACACATACACAGGGCCGTTCCTCGAAGGGCATGAGTGTATTCGAGACGACTTGTCTCCAACCTTCGAGCATAAGCCCTGAGAGTTCTTCGCCGTGTCTATCGCAACTATCTGGGGAGCAGGGGATGTAGAACATCCGACCGTCGCCAGCAACGTAAAGACAACGGTGTAAAATGAGTACCTGGCACCCTGTCGGAAAACGGTATACATCTTTGAGTATGAGCCCTGTTGATATGACCTGTGAACCTTACCGTAGCGTGAAAAGAGGACGCAACAGGTATCGGGCAAATATTCTGTAATTCGAGGGGGATATGACGCCCCCAGTAGCTTTAATGAGGGTCGCCTGGACGCATGATCCATCTTCACGGGGTTTCGAAGATCTACCCGCCCGATCAGGCGGCAGTGAGAGGACTCGATCTTAAGGTCGCCCCGGGCGAGTTTCTATTTGTGGCCGGAGCAAGCGGAGCGGGTAAGAGCACGTTGCTAAAGCTATTGTTCGGAGCCGAGAAGTGCTCACAGGGGGAGGTGCTTGTTGGTCAGCGGAACCTCTCGTCCATTGGGAAAGACGGTATCGCGGAGATGCGTCGAAGCCTCGGAGTGATATTCCAAGATTACAAGCTACTGCCAAGGCGAACTGTGCTGGACAACGTGGCGTACGGTCTCGAGGTGCTCGGAGTGAGCATTCGAGAGCGGCGCCGATTGGCTATGTTGTTGTTGCACGCTATGGGGCTTCAGGATCGGGCGGACGCATACCCGGTCACTCTTTCGGGTGGAGAGCAACAACGCGTCGCTGTCGCCAGAGCTTTGATTCATAAGCCAACACTGATTTTAGCGGACGAACCAACTGGAAATCTTGACCAGGAGATGAGCAGGCGGGTGTTCGACCTGCTGTTAGAGGCGAATGCGGCTGGTGTGACCATCGTGGTCGCCACGCACAACTTGTCGATCATAGAGGAGCTCAATAAACGCACTGTGGTTTTAGATAGGGGGCGAATCATTGGTGACTTCGTTCATGCCGGTGGTTTGGCGGGAGCGAAGCTATGAGCGTAGGGGAACAGCGCGCGCCGATAGGGATCACGGCTATTTGGGGTGAGAGCGAAGGGATCGAGCGAGTGTCCCTGTGGGCTGTCACGGCTCACTGCGCGCGACAGGCGCTCGAGAATGTACGGCGCTCACCTATCACGCACATACTGACTATCGTGACCATTTCGGTCGCCATATTCCTTTTGGGTATCTTTTCTCTGTTTATCTCTAATTCGT
Source organism: uncultured delta proteobacterium (assembly GCA_903904735.1). GTDB lineage: Bacteria > Bdellovibrionota_C > UBA2361 > UBA2361 > OMII01 > OMII01. The sequence continues at coordinate 55,582 of CAIVDM010000035.1, forward strand.
CGCGCGCCGTGTCGGGCGAAACAGGAGAGATGGTCGTGATGATTTTTTTAAGCGACTCCGCTTCGCGTCTCGATGTCGACGCGATGTCGGGCCAGCTCCGCCAAATCGCGCCAGGTCTCTCTATCACATATACCGATAAGACTCAGGCTCTACGGTCATTTCGAGACTCTTTGGGAGATGACGCCAGAATTCTCGATGGGCTCGACGCTGACAATCCACTACCAGCGTCAATCAATGTGACCCTTCGGTCGGCGGAGGAAGCGGAGCGAATCTACAACAAAGTCAGTGAGGCGATGGGGGTGCATTCGAAGGTCGAAAGTATTCGTTACAGTCGTGGCGGGGTAATGCAAATAAAGAGAATGCTCCGCGTCATCGAGATCGTAGGTATAGTGGGCATCGTCTTCCTCTTCATCATAGCGGGGTTCATTATCGCCAACACCATAAAATTAGCGCTCTATAATCACCGAATGGAGATAGAGATCATGCAGCTCGTAGGCGCGCGACGTGGATCTATCTATGCTCCGTATCTCCTTGAGGGCTTGGTACAGGGAGTATTAGGCGCCTCGATTGGCACAATCGGCGTATTTGTCATCTATCTTGTTTGTAAGAGCGTGCTCACCAAAGCGGAGGTGTTAAGCATGTTAGTACCCTCATTCTCGTTCATACCTCTTATTCAGATCGCCGTGGTTGTCGCCGCTGGGGCGATAGTCGGTGTTGGAGGGAGTTATCTCGCCGTTCGTCGTTACTTGTCAGAATCATGATGGGAGGATCGGTCGTGGGACGACTCCAGAAGTGGCGTGATCGGACGGTGCTGGTGAGAATCGCGCTCCTGTTGGCGTCTATGACGCTATGTGTGAACGATGCGCTCGCTGAGTCTGAAGAAGTATCGACGCGTCTTCAGAAAATCCGAGTAGAGGTGTCTCAAACCGAGAAGACTATTGCGGGTCTCAAGAGCGAATTTACTAAGCTAAAACGTGACGAGCGATCCTTGAACGCCGAGATTCAGACTCTGAGCGCCTCTGAGGTCCAATTGACTCAGAAAAGTCAGGACACGCTTCGAGAGAAGGAGAGACTCACTCGAGAGGTTGAGCTTGCCGAGGGACGTGTCGCGGCACAGCAGTCGGTCATCAAGGAGCGTCTCCGCGCGCTTTATGTGTATTCGTCCGTCGCGGGACGCCCTCGATACATCGGGTTTTCGGCTCAGAGCGATCTAGAGCGGGTCGCGGTGTATGCGCGTAACGTGCGGTCGTTCGATGAGGCTCGTTTCCATGAGGTGAAAAGAGCGGTCGACGCGCTCATTAGATCGCGTGTGGCTCTCGACGCGACTCTACAAGAGGCTTTTAGAGTGCAAAATGAGCTCCAGATGAAAAGGAGCGACTTGGAGGCCAAGAGAACAGCGCTACAAGGAGTAATAAAACAGATCAAGGACAAACAGCAGGCGGCTCAACATTCGCTAGCCAAGTTGAGAGCGGAGGCGAGCAAGATGGAGGAACTGCTTCGCGCCATAACGTCACAAGAAGAGCCTACAGAGGCGTCGCGGCAGCCAGCCCCAGCTGTAAGTCCCCAGGCTTCTGATACGCCCATCGTAATTGCTTCCACTGCTGTCACGGGTGGGGCGAATGGTGCGTTGCGTGTCGAGGATGTGATGCACCCTGAGGGCCTCTTCGGAAAGACCGTGCGAGTCTCCTCTCCCGTGAAGGGTCAGCTTTTACGCAGCTTTGGTAAGGCGAAAGTGACCGATTTCTCTGACATAATATTTAGTAAGGGCATTGAATTTAAAACCGCCGAGTCGAGTCAGGTAAAGGCGGTCCTTGGGGGGCGGATCGCTTTTTCCGGTTCAATGCCTGGGTACGATACCGTGGTTATCATTGATCACGGCTCCCGGAGCTATTCTTTATACGGACGCTTAGGAAAAGCTTTTGTGACTAAAGGGGATCTCATTAAGCGTGGTATGGGCATAGGAGTGACCTCAGCTCCTGACGCGAAGGGGCGAAACTTTTATTTCGAGACTCGCAAAAACGGGAACCCAGTGGATCCTTCGAGCGTATTGTCACGCGCCTCGTGAGTCGACGTAAAGAAGCAAAAGGGTGTTGGTAGTTCTGCTTTGATTTGAGAGACGAGTAACCGTAAGTCCCCCGCGTGATAACCATGCGCGATCTGGTCACGCTTAGTCAACGCCGCCGTTCATTCCCTCGACTGCTGTCCCCATGGCTAAGGCACGTGAGTGGCGGACGAAAGCGAGGCTACGAGGGCGCGGCGGTTTGGTGTCCACACCGCGCCCTCCCCGATAACTTACGCGCTCTTGTACATCTCGTCGAAATGCTTATGCGCGCTCACCACCGCGTGGCGCATCATGTCCTCGACTCGCCCCGTTTCCCTAACCGCGAGGGCCCTGTGAAGGTCCTTCATATCGAGTTCAGCGGCGGCCTTTTGGCAGGCATCCCAGGAAAGGATGCTTCGAATCACTCGATCGATACCCTGGGTCTCGTTGTCGTAGGCGCGGGCCTGCATGTCGTGACCGTACCAGCGACTGTACTTCGCGTCGCTCACTAGTCGAGCGATGGCGATGTTCATGCCCGTGATCTTACATCCGTGATCGATGTCGTATTTGCCCGGACCGCCCAGCGTGATGCCGTCGTTATATCCTTGGCTGTTAAGATGCATATGCGTGACGGCGTTGTTGTCGATCTCCTCAACGGTGTCGTACACCGCGTCGAGACCGATCATCTCGGAGTGACCAAACTCCTTGTTGATGCCGCGCTTGTCGAGATTCGTCCCGAACTCCTCCTTGAGGCGCTTCCAGAACAGGATAGCCGAGGCTACCGTGGGTAGTAGCATCGCGGGGTGTCCCTCATTGGGCTTAGGCTCGATACCCCAGTACAACTTCGCGCCCTTCTTATCCTCGTATGAGCAGAGCGACGCCACGCTCTCTTTTAGGTTCTGATACATCTGGTTGATCGCGGGAGTGGCGAGATCGTATCCATAGGAGCCGTTCCACAATACGAGTGTTGGTGCCATGGTTGGATCGGAGTGCCAGGCTTTCTTCAGCGGGCCGTAGGCTAAATCGACTGTGCCGACGCCTACCTTCGCTGCCGCCTCACGCTCCGCTGGATCTAACGACGCGACACCGCCGTACCCGAAATGCGAATGGAGACCCGGCGTGATCATCGCCAGGTACATCTTCGCCGATACAAGCGCGTCAGCGACCGCGGGAGCCGTCTTCTCGCAGATTTCAGTGTCGTAGTGCGCCTCGAAACCGAGCTCGATGTGGTTTGGTATGCGAGGGCGAATCTTAGTCGAGATTAGATTGATGATCTCAACGACGTCGAGCTTAGCGCTGGTCCATTGAGGTCTGATGTCGCCGGGGACGAAACCACCTTTGCCGGCGTTAAAGGTCCATCGACAAAGGCTATGGTAGTTCTTTTGCGTTGTCATATGTCTTTCAGTCTCCTCGTTCGTTAGATATGGGCCGCTAAAGCGGTTTTCCATCGTTCGTACGCGTCATGCGTCGCCCCCTGAGAGCTGATGTCGGGTTCGATAATCAGCTCAGTGGTGAGTCCACGAAACGCGTCTGATGATGAAAGCAATCCAGCGCCGATGCCCGCTCCTCGAGCGGCTCCCTCCGCGCCGTCAGTAGTAAAGAGCTCCACCGGGGCGTTGGCGCAGGTGGCGAAGGTTTGGCGAAACAGCTCGCTCTGGAACATATTAGCGTTGCCAGCGCGGATTGAGGTTGGGTGTAGCCCCATCGCTCGCATGATCTCAAGCCCATAGCACAGGGCGAATACGACACCCTCCTGTGTCGCCCGGAATACATCCGCCGTCGAGTGCCGGTTGAAATCTAGATTCTCAAAGGACGCGCCAGGACTAACGTTTTTGAGGGTTCGCTCGGCGCCGTTGCCATAAGGCAGCGCGACAATTCCCCCCGATCCCACGGGGCTCATCGTCGCGAGAGCGTTTAGCTCCGCATAGCTCTTCCCTGAGCCGAGCGTATGTTTCGCCCATCGGTAGAAGCTGCCCGCGCCGTTTACGCACATAAGTGAGCCTATACGCGGCGCGTTCGGCGCGCTGTTCACGTGCAGGAAATTATTCACTCTCGAGAGGCTGTCGACCCCTAACCGCTCGGTGACGCCGTAGATAACCCCCGAGGTCCCCGCGTTCGCCGCCACTTCTCCTGGTAGTAGCACCTTAAGCGCGAGCGCGTTGTTGGGTTGATCCCCCGCGCGGTAAGAAACCGGGATTCCGGGGCGGAGTCCCAGTTCGCGAGCGACGTCGGAGCGAAGCTCAGCGAACGCTCCGAGATTTGGGCTAGTCGGTGGAATCAGCGTTGATGAAATATCGAAGTTTTTGAGCACCTCGGTCGCTAGTCGATTCTCTGAGAAGTTCCATAATACCGCCTCAGAGAGCCCTGAGGGCGTGGTGCCGAACTGTCCCGTGAGGCGTAGGGCTATGTAATCGCCAGGAAGGAGGCAATAGCGCGCTTGAGAGTAGATCTGAGGCTCGGACCGTTTCACCCATGCCAGCTTCGACGCGGTGAAGTTTCCCGGGGAGTTGCCCAGATTCTTCAGGCAGTTTTGATGACCAAGCTGGGCAAATGCCTCATTCCCGATCTCCACCGCCCGGCTATCGCACCAAATTATTGAGGGGCGAACGGCTCTGCCGTCTTTGTCCAGCAAGACCAGTCCGTGCATCTGGTAGGCGATGCCGATGGCTTTGGTAGCGCGGAGTTCCTTGGAGTGGGAGCCGCGGATTGCGCCAATCGCCTTCCCAACGTGCTCCCACCACAGGTCTGGGTGTTGCTCCGCCCATCCGGCTCGCGGAGATTCAATTGCCATCTCCGTTGAGGGGGAGGTCGCGCTCGTGATTATCCGCCCGGACGAGGCATCCAGAAGCGCGACTTTGACCGATGAGCTTCCAACGTCGATGCCAAGCAGAGTTTCTTCCATAGGTCCTCCAGGATGCAGCAGAGCCTACATCAGCCCCGAGCCTTCGCAATCAGAAAAATGAGGTGAGACGCTTTCCAGAGCTTTGGCCCGTAGAGGCTGAGACCCGTCATGGTCCGCCGCTTGGGCGAGCTGTTTGAGCGGGGTCATCGAATGGGTCATACTCCGCTGATTTTTCTCATGAATCTTGACGATAGCGCTTGCGGTTGGAAAGGGGGTCGAGTACCATTTCGTTAGCTTTACATCGTAGTGTTGGCTCTATGATCCATCATCGTCGGTGACGTTCTTTGAAAAAGTCTCTAGAGAGGCGGACTCATGCGATGCGCAGACCGAGGCGCGAGCATCAAACCATCAGAGTCTTTAGTTAATTGAGCGGCGCAAAAATGGGTTATCGGGTTGCAGGTGGGGAGCTAGTGTCGAAGTTCTCGGCGCGAGAAAAAATGTTGAGTGGGCTCTGTATCGTTTTCGGAGCGGCCCTCGTCTTCGGTGGAAGAGACCTTCCCGAAGTAAGCGCGCGTGAGTCCGGTAAAGCGAGCCTGTTCGAAGAGCTCAAGGTCTTCACCGACGTTCTGTCGGTGGTAAAGCGCGACTACGTATCAGATGTCGATAATAAGAAGGTAGTTGAGGGCGCCATAAAGGGGATGCTCACAACTCTCGATCCGCACAGCGGATACCTCGATCCAGACTTCTATCAAGATTTACAAGTTCAAACCAAAGGTGAGTTTGGTGGGCTCGGCATCGAGATAACGATAAAAGAGGGACTTCTCGTAGTAGTGGCGCCGATGGAAGGTTCTCCGGCGGAGAAGGCGGGAGTTCGCCCTGGCGATGTTATCGTCAAAATAGACGGTAAATACACGAAAGAATTTTCGTTGGTCGACGCGGTTAAGCGTCTTCGTGGTCCAAAGGGAAGCCCTATTCAAATATCACTGGCGCGAAAAAGCATAACCGATCTGATCGATGTTACGATTGTTCGAGACAACATCGCGGTAAGAAGCGTCAAAGCTCGGTCTTTGGGTGATGGCTTCGGATATGTGCGCGTTAGTCAGTTTATGGAGCAGACCGCGGACGATCTAAAGAGCGCTTTGAACACATTGGCGAAGGATAGTACGTTACCTGAGTTGCGCGGACTTATCGTGGATCTGCGAAACAATCCCGGAGGGCTGCTCGCCCAGGCCGTTCGTGTTAGCGATATGTTCCTCAAAGAGGGTGTGATCGTATACACCGATGGTCGAGTCGATGCCCAGAAACAGAAATTTTTCGCGCACGCCAGGGGAACCGAGCCAGACTATCCTATCGTGGTTTTGGTGAACGGCGGTTCAGCCTCGGCGTCAGAGATCGTTGCCGGCGCCTTAAAGGATCATGGACGAGCCCTGATTCTTGGAACTCAGACCTTCGGTAAGGGTTCAGTTCAGACAATTACGCCGCTCGAAAACGGGGGGGCGCTAACCCTCACGACCGCCCTCTATTATACGAAGAGTGGTAACTCGATCCAGGCACGTGGCGTAAAGCCCGATATAGAGGTCGATGTGACCTCGCCCAGCGGTGAGATTGAAGCGCCAGTCACCAAGAGATCTCCATTATCTGAGATTCGAGAAGAGGATCTTCCGGGTGCGATTTCGAACCCGACCGGCGTCAGTTCGGAAGGCGAGGCGCTTAAAAAGATCAACAAGACGCCTACGATACGCCCAGATCTCGCCGGTATTAACCCGGAGACGGTAGACTTGTCGGAGTGGGGCCAGAAGGACGCTCAATTTCGTAGAGCGTTCGACCTGTTGAAAACATTCAGTGTTTTCAAAGCTCCACAGCCCCC
>CAIVDM010000036.1 GCA_903904735.1 uncultured delta proteobacterium
ACATCCCGCTGCTGTTGGCGGGCAATGGCATCGATGTGTTCGAGTACGTTGGGCATAGGTGATTTCCTTTTCGGTGAGCTTGAGTCACGACGTGGGGACAGCATTCAGACTTGCTAATGCATCGGATCTCCTTTTATTTAGCCTCCGGATGCCCGGAGGCGGCGCTCAAGGCAGCGCAGATGCGCTACTGAATGGTGGAGGGCGCTGGTGTCCTCACGGAGGGCAGCGCCTTATCGATGGCATCCGCTTCCGAGAGGCGGTCTTCGGCGAAGATCTGTTTGGCGGTGGTCTTGGCGAAAATCACGCGGGCCATCGCTGCCTGCCAGTCGCGCATGACGGTAAAGCCGACATCCACCATGTTCTTGACGATGGTGGGAGAGCCCTCGCTACCTTCCAAATCTATTGTCTGGCGGTAGAGGAAGGGGCGACGGACAGTCGCGCAGAGGCTGCCAATCAGCAGCATCGCATTGATGCCATTCACGAGTTCACAGGCCTCGCTATAGCGGGATTCAGTCACGGTGATTTCGTTCGAGAGATAGACAGAAATCCAGCACTTCTCTTCTGAGACTTCAATCTTCAGCGTGCAGTTGACGTCCTCGTTCCCGAGCTTCGCGTCCAGCCAGGACGTCTTCTCTATGGGGTTGAGTTCAATTTCGTCTTCCCAGCCCAACTCGTCGAGAAATCCCTGAACTGCTTGGGTGAGTTTCATGTCCGAAGGAATTTGATCGATGTTTTCCACGCCTTATCCTTTCTTGTAATGAGTCAACCTGAAAGTCACTGACAATGGCGCCCGGCGTCCCCTTTCTTGATGGCGCTGCTAACAGTTTTGATGAACGGGGCGAATCAAAAATAATTCGCGGCGACGACAAGGACATACCCCGGGCGATAACGAACGGGGTTTAGATTTTTCAGTCTGGAAACAGCACCGAGCCCACAATGACGCTCAGCGAAAAAACCAATTACGGCGTTGGTCCAATCAAGAGAAAATCGCGGTCAGTAGTTTCAAAAAGCAGAGACGAATGAACGACTGGTCTGTGGCGCTGGGCCTGAATCGAGAGAACGCTTAGTAGACAGCGTGTTGCATTATTGACCGAGCAGTGGCTCAGGAGATGAGCCTGATGTCGGCTTTTGTTTGCTGCATCGGTGACCGAAGAGGCGACGCTGGAACAGCAGCAATTCTACTCGGGTGTAGCTTAACGAAACATGAATCTGTTTTGAGGCTTGCTAAGCGTAAGCACGTCAGGATGCCCCGGCTCTGGCTGGCGACATCGGTCTGCGCAACTCACTCAGTGCTAAAAAGGGGGCGGAAGACGGCTTTTTAGCTCCTCACGAATGAGCTTGCCTCTACTAACAGCGTGGCACACCGAAAGAACGAGGGGATTTCGCGGAACCCTAATCCATCCGGCTTGGATGCAATCAGTCTCCGGCTCAGAAGCAAGTTGCTTTAAATTTTTTTTTTCGATACATAATCTGGCGTATCGGAATAAACCCCGCTCTGTATGTGCCGTTTAAGTATGTTGAGAAACTAGGACTGGTAAATCTTGGCGTCATCGCGACATGGCCTCGGAGAGTTTATTAAACGGGCCCTTCAGCGAAGAGCGATCTGAATCGGGCCAAGACGCTTCTAAGGCGCTCGGCGGCATGACGCCAGCAGCCTATGCGAAACATCTGGCCGAGGTTCAGCCACAGTAATGATGGACTCTAATTCCCGCCGCTACTGAAAGAGGGGGGACGTCGGCGGCTAGTCGAACAAGGAGGAGAACCATGGCGATATCAATCCATTTGGCTAATTCAAAAGGCCGAGACGCTTCAGTTGGCCTTCAGGGTGTCTCAGTTCCCGAGTCGCCGCGTCTGGGCTTGCCAGACACAACACTTGTGTTCCGGCGATATGTGGCAGCGACCGAGGCCTGCACAAATGAGTCATTAACCGTTGCCTTCGGCGCGGACTACGCCAGAGAACTTGTGAACGGCGATCCGGAGATAGACATCGAGCTAGTGGGCTTGTCGGTCGAACGTACGCAGACCGTATATGTCGATGGCGCGGGCGAAGTCATGTTTGCTGACCCGGTGTTCATTGAACTGGTGCTCAACCCGGACGGCAGCGAAAAGGAGCGCCGGGCGCCGGTGGAGACCGTGGCAAATCTGAGCGGCGAAATCCCGGTGCGCTGGACTGGCCGCAAGGTGTCACTGCAGGACGCGGTGCGGAAGTTTGCGTTTCGACGCAGCGTGCAACTGCGTCACGTCGATGGCCTCACCTACGATTTCTTGTTCGAAATGGCGCGCGAACTAGAGGAGGGGCGATTCCTTATGTTGCTCGGGACTGGGGACAAGGGAGGCGGACCGCTCGTTTTTCAAGCGAATGGAAGACCTTACCGTGGGTTCCTCGAGGGTCAGACGCGAGGTAAGGCATACCGCCTAGTGCTTCATCTCAGTGACATGGAATTGAAGAAGCCCGCGACTTTGCCGGCAAGAGGCACTAGCAATGGCTAATCCATACATGGTGGATACCACATACGGTGATGGTCTCATTGCCGGCCGGTTGACCGATGCGGGCTTGCTGGACCTGCTCGCTACGTATCGTCGGCGCGTAGCGGGAACATATCGACCGCTACCGGCAGGCGATATCTCGAAGCTCTCGGGTAGCCGCATGTGGATGTCCACCAAAATTGATGGTGAACTCTGGTTCCTCGTTGCAAAGGCTGGCGAACGCTTCCTCGCCAACCCTCGCGGACGCGTACTGGCCGGCACGCTTCTCCTGCTCGAACAGGCGAATGGTATTGAAGACGGCACCATCTTGGCGGGCGAACTCCATGCCCGCTCAGAGAATTCTCACCCCCGCGTTGGTGACCTTGCGGCGGCGTTGGCCGACGGTGCCTCGTCGCGAGCCTCAAGCATTGGGTTCACCGCTTTCGACCTTTTGGAGGAAGGTTGCGTTACTGCTCCAGCAACTTACGAAGCGCGACTTGCGCGCCTCGCAGCACTGTTGCCCGCTCAGGCCCATCTCTCCGTCGTTGTTACTGACAACGTTGCCTCTGACAGCGAAGTGCAGACCGCGTTCGAAGATCGGGTAATTGCTGGCGGAGCCGAAGGGCTGGTGATTCGGCTAGAGAATGGCCTCATCTACAAGCTAAAACCTGAAATCACGCTGGATGCGGCGATCGTAGGCTACACCGCCAAGGCGGACCGGCCAGACCTCGCCCGTTCGCTTCTGCTCGCGCTAATGCGGGAGGACGGCCAATACGTGCTGTTGGGGAGTTGCGGAAACCTCGGCGCGGACTCTGACCGCGAACAACTCGCAACGTTGCTTGCTCCTAACCGTGTTTCGACGCCAGTTCGGTGGGCCAGCGATGGCGGCGGGCTTTATGCATTTGTGAAGCCCGAACTTGTCGCGCAGATCAAGGTCACCGATTTACAGGGCGAAGGCAGCGACGGTTCGCCATCCACCGCCCCGGTTCTGGTGTTCGATGGCACCACTTGGAGTAGCACTCGCTCCATTCCCTCCGCGCGCCCCTTGCATCCCGTGTTACAGCGATTGCGCTCAGACAAACCACTGGAAGCGGCTTCAATAAGATTCTCGCAAATCGAGCCATGGCTTGGCGCGACGCAGTCCCGGCAGGAAACCAGTGACCTACCGGCAAGCACACTGATTCGCCGCGAAGTCTGGACCAAGGAAACGAAAGGTCAGAGCGCAGTTCGCAAGCTTGTTGTTTGGAAAACCAACAAAGAAAAAATCGACAGTAGCTTCCCAGCCTGGGTCGTCCACTGGACTGATTACAGCGCAACGCGCGCCACCCCGCTCGACAGAGAGGTACGGCTGGCGCCGGATGAGGCGGCTGCGATGCAGGTTGCTGACCTACTAGTTGAACAGAACATCAAGAAGGGCTGGAACAAAGCCCCCTAAAGAAAGGCCCTACGGTAGCTACTATGGCAAAACCAGTCATTGTTATCTTCGAAGGTAACGAATTGTCTCTAGATCCGGTTCGAGTCGACCGCAGCAAGATTTACGGTGGTCGAAAGCGGATCGCGATCGATTCGCAAGGACTCACCTGCACCAAGGCCGCGCTGACCTTGGACGGAACACAACTTCTTAGGAGCGGAATGACCGCTCAGGCCTATTTCACGCCGGAAGGACGGTGGGTCCAGCGCAGCGAAATGGTGGGGCTAGACTCGTCGGGCAACCGGATCGAAAACAAACCCTCCACACTGGGAATCCCACAAGTCTTGGAGGGGCCGATCGATCCCGGTGAGGTCCTCGCGCTCTCGCTAGAGTCAGTATTTTTGCTCCAGGCGACAGAGGAGCATGCAGGCCTCGCAGCTGCCTTGCGGTCTGGCGCTATATTCCGTTTCCCCTTCAATTATGCGGCGGGACTGGAGGTTGAAACGGCGTATCTGGTGGGTAATGACGAAGGCACATTCGCTCTGGTCGGCAAGCCCGTGGAGCAACGCTGGGTAGAGGAATCGGAGGCTTTCGTCCCGATGGAGATTGAAGAGGATTCCGACGAACTTGATTTCGAGATGATGTGAATACTAGGAGACTTCTGTGGCCAAGAAACCCAAAAAAGAACAACTCATTTTCAATATTGAATTTCAATGCACCATCACGGTGAGACCTGAATTCAAAGAGGTCTTCGAAGCAGACCTTAAGCGTGGGGAACTCGCTTGCTCTGCAAAATATAAGATCGACGGAGTATCTTCGATGTTCAGCATATATTCCGATAACGTTTCTGGCGGGATTGAGTTCAAGCGAATTGATGAGAGCACTTATGTGGTCAGCGCAAACGGCACGTACGCGACACCTGATTCTTTCGATCAGTTGCCGGAGATTCGAACACTCGACCCTAAGCCTGCATTGATGCTCACGCACGTTTCCGATTCGCGCCCAAATCAGCACTACATCAACGGCGATGAGGATGCGACATGTCCCATGGGGACGTTCGCTCTGTGAAGAAGCCCATTCGATGGTCGGGGTGCTGGGAGCGGCGCCCAGATCGGGCCATCTGTCGGTGGATTTTGTGTTGGGTTCATTCCGAATCGCTATTAGGGGCGGTGGGTGGCTACTCAGGCGGCGGCGCGTTTCAGTTGGAGAAGTTTTCAATTCGAAACGAGGGTGAAGTTTCCTTGGAGGCAAACGTGAGCTTGGCGGACGCTCTCTCGTGCGCCGAAACACACTTGCTCGAAGATTGCTTGGACAAGGCATTAAGCTTTCATCACCGATTACCTTGGCTCCAGGCGGACACCCTCTACTTGAAGAAGTCAGCCGCTAAAATGCTCAGGCAAAAAGGAGATCTTTTGCTGGGCGGAAGAACCATCGATTTTGACTGCGGTCCGCTTTTTGAGGCTGTTGGTTTGATCACTCGGCCAGACTGCCGCCCTGTGTAGAGGCCAACCGGCCTGAACTTAAATTTTATGCTCGCACTTGAGGCCTTATACCTTTGGAGGATTTCTTGATGTCTCACACACTCGAACTGCGGGTCGTTGGAGAATTTTTGACTCGCAATTTCTCCTACTATTACGCGGACTACAAAGAAAAAGGATTCAGACCTACCGTTATTGAAGATCCTTCTGAGATAAAACGAATCGTCTCTTCTACGGATAAGTCAGCTTACTGCTTGACGGTTTGGAGCTACTCCGACGATGGCACGCATATTCAACTTCTCGCGCGACAAAAAGATCTTATTTCTGGCGACTTCATCATCGAAGCCGATGACAATCGGCCGTGCATAAAAGCGAGAGTCGATGGAACATTCAAGGTGTCAATAGACGATTTGGGCGACATCAAGTACCTAAAAAAGAATCTTAAAAGTGGTATTGGATTCGCAGTTCCATATGTGCACTTTCAGCGAGAGGAGATCGATGAATTCCCATTCGGCAGGGAGGGTGGCGTCATCGATGGCATTGACTGGGAGGCTTTTGAAAAAATGCCCCAAGCGCAACTCCTTAATACCGACGTTGTCGATTTGAGCAAAAAGTCGAGTAAGTCAAAGGCTAAGCCTCCTCTTAAGCTGCCAATTAACGCGGACTTGCATTTGGAGTTGGATGAGGAGGTAATTACCTACACTGAACAAGCCGTCAAAAATGGCTTAGGGCTTATGGTCGGCCTCGCAATCGAAGGCGGGTCAAATTCTTTCATCGTCACGCCAGACCAGATCGTAGGTGCTTGCTCTATTTCGTTAGAAGGAACGACGCTAAAAATCAATATTGCGGGCTATGTCGAGTTCAAGGCAGACGCATGGGTGAGAAAGTATCGAGATCAAGCCCCCTTCACTGTCACGCTTGACTCGTACTGGGATAGCCAAGGCGATATACGCTATCTCGGCAAGTACAATGAAGAGCTCGGCTACAACGACACTGTTCAAGTTGGCAAGTTATATCTGGACTGACCCCAGTGAATGTATACATGTTGATCCGCCCGATTTCGTATGGGGGCAACGGGAAGAATCATGGCAAAGCTGACTGTCAAGATGGGCTGGTTATTCTAGACGGGACCTTTAGTAGTCAGGAATCACGAGATTCTTCAAGACGAAAAAATCAGCGGCCTGAAGCTCGAAAAGATGTTTACGGATGCCGATCCATCCAAGTTTGGATTTGAGGTCATGGCTGCTGATGTTTATTTCTCTTTCCTGCGTTCAACGGGTAAAAGACGAGCCATTTTCGAGGTGAAATTGAACGATGATTTGTTAGGACTGACTGGCAGGGTAGAAGGACAGTTTGAGGTCAAACTTCGTGCTGGGGTCGCGCACTACCTTTCGAATCAAGGTGATGGACTTGACCTCCGTATACGCTCTATCACTTGGAACGGCGGGAGTTGGCAAGGTTTTAGTGCCTATCCAGTTGGTATTGACGGAACGGCGTGCCATGAAAGCTTTTTCCAAGTATTGCCGAAACCCTTGGGGTTCGCAGTGAAATAGTGCCCTCAGACCGGCCGATTGGGCTTCTCTGAACCGCCCCGGTTTTGGTAGAGGCTGTTTGGTTTAAGTCCGGCCGCCAAGGCGACCTGCGTGGCGAGCTTCCTATAGTAGTTTGCCTCTGCTTCTGAGGGTGGGATATAGCCAATGGGCTGGAGAAGGCGAACGTTGTTGAACCACGACACCCATTCCAACGTGGCGAGTTCCACTGATTCGCGTGTTTTCCATGGTCCCCGGCGATGGATCACCTCTGTCTTGTAGAGGCCGATGATGGTCTCTGCCAGAGCGTTATCGTAGCTGTCACCTTTACTGCCCACTGACGGCTCAACGCCGGCTTCGGCCAGACGTTCGCTGTAACAGATCGAGACATACTGCGACCCTCGGTCGCTATGGGTGAATCAGGCGGCTGTCCCGCGCAGGCTGGCGGGCATGGAGCGCCTGCTCCAGCGCGTCCAGTACGAAGTCCGTGCACATCGCGAGGTACTGACCCACCAACCTACGATGCGACGAGCGAACACGTCGATGACGAAGGCCACATAGAGCCAGCCTTGCCAGGTCGACACATAGGTAAAATCCGCGGCCCAGAGCTGGTTCGGGCGCTCGGCCCGGAACTGCCGATGGACCTTGTCCCGCGGACACGGCACCGTGTGGTCGCTGAACGTCGTGCGCACGATCTTGCCACGTACAACGCCGCGCAGACCCCGCTGACGTATCAGACGCTCCACGGTGCAACGTGCCGCGTAGAACCCCTTACGCTCCAGCTGGTGCCACACGTTGTCGGCACCGTAGACCTGCAGGTTAGCGTTCCAGACTCGCTCAATCTGCGGCACCAAGATCTCGTCGCGTTGGACCCGGGCGCTCTGATTCTGTGGCGCACGCCGAAGCATCGCTCGCCGTCGATACCCGGAGGGGGCAATCTGCAACACGCTGCAGATCGGCTCGATCCCGTAGGTACCCCGATGCGAGTCAACAAAGCGCAACAGGGCTTCAATCGCAGGTCGAGTTCCGCCTGGGCAAAAAACGCGCTGGCCAGCTTCAGGATCTCGTTCGCGCGGCGCAGTTCCTTCACACCTCGCGTGCGTCCCCGAGAATCCAATCATAAATTGAAAATGTCTTATCCATTGGGCAGCGTGCCACATTTTGCTCGCTTTCTCTTATTGCCCGATTCTGTCCGTTAGCCATTTTCTCCAATCAGTCTCCGCAAACGCATCGATTTCTGCAGACGTGTAACCGTCGCCCGATACGCTAACCACCGCGACTCTGTAAGGTGCCGGCTCGCGCGACTCGTAAAAATTAGTGAAAAATCCGGTACCACGGTCGTCATCAAGGCAGGTTTCTTCCCGGTCGCTCCACTCCACATTATCGGCATTGACCGAATGCCATGTTGAATCTATCTGAAGAAATCTAATCTCGCTTGGAGACGTCGAAGTGGCGCCGTATTCAATCAAAGAAGGACCGAGCGCCTCTTTAAACTCTTTCTCGGCGTTGATTTTGACCGAATTCCAATCTTTTCGAAGATCTCCTATCAGCGATGCATACGCATCCGGAAGCCGGTATCCGAGAACTAAGGTTGACTCACCATGGGACACCACTACCCCCACGTTCTTACCGTCTCGGAGCTCACAAGTCTTCGGGAGTTGCATAGTCGAACTCTCCGCTAACTCCATTAGATATTCGTCGTGCTCTTCCTCAGTGACGCCGAGGAGAATCAGCACCAGTGTTTCGCCATTTTTAATTGGCTCGATTGCCCCCAGCGCATTTGCGAAATCCCATGTTTCCTCTTCTCCGCGGAAAAGATCTTCCCAGCCTACGTTTTTCGCATCCATAGTACCCATTACTACCTCCTCACTTTCCTGATGTTTACAGAACCCACCATATCCAGCCGGCAAGCTGAGCTAAGTCGCGGCGCTAAAGGACTTGAGCGCTCAAATGTGTCTTGAAAAATTTCATGGCCTGCTCTCGCTCCTCTTTTTTGGGCTGGCCTCGGCCAGAAAGCATCCTATATAAGAAGAAGCGCATGGGCTTTCCGCAGACATTACTAGTGTAAAAACCGTGACGCTGATTTGCACTTTTTGGGATGCCTAATTTGATTTCCTTTAATTCGAAAAATTTACGCAATTTCCCTAACGCTAATCCGGAAGCGCCGCTATTGAATAAACACACTACCTTGTAGTCGCTGGCTGATAAAAAATCTATAAATACTCCAAGAGCGGCCTCCTCATACCTCGGAGCGACCTTCAATGCCTGCATGAAAAAATCCTGAGATGTCACTCGGTGCGGAAAAATATCAACATGATCCCACCCCCTAAGCCCAGCCGCTTCAGAGAAACTCTTTATTGCTCTGAAGTATGGCAGTTGTTTCAAACCGTCCGCTTTCCCTCCCCCATGAATCAAATGCTTTTGAATTTGAATCAGATCTTCAAGGATTCGCTCCCGCTCTGCAGTTCCCCTTCTTTTAAATAGATCGGAATCGAAAACATCCTCATCCAGTTTTCTGTACTCTTTCTTCGGGTAGGATGGATTAATTCCTGAAATCAGAATTTCCGCCCCCTGCTTATTAAGGTCACCATGAAGAACCGGCAGCAAATTGGGGTTGTCCTTCAGTCCGGCTTTTGCGTAAATCCGCCTTAATTCTGCTTCAAGCTCTGGAAAATGCTCTTCATGCAGCCTGAGAATCGCTGCGTCGAGACTAAATGTTTCTTCGATATGGTTCACCCTGCCCCTCCTTTCGCCGCCCTGAGAGTATCGCGCTTGCCTCCTGAGGCTCATTCACTAGCGTACCTGACTTAGTCTAAAGGCTGTCTCGATTGCGCCTACACGGAAAGCCGCGTGCTAGATACTGGACTCTTGCGGCACAAAGCGGTCATCTGACGTCGCGATGCCAGCAACGTAGCAGGTACAGCTTTAAATGGCGATCTAGGAGGGACCTCGTCATAAGAGACCCTAATCCGCGCTAGGGCAAACATCCGGTCCTAATCTAATCCCCACAACAACTCGATATCTGAAATTACCTGTCGGCGAAGCATATGGTGGAGTCGCAATATCGGGATCTCATGTAAGGGCCTTACGCGAAACCAGGAAGACGGAGGCATTTGGTCAATCAAAATTTCATGAGAGTTTGCGCTCGCGAGTTCACAGCTGTAGAGATCTCAATCGTTCAGCCATCCTTAGCAATCTGCTTCGGCGCAAAGACGTTTGACGCAGTCGGTCATGCATTTCAGACGGCAGTTACGAGCACTAGATCAGGCTGCGCATCATTCACGATCACGCATCAAGAAAACCAGAAAATCACGCAAATAATACACCTTCGCCACCCGCAAGCCTTTGCAACGGCGGAAGAACGGGCCTCGGAGTGGAGAGAGGCGGCGGATGTATATGCGCTAAGATCCGGAATCGTCCAGCGAAACAGTGGCTCAATTTGTCTGCTCCGAAAAGAAGGGACATGTAGAGCCCAATGCCAAGATGTAGCTTAGCGAGGATGTTCCGGGTTGCTGGCGGAACAACCCGTCCTTATGTAAGCCTTCCCTGAGTGTGGCCTTTGCGTCAAAAGTGGCATCTATTTCAATGTGTGAATAACCGTTATGGTCCTCAAAATAGAAGGCATCACCCTCGTTGAGTTCAGGGACCTCAAGGCGATAGGACGACTTCCAAACCGCTCGCAAGAAATCATCGTCATCGTCGACATCGCTAACCATGAATTCGACTGTTGGTGTTGGATGACCTTGCAGCCCATTCTTGTCAAAGGTCAGGTGTTCCAATCCATTGTCCACAATCTTCCATGAGACGATGTTTCCCTCAGCCTCATCGAACGATGGTGCAAACTCCATGCACGACACCACGTAAGCAAGGTTTTGCTTTTCTAAGGGGAGTTCGGAGAATTGAGGCCAGTTCCCGTCACCTTTTGTCATAGCAAATCGGACGAGAATGCGTCGCTCCCCATCACTCGAAGAATCAGATCCTTCTTCTGAGTCCTCTTCCTCGGATAATTCAGACTGCTCTGCAGAAGGCCATACAATACGGCCTCCTGCTTCATTCTCTTCGTTCGCCCCCTCTTCTGCCATAATTTGAACTCCACAATGTTGTGCAACACCTGCAGCGACGGGGACAGACGCCCGGATTGAAAGCTCTGCTTTGGCTCCGACCAACTTTTTGTCTTTGGCCCAACCACCGCCGCTAATGACAAAAATGTTTGACGGGCGTACTTCGTCATAGCCTCCCGCATCGATTAATTCACGCCCCGACTTGTCGGTCACAGCTGCAGAAAGTGTCACTTCAGATAGAAGCAGATTGGTTACGTTTTGGACCAATACCTTGACCTCAATCTGAGACTCCTTGTCGTCGTCGGGTTCAGTCCTCTATCCACTGAAACGGGGCAACTCTAGCCCGTCGTCAGCACCAATGAGACGAATTCAGGTCTTCTGCTTTGAATTGTTCGTCCAACTTAAACGAAATTATAATGCGGAGGGACTGGCGCAACGGTTAACGACTCATACTCTTTTGCAGCGGGACCCGAATTCAAAAACTCGGCGATCTTCGCTTTCGCGACAGCCTGGGTTTCCGTGAATAGGAGTCCAAACGCCAGTATTTGGGCGTAATAGCTGTCGGTAGACTTGTACGATGCCACCAACGCACTCCAATGCTTCTCCCCTTCTGTAGCGAAGTTGCGGGCAAAAAACGCCCTCACGACTAGCCCCGCCTGTTGTGGATGGTCGGTGGCGCCGGCCGCACACTTCTGGATGAGCTCTAAATCGCCCCCCATCAACTTTTCGCAGAGATAGGCTACTTGCGCGAAATGCTCCCCATACTTGGCCTTTTCGCATGCCAAATTCAGGCATTCCAAAAGTTCGGATCCGGTTGGAGTCGGATTTGCTAGCGCGAGCAGCGAGACACGCTTATCAAATGACTTAACTTTATCGATTTTTTTTGTCAGGTCGCTCATTGCATAAACCTACTTAAATTATTGGGGCTTAGAAGGGCTCAACAAATAGAGGAAAAAAAATAGAACAATGGTGAGGTTTCTGGACCGCGAGGCTCAACAACGCTCCGGGCCACACCTCGGATCCAGCAATTCCGATTTACAGCATCCCACTCAACACAATCCGGCGCGGTACTGGATACGCAGCCAACTCGATTATTTTGAGTTATAACCGAATCTGGTGTTTGGGGGTTTGAATAAAGGCGGCGTATCTGGTTGAAATGTTGTTACCAAGCAGCAAGTCAACCAAAGGGGATACGCCACCATGAAAGAGA
>CAIVDM010000037.1 GCA_903904735.1 uncultured delta proteobacterium
TCATTGAAGGGGAATGGAGCACCGTGGCGTTTCCCGAGGGGCTCAAAACGAAACGACTCATCGTTGAGGTATTACGCAAGGTGAGAGACAACTACGTACACGTCAATGAGATCGAGGTCTTTGAGTAACCTGCAAGAGGCTATCTAAGCTGCGCCAGGGCTCGCGCGCCTTGCGAACGAAACGTTGTGTACTTAGTGCTCATAACCTCGGCGTAACCATGTGTCGCCGAGATAACTTCACTACCGTAGAGCTCGGGTCCCTTCGCGCCGTCTCGCCTCATGGGCAACACACCCACGTCGATCCCTACTAGATCTTCTTTCACGATCTGAAACTCCGGCACCGCGGCGTTAAACGCCGCGAGAAATTGATCCAATTCCACATCAGACACACTGGGCTTCTCCGTCGCGCCAAGCTCTGGCACTGGAACATACCAGGTGCCGATGGCGGTTCCCTCGCCTCGCGGAACACAGAAAAACAGTCTCCCCCCACCTTCGACACCGATCGCGTGCGTCGCATGCAATCGCTTGTGGGTAACGATATTGAACCCTTTACACCACAAGGGACGCCTCCCCCTGAGATCGGGCTGAATATCTATTGAACTAAGCCACGGACCGAGCGTGTTTATTACACGCGCTGACGTGAACTCGCCTTGAGAGGTCGTGACAATAAAACCAGAGGCGTCTTCACGAACCGAACTAACAGCACTGTGCTCCTGAATGACACCACCATGGGATGAGATCTCCTTTAGCAGCGCGCTAGAAATCAGATCAGGGCGCGTCATCACCGCGTCGTGCCAACACAACGCGCCGCCTGAGCCTCGGTCAGCCAATGAGGGAAAGATTTCCCCGAATTCTCGTCCTGATATGACTCGCGGGACCGCAAGCGGAGAACCCGTCATCCACATCGCCATACCATACGCCAAAGCCGCGGCTGTCACAGGGATACGACTTTTGAGTCCAAAACGAGCGAGCGGCATGAGACACGGAAGGGGTTGAACCGCCTGAGAGTACTGGCGACACACATAAGACTGATCCCCAAGCGAGCGAAAAACTCGGGGTATCTGTAGCGTCTGTAGATACCGAAATCCGCCGTGGATAATCCTCAGTGTATTGTCAGAAGTTGCCTTGCCGCACACGTCCGCCTCAAGAACCAAGGTGCGCAACGAACGTGAGACCGCTTCACGCGCCACCCCAAGCCCTGACACCCCACCTCCTAAGACGATTAGATCATACCGCTCCATATCTTGGGGAGTGTAGCTTTGTTTCCCTTGGCGGGCTAGTGCGGCAACTTGCCCTCATTGGTGCGTCGTTGAGGATCTCCAGTCAGGTGGAAAACAATTTTTCAGATTCCTGACTTTTTAGCGGAGCTAGAAGCTCCGCTGTACGCTAAAAGCTATGTCGGTCATGCCTTTTGGCGGAGCTGGAGGCTCCGCGGTCCAAACAACGATTATCTGAAGCGTAGAGCATTACCTCATTCCAAGTCCTTAGCCATGACAAGCGCAGGGCCGAGCCAAAGTTTCTGTGGCACTCTCTGCGATTCTTCCGTACCCTAAAGAGTAAGAGGTTTTATGCACTCAAGGGCTCCCTCGTTCCACGACATTGAAGCGGCCCGCAGTCGGATCTCTCCGTTTCTACCGCTCACCCCCATCTCTCTCTCCCCCGGGATCTCTGAAGCGCTCGGTCTATCTGTCCACATTAAGTGGGACAATAAGTTTAGAACCGGTTCATTCAAGGAACGCGGCGCTCTCAATTTTCTCTTACGACTCTCCGACGAGCAGCTACGGCGCGGCGTGTGCGCGGCGAGCGCTGGTAATCACGCTTTGGCGCTGAGCTTTCACGCCAAGCGCCTTGGCGCCCCCTGTCACCTTGTGATGCCAGCTGCGGCACCACTGGTAAAGGTGGAGTCTTGTCGCAAACTAGGCGCGCATATTCAACAGTCAGGCACGCTATACGAGTGTCTGCAGATCGCCCAAGAACTCTCGATCTCAAAAGGATTTACGTTCGTGCCTCCCTTCGATCATCCCTATATCGTAGAAGGACAAGGGGTCGCCGGCTTAGAGCTGGTAGAGCAACTTGGTGATTTCGACTCTGTTATTATTCCTGTCGGAGGTGGAGGCTACGCCGCTGGAGTCGCCACAGCTATCAAAGCCCTGCGTCCGAACGTGTTCATCCTCGGTGTGTGCTCTGAATGGGCGGTTGCGATGAGAGGCTCACCGCCGAAGGACCCTGCCGTCTGCGCGCCGATGACGATCGCTGACGGCATCGCCGTCAAAACTATCGGCTCCATAACAGGTCCGATCCTTGATCGATATGTGGATGCGGTACTTCCAGTGTCAGAGGAAGCGATCGCCCGCGCTATCATGGCGCTCCTTGAACATGAGCACACGGTAGTAGAGGGCGCGGGCGCCGCCGCTCTCGCCGGTCTCATGGAGGGACTGTTACCGAATTCCTATCGAAAGCCAGCGGTCTTTGTCTGTGGCAGCAATATCGACATGAATCTCCTGTCTCGACTTATCGAACACGACATGGCTGAACGGGGACGGTTGCTGCGAGTGAGAGTGGCGCTACCAGATCAACCAGGAGTCCTCTCGTCCATCACTAACATCATAGCGGCTAACGGCGCGAATGTTCTTCAGGTGATGCACGACCGGTTCTATCCCAAACTACCCGGGCATGTGGAGATCACGGTGGTCATGGAGGTCAGGGATCCTGAACACGCCCAAACTGTCACCGATCAACTTCGCCGCTCGGGAGTCATCGCCGAAGTCGTGTAACGACTCAGCTCTCAGCTACATCGCCCCCCAGCGATCGTCGGGCGAGGCTAGCCGCTCTACTCAGCACCACTCGACCGCTTGATAAACTCCTCTCGATCCGCATTCTCGGATGTCATACCGTGAGATTTCGCGTAATCAAAAACTTCAGCGCTTGCTTCGTTAATATCCTTCTTGCCATGCCCGAGCGCGGCCGTCTGTCCCATGGTGTACCCCCCCTGCCAGTGGAAGCCGACAAAATCGCTACCGAACATTCGACTTCCCTTCGTCGCTTTATCACCCACAGCGGTCATGAAGCCAAAGCCGCTATACTGCGCGGCTCCCTGCGCTTGTCCACCGAGCATGCCTGACATAGCCATACCAGTCGCCTCAGTCGGCTTTGGACCAGGACTGAGAGCGCCGGGATTCATACCCGATACTCCGCCCACCCCCGCAACGTGTGTCGCAAAGTCGTTCTTTGCCTCCCATGCCGCGGTTTGCGCCGCGAAGTCAGCCTCCGCCCCGAGCTTACGCCCGTAGTCCTGATAGCCCTGGGCACGCTGTCCCGCCCGCATGCTCGACCATTCCGCGCCAGCGTTGAACATCGCGGACCGGGCACCAGCCGCATACTGCTGTTGATTGATTGCGTTCTCAGCCGCGGTTAACGCCGTACCGTACATGCCGACACCCGGCTTCATAAAGTTTGTAAGTGTTCCTCGACCACCACCTGCGCCACCGCCACCACCCGAGCCCTTGCCTCGCATCGAATCTACTGACTCGGCGACATCGCCAAAGTTTCCGGCAATCGCCTTAAGCACACTGCTGTTTCCACTGAATGAGGCACCCCTCATTCTCGCCGCGTCCGAGGCTTGCCCGAGGGCGTTTCTCGTGGCGCCCAATCCAGCTTGGTGAAGCCCCGCGTCCATCGCGGCATTCGAGTTCTCAAGCTGCTGCATCGCCAGCCCTGAGCGCCGATGCGATTTCGCCATCGCCCCCTGAACGAGCGATCCCTGGTTCGTCTGGAGCTTATTCACGTTGTCGCCAACAGTCGCCGCCTTCGCCGCGTTACCCGCTTCACCAGCGACCTGACTAATTCCTTGCGTCGCCATATTAGCCGCCGCTGCCTTCGCGCCGAGCACGAGCTGTCCCGTTACCGCAGGCACCGCGAAATAGAGCGCTGACATGATGTATATGTAGTAGCCGTTGGCGAGATCGAGATCCGCGGTCCCCATCAGAGAGAGGGTTCTATCCAAGAGCCCCCAAGCTTGTGGCGTCGTAAGAGGCACATCTACCTCCTTTACGTTAGGAATAGCGCAATCGTAGGCCAACTGCGTCCCGTCGCACGCGGTCGCGACCTCTATCCGCCCAGCGTCTCCCGCGGTCTGGATAAGCACGTTAGCCACTCGTGCCATAGAGCTGTGATTACCTAACATCGCCCACACCGAGCGTTCTAGTGAATGTACGATAGCGAATCCTACATCCCACAACTTTATCCAGGCGAAAAACGACACCCAGGTGAAGAACGCTTTCCAATATCCAGGAATAACAATGAACATCACCGCGAAGGGATACATGATGAGCACTAAGTATGTGAGGATTCCCTGAACGTGGGGCATCATCACGGCCCAGTTGTAAAGTTCAGCCGCCTTTTGACGTGAGCCTTGTTGCCTGACATACGACTCCGAGAAGCTCTTTGTCTGCTCAGAGGGCGCGAATCGCTGTCCTGTTTCCGTTATCTGAGGAGCGAACATCAACTCGTTTCGGAGCAGATACACAAGAATCAAGTGAATAGTGAAATCCTCAAGCTGCTGGGGGTTCGCGTACTCACTCCCCTCCATTTTTCGAATGTTCCACCCGTAGAAGAGGGTCTTTAGCACTTGTCGCTTGGTAAATCCTGCCGGAGCGCTGCGAACGAGCTGCCAATAGGCGTGTCCCGCTTCCCAACGAAGCGCCTGAATAATCGTGTAGAGATATTCGGTACAGACAAGCTCCGTCGTTCGTCCAGACCTGTACTTTCGGTCACCCTGAAATTTGCTGGAAAAATTCGTGAAGTTTCCGACGGTTTTTAAGGAGCTGCCCTGATAAATGCTCTCCTGACTTAGAAGACGGATAATTGATCGTGGGGTAGGAATGACCTCCGTGTCCATCGCTCGAGCGAAGGGACGGTATTGGAGTAGCGAAAGCTCGCCCTTGCCATCATAGTTTTCCTTATCCGCGCCCTCGTGCTTCAGAACACTACGGATAGTACTACCTCCACGATTCATCTGCGAGGCGATGTAACGCCCTGTATCAACACCCTTCTTAAAGTGATCACCACACTCAGAGGCAAGAAATGTGACGAGAGCGTCTCGCACGTTTGGATCACGGGCAGAAACGCCAACCACGTTCTCAAGCATTCCCCACTTCGCCGTCGCCATCCGAAACCATGGCGCCTCACCATCTTCACCCGCGCCCTCATTCGAAGCCAAGTTTGATCGACTTGATCCATTTCCTACCTGACTGCCAATACCTACAAGTCGTATCATCGTGTCGCTTGAGGCGCTAAAGAGCTGATCGAGGAAGACGAGCGCTGACGCTACCGCGTACGTCCCCTCGGGGCCGTTATCCTTGGTGATCCGGATGGCTTTGCGTTTCACAAGACTGGTGTTCGCCAAGCCGGATTCAGCGTCACGCCATACGAGTTCCATCGGTTGTTGCTTGCCCGCTACCTTCCACGAGACACCCTTAACTTCAGTCGTGGTGAACTCCAAGAAATTGAACATACACGGCCCCAAGAAGAACCATACATAGTTTCTTGGCGGCGTATTGATGGCGACGCCGATTAAGCCCCCAATCGCGCCGATCACATACAGGAGCGGCGCCCACGCGCTGAAATTAGTTCCCGTGATGAGATACAAAAAATCGGCGTGAGTCATGTAACCGATATTCGCCCATGCGGCGGTCACTAGGTTATAGGAGCTGCCAGGACAGGTCAGGCTATCGCACACAGAGAACCGCGCGCTAAACGACTCGGTCATCGCGACGATTATGTGCCGCACGCTGAACAGCACCAAGCGCACCAGCGAGAGAATTGTAACGACACCTGTATCAATACTAAAGAAATCAGTGAACATCGTTTCTCCTCTATTGGTTAGATCCACCCGAGCTGATCATTGAGCTTAGGCTCGATCCCGTTGCCGAGCCTTGGGCGAGCTTGCCCAGGAAATTCGAGAATCCAATCCAGCGCTCACGATTATCCTCGATCTCTGTCTCGACATTGACTCCTTCTAGAGAGTGGTCGATGAGGTCACCAACATGTTGTCGATAGAGCGGCTCCCGTACAAACTCCATGATCTGCTGAGAAGCGAAGAGGTAGTGATGAAGGGTGCGAGATCGCGCGATTAGTCTGGCCGCCGTGTAAACGACCTTATTTCGCAAACAACGCTTCGGTTCAGCGGTGCAATCATCAAACGTGGTGCCACCGCCAGAAGGTACCACTGCGGACGTCGCGCTCGTGGACGCGGATGAGGGCGTGTCGTCATCTATCGACGGCATTCTGTCGATAGATGGATCAAACACGCTCTGGCAATCGACCTCTTGAAGCGACTTGGCGGTGACCATTAATTTGAATATCTGATCAACGAAGGGCACCGTCAGAGCGATGTCAGGAGCGCTCGCGTTATCACGCTCAGTCGCATGCTCCTCCAACACGGACGCGGGCCGCTTTTTGTCGTATATGTCCTGCTCGTAGTTTGTGTCCTGCGCTTTGTATTTGCAGTACTCGCGCAAGACCGTCTGCATGTTCGTCCAGACTGACTCGAGGTACGAACGATCAAGCGCGTCGATCGCCTTTCTTCCGTTGGTACGAGCGGGTTCGATGTATCGAGAGTTTCGGAGGTGGACACCGTTCCGGTCCTCCACCTCAAATTCAACATCACCATACATCTCCACAAACTCACTTTTAAACGCTTCGATTTTCGATCTGTCATTGGTGTGCTGCTTGCCCGTTAGATCGTCTTTAGTGGAGCTCTTCGCGATCACGTCGTCAAAAACGATAGCGCTGAGCAACTTCTTCGGGGCTTCCGATACCTCTGGCTGAATCCGTCCTGGATTAATCTTTGGGTCGATGATAGCGCCCCGAGTGTCGCTTAACGCGAGCGGATATGTGTACTTAATCGTTGTCGGTGGTTGCTTGATCTCGGTCTTGCTGTCGAGGTCGAGAACATCGGCGTTTGTTGCCCACATGGCGTGGACATAGGCATCCTTGTGCCCCTCAACCTGCATCTGCTCGGCAAGGGACCGCTCGTATTGCTTGACGGCGAGTCCACTGTGATCAAATGCCTGCAATTGCGCGAGCTGCAGATTGTGGCTCTGAATGGTGTTGTCGTAGATGCTAGAGAGTCCCGACAGGGCGCCCATGAAGCCCGTAGCGGCGCCGTTCTCTACCATCATCATCGTCATCTGACCAACGGGGATGCGTCGTCTGAGGAGCGCATGATAATACTTCTGAAGATCAGCGCTATCCGCCATCTGTCCAAGCGCCTGCATGTTACGCAGGGGGAACGTTGCCTCTGTCGCGGAGTTCTGACCCAAATCTCGCTTTTCAGCGTCAGGGATCGCTTTCTCAGCGCTTGAGGCTTCAGTGGTTACATTAAAGCGCGAGAACGTCGGTGGGCTAAACTCTCCGATATTGACGTTCTGAGTGTTTACTCCGACCGCTGAGTTGCGAGCTTTAGTGGCGGCGTCGACGAGGGCTTTGGAGTAGCGATCTTCGGCGTAGAGTTCACCAGAGGTTACGGCGAGTGCTATTCCAACAAGAAGGAGCGCCTTAGAGGCGAAAAGAGATGGCGTTGGTATGGACGCAAGAAACTGCTCAGAGCGGCGGCGCGCTGGGGCGGCGAGAGATGGTACCAGCAGGGACATATACACTCCTTTCCAGGTTGTATGTCCCTAATTCTCTTCTCCCGACCCCCTATCGCCCGGTTGAAGTGTTCTGCTTCTATTTTTCTCTATGTACTATCACCTGCGCCACCTAATCGACCCGCCTACGGAGTTCTCGTAGACATTCGTGTACGCACCTAAGGCCTCGATGAGCCGAGAAACCGAGCGTGCTGGGAATCACGTCAGCCACCTACGGCATGCCAACACTCAGCCTTATTACAATCTGGTCATATCGAGGCTAGTCACTAGCGGCCCACAGTCCAAATAACTTATTCCTCTGGGAATAACTTCTTGTTTGCGTTAGCCGCATCCATAGCGGCTTTGCCACCAGAGCTAGCCTGCCTGACGTCATCAATGTAGGTCTGAACATTTTCGCTCTCCTTGGCACCCAGAGCCGCAGTTTGTCCAATCGTGTATCCTCCACCCCAGTGAGCGTTAACAAACGAACTTCCGAATGCTCCACTCCCTCTACTGGTGGTATCCTTCACGGCACTCATAAACCCGAAACCACTGTACTGCGCCGCCGATCTTGCTTGGCTGCCGAGTTGTCCAGACATCGCCATACCGGTCATATCGGTGGGCTTATTTCCTGGACTCAACGCTCCAGGGTTCATACCGGAAACTCCGCCCAGCCCCGCGAGGTGGGTAGCCATGTCATTCTTAGCTTCCCAGGCTGCGGTCTGTGCCGCAAAATCGGCCTCAGCGCCAAGCTTGCGCCCGTAGTCTTGCATCCCCTGCGCCCGCTGCCCAGACCGCTGGCTCGCCCATTCTGCTCCAGCGTTGAACATCGCCGAACGGGCGTTTGCGCCGTACTGCTGTTGATTGATTCCATTCTCCGCGGCCGTGAGGCCGGTCGCATACAAACCAGTGCCGATCTTCATTGCTTGACCGAGAGGACCCTTACCACCACTGCCTCCAGCGCCACTGCCCTTACCGCGAAGTGAATCGACACCATCGGCGATATCGCCAACATTACCCGCGGCAGCCTTAATAAGGCCTGCATTGCCCGAGAATGATGCACCCCTCATTCGCGCCGCTTCGGCGGCCTGCCCAAGCCCGTTCTTCGTAGCTCCCAAACGAGCCTGGTTAAGGCCCGCGTCAAGAGCGGCATTTGAATTATCTAGCTGCTGTAGCGCCAATCCACTCTGCCGGTGCGACTTACCAACCGCCGATTGCGCCAGCGACCCTTGGTTTGTTTGAAGCTTGTTGACGTTCTCGCCAACGGTCGCCGCCTTCGCAGCATTTCCTGCCTCGCCA
>CAIVDM010000038.1 GCA_903904735.1 uncultured delta proteobacterium
GCCCGAAATCTGCCAGGGACTCACAATAGGGTCATTACGAAGTAAAGAAGTTCGCTATGAGCAATCCGTTCAATGAAGACGAGGGGACAAACACTCCCGACAACTCCACGTTTCAGAGTGGTTTCTCAGGAACTCAACCTGCGCTCGCAAGCGATGGCAATCCTTCCGAGCGACGCATTGAGGATCGCAATAGCGTTATCACAGCCCGCGGAACGGCTGACGGGTTAGTGCTGCGCGTGGACGGTAGGGTTGAAACGAGCGATCTCATCGCGTCAGTGCGGGACTTCCTAGAGTCCCGTCGATCATTTCTCTCGGGAAACGATGTGGCTTTCGAGTGGATCGGTAAGCGCCCCGAAGATTCGATTATTCAAAATCTGACAAGCATTCTCTCCAATGAGTTCGCGGTGGCGGTGCGAGCCTCCAAGTCTAAGAACGCCGCCCCAAGCGTATCCCTCACCAAACCTCTCACACCAGAGGTGTCTCGTGGCCAGGACGACTACGGCGCGGCGACTTTCGCGGTGCTTGGAGGAGGCGCTAGCGGCAAAACTCCAGCGTCCCGCAAGACAGCGGATAAAACAGTAAGCCTCTTCGATGGCATAGAGGCTTACGAGCAGCGCACCGGCGCGTCTAGCCCAATGTCATGGGATGACCCAGATACTCGTATGATCTACGGGACGCTGCGCTCGGGTCAGAAGGTAGAGACCGAGCATTCCATAGTGGTTTTCGGCGATGTCAACTCAGGCGCTGAAGTTATCGCAGGAGGAGACATCGTTATCCTCGGAACCCTGCGAGGAATCGCGCATGCCGGCGCCTACGACGAGAGCGGTGGAGGGCGCGTGATTTTCAGCCTCAATCTTCAGCCAACACAGCTTCGAATCGGTCTTGTGATATCGAGAGGTTCGGGAAGCGATTCCGAGAGCACTCCACGCGGAGGTCTTCCGGAGGTAGCTCGAGTTGACGGAAATATGATCGTTGTTGAACCTTACCAATCTCGAACTGTCTGGGTACGTAGAAGGGAGTAACTAATGAATAGTAAGAACATCGGCACTGGCGGAAAGAAAGACGTCGGAGAGGCTATCGTTGTTACCTCCGGAAAGGGAGGGGTCGGCAAGACCACGACGACTGCGAGCCTCGGCGCCGCGCTCGCCTTACGCGGACAGCGCGTGCTGGTTATCGACGCTGATATCGGACTTCGAAACCTCGACGTAATTTTGGGGCTTGAAAACCGAATCGTCTTTAACATCGTTGATGTGGCGAAGAAGATCTGCAAACCATCGCAGGCGATTATCAAGTCGAAGAAGTCGAACAACCTCTATCTCCTCCCAGCGTCGCAAACAGACGACAAGGATGTAATCGATGAGGCGGAGGTTCGATTCGTGCTTGACCAGTACAAGCGCGAATTCCATTACATCTTAATCGACTCTCCAGCCGGCATCGAGCAGGGATTCCGTAACGCGTGCGCCGGAGCCGACTCCGCTATCGTGGTTACAACCCCAGAGGTTTCAGCCATCAGAGACGCGGATCGAGTGGTTGGGCTTCTATCGTCGAAGGGTATTGAATCTCGGCTGATCATCAACCGCATTGATTTCGAGATGGTTCGCCGAGGAGATATGCTTTCGGTGAAGGATGTTCAGGATATCTTGGGAATTGAGATACTTGGAGTCATTGAGCGTGATGAGCAGATCATCGTCGCGGCGAACTGCGGAGAGCCAGTTACCTACAATCCAAAGTCTAAGGCAGGTCAGGCATTCACTAGAATCGCTGGTCGCGTTTGTGGCGAGCAGATCGCCATCCCATTGTTGGATGGCGGCTCGCTCTGGAACCGACTCACAAAGCGCCTCGGAGTAGGGCAGTAACGGTTTTAGTATATACGGATTGCGACAATCCAGTTAAAGTCAAGCACTAGGTAGTAAAATTGCTGAGGGAGTTAAGACAGTGTTAAGCGCGCTCAGAAAAATGCTCTTTGGCGAGAGCAACGAAAGTAAAGATGTGGCCAAGAGCAGACTACACTTCGTGTTGGTGCAAGACCGCACAGGTCTCACGAACGAGGAGATGTCAGGCTTCCGAGAGGAGATGGTCAAGGTCATAGAGAAGTACTTTGTCATCGACAAAGAGGGTTTTGATATCAAGTATCACCGCCTCGCCGACACAACCACTCTCCTCATCAACTCGCCAGTTATCGTGCGACGCGTGGGATCCTCGGTAGCTCGCTCAACGGCGGCTAATGAGATCGACCCATCAGCGGTCGCGTCCAACATTTAGCCTCTTTGCCGCCAAGGAGTGGTGATGAGAGCCGGCAGCCCGATAAGGGCGCCGGCTTTTTTATTGCTATCGTATGCACCCAAGCGGAGCTAGAAGCTCCGCGCTCCATGAATCTTGAGACAGCGCCACTCCCCCGACATACCGATACCGTGCCTTCGGGCAGGCAACCCCGCCAGGGCTCCGTTGTTTTACTCCTGTCGTATGCAACCAAGCGGAGCTAGAAGCTCCGCGCTCCAAAAGCGGCTACCCGGACCACGGAGCTTCTAGCTCCGCTCGCCACGAATCTTGAGGCTCAACGATTCCCGCAAAAAGGGATCATACCAACACACTGCTTCGACCTGTACAGTCGTGACATTACCAAGCTAAGATATCTGGCAACCACAGAGGCACTATGCTCAAACAATTCAACAGGTTCCTTATATTGGCGATCCTCATATCGATCGCACTCTACATCACCCTTACAAACTCGGACCAAGCGACCATCAAGATCGGACCAAGCATCAGCCTAACCACCTATGCCGGCGTGATCTATATGGGCGTGTTCGCGCTTGGCTGCGTCGCGGCGTCCATAGTCGCGCTCTTCTTTGGCTTCAAAGGGTATCTACGCGAGCGGAAGCTACTCGCAGCCGAGCGCTCTCGACAGCACTTCTTACATCTCTTTGAGAAGGCCAGGAATCTCATGGCGGGCGGCGATTGGGCAGCCGCTCGTGATCTATGGGAGCAGGTGATTCACCGAGATCCGGAGAACGTCATCGCGCGAGTGGAGCTTTCCCGGTCGCTTCAGGCACTAGGCGACTCACACGAAGCTCTCAGAGTTCTCGACGCGACGCGCGCAAGCAGCCGCTCAAGCGCGGAGGTGCTTTTTCGGGCCGCCGAGCTAAATCGAGAACTCGGCAACAACACAGCCGCCACTGACAACCTCGGCTTAATCATCACCGACGCTCCCGGCCGAAAAGCTCTCGAGCTCGCGCGCGACATCTGCGCCGACATGGGCAAGGTAAACGAGGCGATCGTGTTTCAAGATGAACTCGACAAAATCGGATATGACTCAGAGGAATACCTCGAGGCTCGTCGCCGATTGCGTTTCGCGCAGATAACGCAGGGCTCTCAAGGTGACACAGCGCTTCGAGAGGAGCTCCTTACGTTCGTGAAGCGCAATCCAACATTCGCCCCTGCAATGGAGAAACTCGCCGAGCTCGAGCTGGCGCGAGGACACGTCGAGGAGAGCGCCGAACTTCTCATGAAGGTCGCCAAGGTCTCGAACGGGGATCTCGCGAAGTGGCGCGCCGTTTCGGAGCTATGGCTCAACTCAGTTCAAGGCGATTTCGCTCGACGTTCCAGTCGCGCGATCGCGGCGGCGCGCAGCGCGACCCAAGGTGCCTCTGGTCGGCCGCGGCTAGAGGCTGAATTGCTGGTGATCGAGACCCTACTACAAGCGAATGTATTTAGTGACGTGGAGAAATCGCTCGATAACTTCACCACCCTCGCTGAGCGCGAAACGAATGGAATACCGACCGATATCGCTCAAAAACTCCTTATTCAGCGGGGCCATTACCTTGCTCAAATGGGTAAAGCGGGCGAAACTGCCGTGCTCTGGCAGGAACTAGCGGGACAGGCGTTGCCGAACACCGCGCGACGCAACGCGCAAGCTCCGAGGGAGAAGGTGATCGAACCATCCCCTATCCTCTCGACGCCATGAGATAATTCGATCGTGTAAAATAGGCGGCTCAATAACGTATGAACAAGCCCACACTCCTCTGTATCCTCGACGGCTTCGGCCTTAACCCGAACTCAGTTGGCAACGCCGTCGCCCTCGCCAAGAAGCCGAACTTCGACTCCCTCTGGAACTACTATCCTCACGCCACTCTAACCACATTCGGCGAGGGGGTCGGGCTTCCGGAAGGACAGATGGGGAACTCTGAGGTAGGACACTTAAACATCGGAGCGGGTCGTGTCGTTGAGCAGTGGCTTCTGCGCATCAGTCGCGCGCTGGCAGGTCCATTTCTCGCGTCCTCTGAAGAGTACAAGACATTTCTAGCTGCGACGACGTCATCAAAAACTATTCACGTCGTTGGGCTCTATAGCTCGGGAGGTGTCCACTCTCACCTTGAGCACACGAAGCTACTCTTAAAGCGCCTCTCCGCTGACACGTCAGCGACGATAGCGCTGCACCTTATCAGCGATGGCAGAGATGTTTCCCCTTCAGCGTTTCAGTCAGACCTGCGAGACCTACAGCAGTTCATAACATCGATGCCGCGGGTCGAGATTCGCTCCATTTGCGGTCGATTCTTCGCGATGGACCGCGACAACCGTTGGGAGCGCGTACAGCAAGCTTACGACGCCATCGCGCTCGGTAAAGGTGTCGTTATAACTGACCCGCAGGCTTACGTCGCTGAACTCTACGCCAAGGGAACGACCGACGAGTTTCTCGATCCTGGAGTGATTTCTGGCGCTCCTGTCGAAAAGAGTGACGGATTCGTGTTCTTTAACTTTCGCGCGGATCGTATGCGCGAGATCGTCGCCGCTCTGTGCAATCCATCATTCTCGCAATTTGAACGCGCAGCGCCCGTACCTTCCCCTGAGCGGGTACTCTGCTTCACCGAGTACGACGCTACATTTGGTCTCCCGGTGCTCTTTCCGCCAGTCGACATTAAGAACCATATCGGAGAAGTTGTGGCGCATGCCGGAGTCAAACAACTCCGTATCGCCGAGACTGAGAAATATCCGCACGTCACGTATTTTCTAAACGGCGGAATCGAAACCGCGTACGAGGGAGAGGACCGACAACTCGTGCCCTCCCCTCGCGACGTGAAGACGTACGACCTCAAGCCTGAGATGAGCGCCGCGGGAGTGTGCGAGCTCGTGATTGAGGGCCTGCGCTCTCAGAGATACGGGCTTATAGTGGTGAACTTCGCTAACTGCGACATGGTCGGACACACCGGCGTCGTGCAAGCGGGAGTCGCGGCGGTTGAAGCCGTTGACGCATGCCTTGGCGAGATTATGACCACGCTCAAATCGGTGGGCGGACAAGCGCTCATCATCGCCGATCACGGTAACGCCGAGCAGATGATCAACTACGCGGACGGCACACCACACACGGCGCATACCACATTTCCAGTGCCAGTCATCCTCGTCGATTACGGGGAGCCAGTGACACTGCGCGGCGATGGCGCTTTGTGTGACGTGGCTCCAACGATCTTGAAGATGATGAAGATTCCGCAGCCTGCCGAGATGACGGGACGATCGTTGTTTTAAGTAACCCCACGCATCACAACAACGGGAGGGCGGGTCTCCGCACCCGCCGTGTTGCGAGCGGAGAAAACGTCCCGTGTTCACACGCACAGCTCAGATCTCCATCGGCAATGCGTGTGACCCTGTGCCCCTCGTTACGGGCGGGTACAGAGCCCCGCCCCTAAATAAATTCACGCACCACCATCGGGAGGGCGGGTCTCCGCACCCGCCGTGTCACGGGTTGTTGGGGACGCCGGGCTCTCCGCAATATTCTCGACAGGCCGCGGTCGGCGGGGACGCCGGGCTCTCCGCAATATTCTCGACAGGTCGCGGTCGGCGGGGACGCCGGGCTCTCCGCAATATTCTCGACAGGTCGCGGTCGGCGGGGAC
>CAIVDM010000039.1 GCA_903904735.1 uncultured delta proteobacterium
CCTATCGAAGTCTTGCCCGCTCCAGCGGGGCCCGCGATCAGGATGACCTTCTGGTCAGGCGATAGGGTCAGTTGTCCCTCGACTGCGAATTTTTGATCACTCGACATTTCAACCATACAAACTTCTTACGCTGGATAACGTTTCAGCCACCGGTTTCGACCGCTAGGTCGAAATCCCGGTGGGCTCAGGTGTTATCCTACTCAAAACAATGAGGTTTTACTATTACCTTGACGTCACGTAGCTTTAAAGCTACATTTTTTACATGAGCTGGCCGATAGTCATTTACGAGCAGAAGCGTGGCAAGAGCGCCTTTCTCGACTGGCTATTACATCTGAAAGATGTCAAAGCAAGAGCTGTCATACGAGCCCGTATCAATAGACTTGAGCTTGGAAACTTCGGTGATTGCAAGAGTGTAGGCGCCGGAGTCCTTGAGCTCAGAGTCTCATTTGGACCTGGGTATCGCGTCTACTTTGGTCGAGATGGCAGTACGGTAGTGGTCCTACTGTGTGGTGGCGACAAAGGCTCCCAAACAAAGGACATACATAAAGCGAAGCTATTTTGGAAGGAGTACAAAGATGCCAGTAAAAAGTTATAGGGCTGCGCTCCTTAAACAGCTCAAGGATCCGAAAGAAGCTGCTGAATACCTCAACGCATGTATGAGCGACTCCGAGGAGGTGTTTCTTCTCGCGTTACGTGATGTCGTCGAGGCGAGCGGTGGAATGGCGAACCTTGCTCGTAAGACATCACTTAACCGTGAGAATCTCTATCGAAGCTTGTCGAAGAAGGGCAACCCCAAGCTCTCAAGCTTGGCGTCTATTCTGGAAGCTGTCGGGATAAACCTATACTTCGCGCCGACGAAGAAACAAAAAAAAGCAGCCTAAAGAAAGGAGTTGCTCCAGACAGGCGCATCCTGGCTCTTGTTTTGCAACCCGAATCACCAAGAATTCCGCTTTAAGGTGGATTCAAGAACCGGTTTTGTCCTTTGAATGTTCTCCTCTAAGAGGCCGGGATATCGGTCACGCGCCCAGGCTGCGGCACGCATCAATCTGTAAAGAGTGAATAGATTAAGCTCCTCCGAAATCCGACCAGCTTCTCGACTATCGACGCCATACCCCTCGAAGAAGGCTTTTGTCTCCTTGGATTCAGGCCCCCGATCGGCCGCGATGCACGCAAGTTGATAGAAGGGAACCGGGGCGACGTTAGCAGCTTCTAGGTCGAGAAGAAAAATTCGGTCGTAATCAGAATCACAAATCACAGCATTAGCTATCGTCAAATCAAATACGCACACTCCATGATTTACGGGAATACCAGACGTCCCTAATAGGTAGCTACGAATTCGCTCCTGCTGAACTACGGAGAGTAGCCCACGGTCCAACCAAAAACTATCTTTGAAGATAAGTCCTACATCGGAATCGACTTGTTGTTTCCAGTTAGTTGGAAAATAAGTAGGTTCATTGCTTCCAACTTCTGGCGGGCGCACTAAGTTCAGGAAGGAAGCATATCTACCCAGAGTTTTCCACACTCGAAGTTGATCAACTTCGTTCCCGATCGGCTTACTTCCCTCAATAAAGGGAGCGACAGAATAAGAGTGACCATCGACAATCCCGCATCCAAGAACTTTTGGCGTCAGTACGAGCGTCGACTCGAGTTGCCTGAAACACCATGCCTCTCTTTGGAATCGGAAAAGGGGGATTCTACATTTGTCCTCACAACGAAGCGTCCACGCGGCGTGTGCGCTACCGTCACGGAGTTATTCATCCCGATTCCTTTGATGTGATCGATTGAGTCGGTGCGCTCGCCAATTACCTTATGAACTATCGTCGAGATGAGCGAGCGACTATTTTCTGGAATTCGTCCCGCAATTTCTCTCATAAGAACACCGAAAAGCTATGGTCGGATAACGGCTAAGTGAGCGGGCGCTTTAGCGATCCGCTCGAAATAATTGTTACCCCTATAGCTCAATAGATTTAGCCGGGCGCCTCCAGGAGTCAGGTCTCAAAGCACCACCTACAATTGATTCGCCACGTTCCCGGAGACTGGTCAATTCCCGAGCCTCATGCGCTAAAAGCCGCTCTCGCTCCTCCGGGGTACGAGACTCGAGATACGGTGCCCCGAGAAATTCAACCCGCTTGTCTGGAAAAACTTGCTCAAAGACAAACTGCACCCGTCCGAGATGAAAATCCGATGAAACTACAACTAGGTGCTCTGCTCCGTACTTGTCCACAATAGGTCGAGACTTTAGCGCATCATCAACAGTATTGCGGCTCTCCGCAAACTCCACGATATGGTCAGCTAGCACTCCCAGGTCTAGTAATAGCTTCTGAGCATAAGATGCATTGGGCTGATGCGTCGTGTTGAAGTGCTCTCCGTAGCCACCCGTTAATAGTAGGCGGTAGCCCTGTGCGACCAGCTTACGATACGTCTCGAACCCGAGGCTAACGCGTCCCTGCCCCATCCCCGAGAGATTTCCGGCCGAATCGTTTGGCGATCCTAAAATGACTACGAAGCCACGTATCTGCTCAGTCACACTCAAGTCTCCTGGGGTAACGTTTCGATGAAATGTTGCCTGGAGCGAATGCGGAAGGCAATCATTTCGGGCGGATGGTTATGTTGGCTTTCGCTTTCGCACTTCATAGACCTCAGAGAAATCCTGAACTGACGGAGACTCTTCGTTTAAGCCTTCAGATAAGAGTGGAATTAGATTCGGAGCAGGAACTACATACCACTTTCCGTTAGCTGCTTTCACTACGAGCGTACGATTCAATGACCGTTTGCCATCGTAAAGAATGACACCAACATCAACAAACATTACGTCCTGAAGATTGTGAGTGGCATAACCGTATGAACTCGCACCACTACGACTTAAATGTCGTGCCGCAAAAAGTTTGCCAATGGATTTTGGCCCGGCAAAATTTCCGGACTTGCGTCTCGATGCTTCGGCATCAATTTCAGCTGCTTTGTCTTGTAAAAACTTTGAGTATTCCTTGTTTGCAGAATTCTTGAAGCAGATATCGATGAAGCCACTCGAATCCGAAGCAATAAAAGCAGCAGCTAACGAAACTGCCACGCCTTCGGGCGTCCCGCTTCCGGCGGGTAAACCATTCGGTCCAACCTCAAGTACTGGACGGTCGGCAAAAGATTGAATTGGGAACGCTAGTAGTAACGCTATTGATATAAATAAAAATCTGATCATGACAATTTCGTCGCCAACATAACGTTTGGCGCACAGGGCGAAGCTCCTGTGCCGCCAATTGTTATGGAGCGGCGTAGCGCCCGTTTCTCTGCTGGCGTCCAAAGCGCTCGACTTTGATGCCTTCTCCGTTGGCATGCCGAATTACCTGGATAAGGTGCCCAAAGTCGGTGTTTGCCCCCGGTAATTCGCAATCGAAACTCTTGTCCGGAGATGCCTCCTTAACCGTGAAACGCCAATCGCGGACGCCTTTCACGGTGGTACCTTCGTATAAGTTCTCAACTACGTATTCACCAGCTGTTTGCACCCGCAGCACAGTCATCCCGTCAGGTCGGACCAGAAGAGTCGCCCCTACCGAATGCATATTCCGGAGCACTTGGTCTTGAGCTACCCCAACGGCGGCTTCGGTAGTAGTGCCTGGTTCAGGGCTTGCCTTCGGTCCACCGCAACCAGCTAGCGAAATAATTGCAGCTCCGATAAAGTTCCTTCGATCCATATTCATTGCACTACCTCCATAACTTTTCAGTGAGCGGACGCTTTAGCGATCCGCTTGAGTGTCATGTTATGCCTTTTGTTAAAATGCATTATACAAGCGGTCCCGCCAAATAAGTACGCCCTATGAAGTAAGTTTGTCAGTGTTCTTGCCCATTAGCGAAGATACCAACCATGTTGCGAGAACGAACGGCGCAGTAAGCGCAGGCGCGCCAATATAAGCAAATCCAGCACACATAGGCAGCGTAACAACTGATGCCAGTGCTGCATAGGCAGGTCTATCCTTCAGGGCGATTGCACACAACGCAGCGTTATATCCGAGAAGACCACTTGCGATCGAAGCTCCAGAAAATCCCGTAGCAGCGGCAACGGCTCCACCAACTCCTGCGCCAAGCAGTCCTGCAACTGCTGCTTTACGGGACGATAAAAATAATCCAGACACGAAGATTAGTCCGACAACCGCTGATTCCTGAAAGAGAACTTGCCCAATTCCGTGCAGCACACCAACGGGGTCGGCTGAAACATTTGGAAGTAGTGATGTCACCATCTGACTCGGATTCAGCTCAAGTGCCTTGCCGATCGCCCACGTTGCCCAAGTGGATACGACAAAAGGGGCCGTAAAATGAGAGACTGACGCCTTTCTCATAGCGCTGGTAATAGCGGTCGAAGCTACGCAGCCGCCGATCATCAGGGCACAAGAAACCAGGCTTGGCGAAAATGCTATCGTTGTTGCAAGGCCAACAAGCGCAGCATTGAAGCCATATAGCCCCTGCTTGACCTCAGTTCGGTCGCAGCGCATCGCCAGCGCAGAAAGTGACCCGAGACACGAACCAATAGCGGTTCCAGCGGCCATAAGCGGGGATGCTAGAGCGAGACCTCCTAAAAATATAGCGCCCGTGAGCGGTTTGTCTCCGAACATGATCTGCCCCACGCCAGTGCATAGACATTCAGCGGCGCTGTGTATGTGGCCTGGTTGTCTCTCAAGAACAGACTGCGGAGAGGTAATCGAGCTACCTGCGCGGGAGGGCTCGCGGTGGTGGGCAGAGCGAATCCGAGTCTGAAATGGGTCGACTCCCACTGTCCTGCCAGAGGTGGGACCAGCGGACGCTTGCTGTGTGCTCTGATCTGGCCGTTTTGGCCCTTGCTCGTACATATTCACAAGATAATCGATACAGGTCTCTTAAGGAAGGTCGGATGGCATAACGGAAAAGTTCAAGGGGACGGTGGTAACCGGCTCCCTTGCAGCGAATTGTTATATTCGTCCTCTAGTAACGTTTTCCTAGTCCTAAGTTCATGACTATAGTTTCCCCAAATTTCAATGAATAGTTGTGCTCTTCCTAATGCATCGGTAGGAAGTCCGGGTTGCAATTCGGTCTCAGGGTTAACAACAAGATTCCTCAATTCGGTCCTAGTTCCTAAA
>CAIVDM010000040.1 GCA_903904735.1 uncultured delta proteobacterium
AGACCGGTCTCTCCGATGCCGACTACCTTTGGATGTTTGGCCAGACGGCGAAGTTCGTCGATGTCATACTCCGAGCCGGCGCAGTGAGGATGCACCCCCACCGTCGCCCATACAGACTCGTACCGCTCGGCTAACTGAATCGCGTTGTGGGCGCCCTTGATACCCGAGCCAGTCCCAATCGTGATCATCCGAGTGACACCCGCTAACAACGCTCGCTCAACGCTCGCGTCACGGTCGCTATCGAACGCCTCCATATCCAGGTGACAGTGAGAGTCGATCAGATTGAGAGACATTCGTTACCGAACTCGCGCTCCCGCCGAAATCGCTTTGTCTGGCGAGAGTACCGCCAATACCTCGTCCCCTTCGGTGGAGGCGGCGAGTAGCATCCCGTGACTCTCAACGCCCATCAGCTTCGCTGGCTTCAAGTTCGCCACGATTACGATCTGTCGCCCGACAAGTTGCTCGGGGGTATAATGAAGAGCGATGCCCGATACTATCTGTCGCTTGCCGAGTTCTCCGACGTCCAGTTGGATCTGATAGAGTTTCTTTGATTTCGGAATCGCCTCCACTTTCTCAATCGTCGCGACTCGGAACTTCACCTTGGCGAAGGTCTCAATATCTATCTCATCGGTAGGAGCTTGAGTTTGTGGCGCTGCTGGGGGTGGGGTCGGTGTGTCTTGTGCTTCCATGGTTTTCGCTCCTACGAACGTCGGTCGTTTTCTTCGAGAGAGGTTCTAGTCGATCGGACCGCTAACTACAAGGTTTTCCGGGCTCGTGGATGCTCTAATCCACGGATTAAGAATCTCGCGACTTCTGGCGGTGTTCTACAGCGCCAAGGCTTCCAAGATAGAAGGGTACCTGTTCGGCGTCATCTGATACGCGGTGGCGTATTCGTGAGAACAGCCCTGTAATATTCGTAGAAGGATCAGGGTGGGGTTAACGTGTCGGTCGATTATCACGTACTCGGCGTCTATGGTGTTCTGTAGAGCATGAGCCCAAACAGCCGCCGCGCCGGGATCGCTCGCGTTGATCACGAGCCTGTGGCGAATCTGCATCCGTAAAAAATTGAGTCTTTCCGCGAGCGTCGTTTTCTCAGCGCCCCACTCTTGGGCGGCTCGTGTTATTCGAGCCAGGTCTCCCCGCCACGCGGCGTCTAACACCGCTATTATCTCATCGGCATGCTCTGTGCGCGCTCGAATAGTTGAGAGCGCTCCTATCGAGCCATCGGCGAGCGCCGCCAACGCCATCTCCTCTTCCGAGGCCCCGCGGGCATGAAGCACCGAGCGAATCTCATCCTCTGAAAGTCGGTCAAAGAACCAGCGCTGGCAGCGGGATAAAATCGTCGACGGTAACTTGGATGGATTTGAGGCGATCAAGATAAAGAAGTTCTCTGGCCGAGGCTCTTCAAGGGTCGTGAGAATGCAGTTGGCGCCTACCATTGAGATTGAGTCCGCATTGTCGAAAATGGCGACCTTTCTCGTTCCCATGAAGGCTCGCAGGCTTAGGCGCTCTAAGATTTGTCGAATATCGTCCACGGACGCGCCATCGGTGCCGAAGGTAAGTGTATGAATGTCGGGGTGATTGCCGCTCTCGAACAATTTGCAAGGCTTGCACTCTCCGCAGCCTCCCTGTGGGGCCGCCGGTAACGATTGGCAGAGGAGCTGTCTCGCGAGCTCGCGGGCAATCGCATGTTTGCCGATACCCTCTATCCCGGCAAAAAGCAGCGAGCTCGGAAGGCGCTCATATCGAACAAGGTTTGAAAGCGCTTGACGCTGATGTGTATGACCGACGACCGCTAACACGTTGGTAGAATACGCCAAACGGGGCCCGGCGACCACCCCACATCGCTAATGACTGTCGGAATGGCAAAATGAATAATTTCCCTATTGTTATGGCAACTTAAGGTGGATTACGCTTCAGCTCGTTGTTTGGGGTGCCGACGCGCCCCGATTTTTGAGGGATTAATTCATGAAAAAGATACTTTCGTTTTTTGCGCTCGCACTGGCTTTTGGTGCTACATCGGCTTCAGCTGATCCGTTGATGAAGTACGACTACTTCGACGTCGCCTATCAGTGGACGCACGTGGATCAAAAGGATGTTCAGGACACAAATGGTCTTGATAGCAAGCTTTCCTACTCGCCACTTGAGAACTTCGCGCTTGAGGGTGGTTACAACTACGCTCGTGGAGATATCTTCAGCCACGGCTTCAACTACAACGAGTTCACCTATGGTGTTTTAGGTTACTACGAGATCTGCCCAGGTATGCATGTCCTTGGTCGAGTTGGTGGTAAGCACTTCAACACCAATGGAAATGTTCTCAACGAGAACATCGAAGAGCGTGTTGATCGTCCGTACGCTGGGGTGGGTTCACGTTACCTCCTCACAGACGAAATCGAGGTTGACGCGGATATCACCTACGTTAACTTGAATGGCGCGAACTGGACCTACGCTGGTACTGGTTTCTTAACCATCGCGGAGAACGTAGCTCTTAAGGCCGCGGTAGCGATCGATAACGATTCAAATGTTGCGTTGACTGGCGGTATCCGCTTGGCGATGTAATAGAAGGGCTTTATAGCTCTAAAAAAAGGCATCCCTTAGGGATGCCTTTTTTATTGCGCTTTTACTTCTCGTTCGCATGAAATATGCTACCGATGAGTTAGCGAGCTTTCGCCTCGACCGAATTGATACAACGTACCTCCATGACGCTTCTTACAATCTCCCACCGCGCCGAAAAGACCCCGCCCTCGCCGATTCGAAAGTTAGCTGGATTAGCTCAGCAGGCGGCGGATAGGGGAACACATGTCTATCGTCTTAATATCGGGCAACCCGACTTACGTTCCCCCAAGGAGTTTCTTGAGGGCGTGTCTTCCTTCGCGAAGGAGGTGGTGGCGTATGAGGGATCACAAGGAAGCAGAGATCTCCTCTCGACATGGGTGTCCTGCATCAATCGCGATTATGACATCGAATTAACCAACGAACAGATGCTCATCACTATGGGCGCGAGCGAGGCGCTCATATTCGCTTTCATGGTGGTGTGTGACCCTGGGGATGAGATCCTCATGTTCGATCCCACGTACGCGAACTATATCGGCTTTTCCGCTATCTCAGGCGTAAGATTGGTGTCTTTGCCATGCTCATTGGAGGATAAGTTCGCTCTTCCGACGCGGGAGGATATAGAGCGGTACATATCGCCGTATACTCGAGCGGTGCTCTTATGTAATCCCAATAACCCGACTGGCGCGGTGTGCTCTGATGATGAGCTCCGAATGTTGGTTGACCTCTGTCGGGAGCGCGACCTGTTCCTGATCGTAGACGAGACATATCGGGAGTTCGTGTATGACGGGGTAAAGCCACGGTGTATATACGAGATAGCGCCAAAGGATCCCAGAATCATCGTGGTTGATAGCTTGTCGAAGCGTTTCAGCCTTTGTGGGGCTCGGATCGGATGTATGCTGACCTGGCACCCAGAGGTTATGCGAGCCGCGTTTCACATCGCTCAAGCGCGACTCTCCGCGCCGACCATCGAGCAGGATGCTGCCGCGCATATGTTACAAACCATCGGTGACCAATACCTACGGGACGCGCTCGCGGAATATCAGACGCGTCGCGATGCCGCGGTCTCAGCTTTAAGTCGAATCCCTGGGGTCACAACGCACGCGCCACAGGGAGGCTTTTATTTGCTCGCGAAATTGCCAGTGAAGGACGCTGAGGACTTCGCGTCATTTATGCTCACGGACTTCTCCTCGGGGGGGAAGACTACGTTTGTCGCGCCAGCGGCTGGTTTCTACATGTTGCGAGAGGCGGGTCGTAGTACGATCCGTATAGCGTTTGTTCTCAATAGGGATGACACAGACGTCGCAATAGCGGTGCTTGGAGAAGGGTTGCGAGCGTATCAAAGTCGGCGAGTATGACGCCGGGAAAGGAAAGCGAGACGAAGGACGTATGAAAAACTTGTGGAATGATCGGGCCGTAACCGCGTCAATCTGGCGCCTGCTCTCTCGCTTTATGATGGTGTGTGGTCTTGCGGTCTGCGTGACCACAGGGCCTGTCTATGGTGAGTCTGAAGAGCCGTACGATCCCATCGAGCCCGTGAACCGCGCCATATTCGACTTTAACGATACGGTGGACATATATGTCCTTGAACCAGTCGCCAGATCCTATCGTGACAATGTACCGGATACCGTGCAGACGGGCATCGGAAATTTCTTCGAGAACCTTCGGTACCCTAGCTACCTTGTGAGCGACATCTTCCAAGGTAAGTTTGATCAGGCGTTGGATCACACCGGACGATTTCTGATCAATTCAACTCTTGGCATCGGTGGTTT
The DNA here is from genome assembly GCA_903904735.1 of uncultured delta proteobacterium. Lineage (GTDB taxonomy): Bacteria > Bdellovibrionota_C > UBA2361 > UBA2361 > OMII01 > OMII01. The sequence continues at coordinate 4,326 of CAIVDM010000040.1, forward strand.
GATGGATTTCGCCACTGACTGGGGCTTGCCGGTGCACGACGAGGACTTCGGCATCACCTTAGCGTATCACGGGGTTCCGGCGGGACCTTATTTGATGCTTCCGATTCTTGGACCTTCAAACGTCAGAGACGGAGTTGGAAGGATAGTGGATGGATTCCTCGATCCGATCGGATGGGTTGGATACTCATCGCTTTCAGCCGGAACAAAAGTCGCCATCGTCGCGGGCTCTTTGGGAGTGAAGTTGGTTCATACTCGAGCGGGACTCCTGCAGGCGGTGGAGACCGCCAAGGAGAGCTCTGTTGATTACTACTTGTTTGTGCAAGGCGCGTACTACCAGCATCGGCACGGCGTGCTCACTGATGGCAAAGATGAAGATGGACTGGGCGGCTCGGATGATGAGCCCTTGGAACAATAATACTTCTCAGAGGTAAATATGAGCGTGGTGATCACAGGCAGTTACATCGGACAGAAGAAGGTTGAGCTAACCCACGAGCCTTCAGGATCGGTTATCATGACCGAGGCACCTCGAGATAACGGTGGCGAGGGGAACAGCTTCTCCCCAACCGATCTTGTGGGAGCCGCCTTTGGCTCCTGTGTGATGACGACTATCGCCATCGTCGCTGAGCGAAGTGGTTTATCGGTCGCGGGAATGCGAATGCGAGTTGAAAAGATCATGAATCCCGACCCTCGCCGAATCGCGGATCTGCCGCTCGTTATTCACCTCCCCGAGAGCCTTGAGATCTATGATCGTCACAAGCTTGAGCGAGCCGCTTTTTCGTGTCCTGTGCACAAGAGCCTTAGCCAAGATGTGCGTATGCCCATTCAGTTCGTATACGACGTCAAAAGCTAGCTTACTAGAGATTTAGAACGAGATCGTGACGCTCTTCGCCTCGCTGGCGCCACGAAGCGCCTCAACCTCGATCTCAACGACGAGCCGAGGGTCCACCAGCTTTACCACCTGCACAATGCTCGATGCGGGACGAACGTGTTCGAACACCTCTCGGTGCGCTCTGGCGTAGTCATCCCAGCGAGCGATGTTTGTCACGAATAGTCGTGTGCGGACCACATCAGCCACCTGAAATTCACGACTCGCCAGAATTGTCTTTATTGAGGACAGAATATGTTTTGTCTGTTGATACGGCTCTCCCGGGGCCACTACATCGCCTTGGGCGTTCATCGCCGTTGTCCCAGAGATATAGAGCGCATCACCAACTTGGACCGCTCGTGAGAAGCCTCGGAGGGGTTCAAAGGGTGAGCCAGACGCGATATTTGTTCGAGATAGATCAGTAGCCATAACATGAGATTTGCATAGAAGAGCCCGCTCGGTAAAGAGTTCAAGCTACGAGAGGATCGCGCGAAGCAGGCTAATCCACTTCGTTGGGCTGGTTTTTGAGCGAAGCCCACGAATAGTGTTGGGATCAAACGAAACGACCTTTGACACTTCGCTAATCGATCCGCTGGGGCAGTTGTACTCCGCCACCAGATAGACTCGCGGATTCCCAGACGAGGAGGAGCGGGTGCCGAACGATATTGAGCCGCTCGCGCTTGAGAGGTTTGAGGTCGGCAGAACGCTCATGACCACTTTCCCCGTACTAGCGCCTCGAGCGCTGCTAGCGCCGCGGATACGGATCTGGCAGCCCGGTTGAAGACTGGAAACTTGAGTCGATAAGGTGATTCTTCGTGTACCGGAAGCCCTCGCGGATAGGCGCATCGTTACCGGCTTCCCCGCGTGAGGATCTCCGGTCGGCGCGTCATTCATGCCCGAGCTTGTTCCCTGTCGACACTCATCGTAGTGCTGACTGAGGTAATCCGAGATGGTCAACAGGCTCTCACTCGAGAAGCTTTGCGGTGGGGATGAACCGATGTTGGGCTTCATGATTCCAGCGGTGACATGTTGAGCGTTGAGCGTATGTCCGATCTCGTGAGCCGCCACAACTGGGTTAACGGCGGCGGATACGTATTGAGTAATTGCGTTAGAAAACGCGGATTGAGAGTTTTGGCAAAGGGTTCCCACATAGGCTATACCGATTACTTTGTCGGTCATAGTTCTGCCAGTGAAGGACTTAAACAGGTCGATTTGATTATTGGTGGAGTTGGAGCCGTTATGGATGAACTCACCCCGATTTGCCCTGTTGGCTTCAGCGACGGCGTCCAAGAGAAAACCAGACTCAGTCTCTCGTCCGAAATTGGTCGGACCGAATTGCCGCGAGACTTCTAAGCTGTAGCCGAGCTGACGCTCATAAAAGACAGAGGCCTGGTTCATGATGCTTAAGATCTTGTTGTTACATCCGGACGTGGACGAGCAGCCAGCGCGTGTGGTGAAGGCTGAATCAAAGTCGGTTCCGATATACAAAACGTTGTAAGTCGCTTGAGAGCGTACGATCGGGTCGACACGAGAGGATTGCGCTGATCCCCCGTTAGATGACGCCGCCTCTAATCCGCACATCGCTTCGTTAAAGGCGCTGTGTGAAGGGATATCACCTCGAGTGTTTTTTTCCCGTCTGGTCGTGAGTGCGCTCAATCGACTGCGATAGACTCCGATTCCTGAGCCTCCTGAGAATCGAAAGGTATGGGGGAGAGAAATCTCCACGATTGGATCGCGCTCGTCTCGGTAAATAGTAGCCGCCACGGGAACTAAAGCCGTCGATCCGTCACTACTATAGTGGCGAATTCGCCCCGTGCCTTTCAGTAGGATTGGCAATCGATCCTGGTTATCGCGCGATTCGTGTTCCCGAATCACATGAGTCGGTATTGATGCCCGCTTGATCTCCACTGAAACGCTACCCACCAGGGGAGGCGTAACGGTGAGTCTTAGCGGTCTATCCCCCAATAGACAGCGCGAAGACGAGCAGCCAGGGGATTTCGCTCTCTGAACGACCGCCGCTATGTCCGCGAGTCCTCCCGATAGCCTCGCGTTGTAGGTTTGAGCGAAGACGGAGTCTGTCGTCATCCCTATGACAGCAAGAGTGATTATGGTGCGTAGTACAGAAGAGAAAAAGGCGCGTATCATTCATGCTCCGAATGGGGACGTTCTTCTATCGTATCTCGGACTTCCAGTGTGGCGAAAGTGTTTTTACCGTCGATAGGTAAGGCGATCAGCGGGTTCCTGTTTGACCGCTCCAATCCGTATGGTGGAGTTGCGCGATATCCCGGCGTCAAAAAGCAAGTTTTGACCTTGAATCCAGCCACGAAGTCCCGATCCTGTCTGCACGCGATACCAGTCGCCTGAGCGATAATCGATGCTCACCTCAGAGAAGCGGGGTGCCGATCCAAGCGCTCGATCCGCGTTTCTTGGTCCGGTGCGCAGGGTCGCGTCGCGACCCGCGATTGTGGCGACCGCTTCGTATTGATACGGGGCTGGTCGATCTCGCTCGGCCTCTATCTCTTGAAGCGAGACGGTTCTTGGATTGGTGAGCACCCCTCTCATGTCGTGGCTCTCTTCACTGTCACGATCCACCCGACGGAACGTGTCAGGTTTGCGAGATTTTGAGCTTGATTGGCGGCTGATGACTTTCGCGGGCTGAACGGCTGGAGGAGGCGCATTCTTTTTAGAGTCTAGGGCTGGGTGACTTCCCATTTCTTGTAGCGCCCGAAATTGTGGTGACTGATTAACCTCGGGTGACGGTTCTGTATCACGCGATGATCTCGCGGTCTCTGCTTGCGTAACCCAGCGCTCGGGGGCTTGCATCGGCGCTGAAACCTTAATCTGATCGCCTGGGATACTTTCCTCAGACGGCGCCACCGCTTGGTTGACATTCTGAGGCAGACTTGTCCCCAAACTAATTGCCTCGAGAAGCTCGGCTTCCTTGCGACGTAGCTCCGCTTCGCGATTTGATATCGCCTCCGCTGAAAATTGACTGACGTGTGAATCGGACTCGGTCGTCTCAGGTGATTGCGCTTCGACGCGGGCATTCACCACTAGTGTGATGATGGTGAGCGCGCAAGAGACTACACAACGCGAGAATACGGTCGTTGGTTGGGTTGTGTGAGGAGGTGCTAAATCGTGCTTCATAGTTCGAGTTCCCGTATCTGCCGAGAGTCACTCATGTGACTTGCCTCTGACAGATTGTCGAGAGTGTTGAAAACGTGAACGTCTCAGCGACAGAGGAAAGATATTCGACTTCACAATGACGTCGCTGAACCGATAAAACGGGACCCAGAACCTCATAAAATGATACGGTTTGGTGGTTGTTTAAGCAAACCACGCACGGATCTCGGCGCCGCTAAGGGTAACTCACTGAAAGTAGGGGTGGTAAAAGCGAGCGCTTCGGTATGAAGCGGGCTCGATTCCTGAGGTACGAGTCGTTATCTGTAGGTCTGCGACTTCGCCGTGATCGCGAAGGTTGATTGCGTGTGCTTTCATGCCTAGGCTATCGGGCTAACGACGAGTGTAAAGTCTGAGCTATTTCCCATGACTCCAGAATCATCCAACCAACCACTTCCAGAAGATGAAAGCTTCCAACCGGCATCGGAGTCGCCACGATCATCCGGCGCGGAAAGTTCATTTGAAGAACTCAACGGCTCTCCGTCCGCCATCTCGATTGAACTGCTTGAGGCGAGCGATGAAACTCGCCTTTTACAGATTCTCTCGCAAGCCCTGGAAAATGACGCTCTGCTGAATCAATTCGCGGGATGCTTGATCCCTCTGTGTGAAGATCCGAGTCAAGAAGCCTTGGTGACGCAGGATCGATTATGTCGGGTGGTGGCGTCTCAAGTCAGGGGGTTGGGAGGTGATGATTTCTTCGAAAACACCGAGAAGTTGCGCAAGCTATCGAATGTGACGGACGCGATTCTTCTCTCTTGTCAGGTTAATCCCCGCGCTCGGCAGTGTGAAGGGCTTCAGGAACTTCTTCGCGCTGAGGTGGATCTACTCAGTCAGATGGACATGGACCGCGGCGTCATTTTGGATGCCGAAAATCGGGCCGCTCTAGGGAAAGAGCTGTCGCCTACGGTCCTCAATGACTGGACAGGGCTGTATCTCGATAGTCTTGAACAGGTCTTAATAGGATTAAAGATTCCGGGTTTCGAGCCTTCTGCCGCGCTTCTTGAGGAGTGCCGTGAACTGGTCGCCGCTCAGCTATCATGGACTCAGGTCGGTATGGGACCCACCGAGTCCAGAACGAGCGGTGAGGGGCAGTTATGGAGCGAGACGCTTGGTTTCGCTCGAGCGGTGGCTGATTGCTCCGTAGAGACGCCGTTAATGGAGATCGCTCTGAGTCTTGTGCGCTGGTTCAACGAAGGAGCGTGGAATACCGCGACGGCTCCGATTCGAGAGGAGGGGACCGATGGAGTTGAATTGTATAATATGCTCGGTTGGCTCGAACTCGCCGAGCACCGCGCTATGGCAGCTCTTCTTCGTGCTCAAACAGGCTGTGAAGTTGAGACTCTATGGAAAGAAGTTCTAGAGACGAGACCGCTTGGCTCTCGAGCGGCTCGCGTGGCGCTGCACGGCTTGGCGAGATCTGACGCCACGGAGACAGCCGAGTATATATCAAAGCTTTTAAACCGGATTGGATCTGATAAGTGTTCGCCTGCCCTGGCGGAGCGCTATCTCGACACGCTGATCCTTGTCGCCTCCGAGCCAGGCATGCCGGAGGTTATCATGAGCGCGTGGAACCCTGACGTGGAATACCCCATTGATCCGCTACATAAGGAGCTTCTCCTCGCGCGAGTGGATGATCGGTTAGAGCTCCACAACAGATATGTCGAACCGGCACGCGCGAGGGTACAGCAATGTGGTGATGATCTCATATCTCGCCAGAGAATAGAGAATCGCGCGAGCAAAAAAGGAGTCATCTGGTCGAAACGAGCTTTGCTAGCGCTCCAGGCGCTAGGAGTGGCATAAGCTATTTTGTTCGCGTCTAACGCGTTCTCGCCGAGGTCTGGGTCTCTGTGCCGGTTTGACTGACTGGTAGGGCTTTTATTGAAGGACTACGTGAGTAGTTTGAGGGCTAGCGTTGGCTCTTGGTTTGCCTGCGCTATGAGGGATATCTGAGCTTGTTGGAGTACTTGCAGACGCACTAGTTCAGCGGTATCCGCCGCGACATCTGAATCCCGAAGGTTTGACTCGGCCGCTTGTGTGTTCTCTCTCGCCACTGCGAGATAGCTGAGCGCGGAGCTAAGGCGGCTCGCCGCCGCGCCAACGATCCCGCGTTGTCGTGTGACATCATCGAGGGCATTAGCGATGGCGGAGAAAGCCTTCTGAGAGGCGGAGGCGGCGTAGTCTTCTGTTGTGCCTGATATCGAATAGGTAAGAGCGTACGAGTTACCGAGTCCCAAGAATGACAGGGTCCCCATCGCGGATTGGATAGTGAATCGAGAGTATTCATCTCCACCCGTTCCAACCTGCACGACCACATTGCTGGTGCCTGAAAGGGTAGGGATGCCGTTGAAAGAGCTGGTGGAGGAGATTCGATCGACCTCAGAACCGAGAGCGCTGAACTCAGTCTGCATGGCTGAGCGTTGGATGTTGGTATAGGTGGCGTTTGATGATTGCAGCGCCAACTCGGACATTCGTCCGAGAATGTAAGCGATCTCGCCCAGTCCAGAATCCGCCAGACTGGTGTACGCGAGTCCATCGTTGGCGTTTCGGATAGCGACTGACATTAACCGGCTCTGGGTGTTTAGCTGCTGAGCCAAAGAGATCCCGGCCGGATCGTCTGACGCCTTATTAATCCTAATTCCCGACGTGAGGCGCTCGTACACGGTGCCGAGTTTGGAGGAGGTTTCCTTCAAGTCGATAGAGGTCTTGAGCGATCGCAGGTTGGTGGCAAATGAGATCGACATCGTGTCTTCCTTTGTTCGCCTACTCGGTCCGTGAGGGGCGATCTTGCATACACCTGGCAGGACGGCAGACTTACCCCGAGTTGGTAGGATTTGGGGCGTTTTTTTTTGCCCCTACCAGCGAGCAGGAAGGGAGTTGAAAAAATAAAGTCGTAAAATCAATGGGTTGAGATTCTAGCCTACGACAGGTGGAAGCAGTTTAACTTCAGAGATGGACTAATACGTACAGGACGATCCTCACCGCTACAGGAGGGGGAAACCTGGTCATAACGTACAGTGGAGCATTCCACATACGGTTTACGTACAAGGTTGCGACTCTTATATGACAGAGAACTCGGAGAAGACACTGAATCAGCAGGAAGAACGTCTGACGAAGCCTCTCGCCTTTCGTTCGGGTAAGGCAGGAGACGCGTTCTCCCCAAAGACCGATGGTAGTGAACTCGGAATCGTAAATCCCAACTTTCATTCAACCTATACGCCCGAGTCTGTGGGCTTTCGTAAAGTCGGAACCCCTGAGCAGCTCGAGACCAAGCTCGCTGATGTGGGCTATCACTGTTTACCATTCTACGCCGTGCAGATGTCGATGTTGCTCAACACGCACATCAACAGCGTTAAATGTATCCTTTTGGAAGGTCCGTCCGGTTGCGGTAAGAGCTTCATGGCGAAATCGCTCGCCAAGATAACAGGCGCCGAGCTGATGTGCATCCAGTGTTTCAAGGGCATGAACCTTCAGCACTTGATAGAGACGCCATCGACGCTCGGCATGGTGAACGCGATGACGGGCCGCAACTCGGAAAATACCGACGAGCTAATGAACCTCGGACCCATTTCACGCGCGTTCCTCACTTCGCAGAGCAAGCCAGTTATCTTGTTAATCGACGAAATCGATAAAGTTGAGGTCGGTATCGATACCTTCTTCCTCGGCCCGATTCAAGACGCGCGTATCTGGTGTGAGTCTCGCGCGCCGATCGACGCGAATCTTGATAATCTTATCATTATCTTCACGAAGAACTTCGAGCGCCCGATCAATGAGGCGCTTCTGCGACGTGTGCATCCTCTTCGAATGAAGTTTATGGACTCGGCCCTGGAGCGCCGGGTGCTTGCCCCATATTGCACCCCCAGATTGGCTGAAAACCTGATTCGAGTCGCTGACCTGATGCGGGCGTCAGATGGAAGTTATCCGTTCGATCGACCCCCCGCGCCAGAGGAGTTACTCAAGGCGGCCCACTATATCACGCACCTCTTAACCTGGGATCTCATCGATTACGCCTTCGTCGGTAAAAATCTTTTCTACATGCTCTCTAAGTCAGAGCATGACCGCACGATATTCGAGCAGATGATGCGGTATCACCCTGATTTTTCGGATCCGTTAGTGCCGGATAACCGAAACGCGACAATAGAGCAGATACATGCCCGTCTCGGAAGGTGGCTACTTGAGGGTATTATTGACGATCCAGACGCGAAGCGTCGTGGTAAGGCGTATAAACCCGAGAAAGTGGGGTTGACCAAGTTTGATGACCCAGAAGAGTTAGCGCGACGACTCGCCGCCGTTGGCTATCAGTGCGCTCGATTCACCGCTACTCAGATGACGTTGCTTCTCACGTCCCCATCCGATCGAACTCGCGCGATGTTGCTTGAAGGACCATCAGGTTGCGGAAAGAGCTTTCTAGCGAAATGTCTCGCCAAGGCGACTGGCGCTGATTTCATGTGTCTTAGCTGCTATCATGGCATGAATACAGCGCATCTAATGGAAGTTCCATCGGCGCTCGCCATCGCCTCCTCTATGGCGGGCCAAGAGGCGCAGGCGAAAGAGAAGCTGATGAACCTTGGAATTCTGTCGAGGGCTTTCCTTAAGTCTCAAAGCCAGCCGGTAATTTTGTTAATCGATGAGATAGATAAGGTTGAGTCTCATATCGATACCTTCTTCCTTGGACCGGTCCAGGATGCGAGAATCTGGCTTGAGTCACGACCGCCGATCGATTGTAACATCGATAATCTGCTCATTATCTTCACCAAGAACTTTAATCGCCGGCTCGATGACGCGTTTCTTCGACGTGTTCACCCAATGAAGATGTCGTATCTCGATTCAACATTAGAGCGCCGAGTGCTCTCGAAACACTGTATGCCGCAGCTCGTGAACAATCTGGTTTGGATCGCTGACCGAATGCGTAACAGTGAGGGAACCTACCAGTTCGAGCGACCGCCAGCACCAGAGGAATTACTAGCGATTGGCCACTATGTTCAAAAAATGTTGGACTGGAAGTCGGCTGATTTTAACTGGGTTGGTAAAAACGTGTGGGCGATGATCGCGAAATCCGAGCATGATCGGGCGGTTATGGACCATATGCTTCGCTTCCATCCTGATTTCTTGGATCCTCTCTACATGGACGGAAAAAACGCCACCATGGATGTAATTTACGCGAGACTTGGCCGAATAATCCTACAAGAGATTATTGATGACCCAGACCGTGATAGACGCGAGCGTGCTTGGATGGAGATGGAGTACGCGTAAATAGCCCTGAAGGGGAGCAGGGGTGATGGAAGGTTCTAATTCAGGTGGCAAAAAAATAGTATTCAAAAAGCGCGCAATCGGTCAGAGCCCAGACGCGCTTGATGATCTGCTCGGCGAGTTGCTGTCAGAGCCGGTTGAGCAAGAGCGGCAAGAGGAGCTCCCAACGCCTCAAGAGCCGTCGTTGGATCTGCACTACGCGGGAGAGATATTCGATCAGTTCTATAGACCTCTCGCCGTTGAGGGGGGACCTGACCGCTTATCTGAGATAGCTAGAGAGACCCCTTCAGTTCCCAACGCGTCGGCGCGCCTTACGAGCGCGGGAGTCGGGGCGCGCGATCAAAAGCATCAGGAGCTCGCGGAAGTTTTAGCTCATCAGATCTACCAACTCGCTCAGAAAGATCGCGAGACTGACATCGATGTATACCTAGCGGCTTTTAACGTAGTTCTCGCGGACAAAACCCCGCAAGACATAAAGCTCATTCTTGATAGAGCCAACGATTTTTTTACTGAGCACTACTACACCGCGATCCGAGATCGTGGTGAGCGCCCGGAGATATACCATCAGGTCATCAAACGTGTGGGGCACGAGCACTCAGACCGTATCGCCAAGATAGTAAAGGGGCTCGATGTTGAGGAGATGGCGGCGACCCTTCTCACTATGTACCAAGGGGGAAGCGCCGATAAAGCTTCGCGTATAACCGATATACTTCTGGATTTAACTGAGAGGCAGCTTCGAGCGGTGCGTGAGGAGTTTCTACTCATTCCCTATAAATTACTCGCGAAACAGGCGTACGCCATCATACATCAACAGGCCGCGGACTCTCAGACTGTTGGAAGGCGTAGCATTGGAAAGAGCGAGGTATACGAGCATAAACGAGGCTCAGCCTTTCGAATTCGTGATGAGGTGAGAGCGCTTCGCTATCTCTTGCTTGGCAAGAGCGTTGGAGAGATAGCTCTCATCAAGCGCTTTTACCTGGACTTCGGTGATATCGAGGCGTCAGAGCGCGAGATAGGGCTTGAGACTCATGTACGGAAAAAGCTCTCTCAGGTCGAGTTCGATAGACTCGGCTCGCTACTGTCAGGGTGGTCACCCTATCAGGAGGCGCAAGAGATTCACGATTTAATATACCCCCGAACCTTAGGAGAGGAGATCGAGGATCAGTTGAGCGATCCGCGCGATGTTGTTGACCGCGATCACACGCAGGGCATCGGCCCATTCTTGCGACGATTCAAGAAAAATCGAATATGGAGAGGCAGAAACTCATCCTTCCACCGGGTGATCAACCAGTTCGAGCTTGTGAATGAGCGCGTCGCCGCCTTACCGGTCGAGCGATTCCTAGCGACGAATGACGCTTTGAGAGAGTTGTTTGGATATGAACTTGATCCCACCGCTTTCCCATCACTCGCGCTATTTGACGCGAGGCGGATAGCCATAACTATAGCCGAGAGATTAAGCGTGACGGTGGACCTCCTAGAGATTATACAGCCCATGCTCTATCTAGAGCCCCGGCAGTGCTTGATGGCGCAGTGCGCGTACGAGGCCCTTTTTGGTAGATCCCTTAAGGAAGCTATCAAGGAACGAGTCAACGGCGCCTCAGTTAAGAGCTCATCACAAGAGTTAACCGCGTTAATCGAACGTTATGTGGATGGACATGGTCGCTGGGCGCTGAATACGGATATTCTCGCGCGATACCGAGGCGAGGAGCCTGAGCCATCAGTATGGCAATATGAGTACCGCAGCTCGGAAGAGAGTGAGGTAGCCGCGATGCGCCTCGCTGAGGTTCTCGACCAAGATCTCTCTATGGGCTCAATCGATCGACCTGTGAAAGAACTCTTGTTTGAGCGCTCTTACGATGAACTGAATCAGATAGAACGAGCTTTTTACGATCTCACGGAGCCAAAAGTGTCATTGCTTGAGGTGCTAAAAGGTTGCCTCTCGCCAGATGGATTCGCCTCCATAGAATTGCTCCTCGCGGGAATCGATAGTTTATCGCTCGCGCAACATATTCATGACGATCCGGCGTCAGCTATCGTTCTTAAGGAGCTCCCATGGCAGCATGTGAGGGCGCTTCGGGTGATTTTTGAACGCGTGCATTTTGTTAGCCTTGACGCGTATTTGCTCCAAGAGCTGTCAACGGCGGACGAGAACCTCCTCGTTGATTGCTTGTCGGCGGTTTTGACCCCAGAGGTGTTTGAAATCCGCAGCGTTTTTCTCTCACTCAAGCGCGAGACAGTTCAGGATTTGGAACCCCTCAAAGGAAACTGGACGAGTGATCTCCGGCGCATTATGGCCTTTGAGAAAGCGTTCGATTTTCACTTCCCTCGCTTGCGAGTGCACTTGAAGTATCTGGCGGCGAAGCAAATTGTCTCACCGGCGCTTTTCGCTGAGATAATCTTGTGTTTAGAGGGCGTGGATCCAGAGATTAATCAGCGCATCCTCGAGTGTTTTGACGCGGTAGATATCATCGCACTTATTGAGATTCTCCGAGGAAATAAGTATGACCAACGAATTATAGAAGAGACATATGATCTGCTTAATCCTGACGCTCCGCTTAGACGAGCGGTGAAGGAAATGAAGGTGGATCTAGATCAGATTAATGAAACACTGCTGCACATTGAGGGCTATTCAGCCAAGGACGTGGCGGGCGAGATGCATGACGTCGTGTCGACTGTTAGCGGGGAGAGTCTCGGGCTGGCGGTCTTGGATATCGTGGCAGCTCCATCGGCGCAGCGCCCGAACAAACGGATACCAGATGATATCAACTGGATGGATGAGATGGTGTATCAGGTCGCGCTCGCTTATCAGCGCGAATACCGAGCTGACGTCGTGAGCTCGTGTCGCACGAAAGGTGTTCCTGAGTCGATGCTTGAGGAGCTAACGAGTAGAGTGTTCGGACTTGAAGTCTGCGCCTCCGCGCGCGATCTCTTCAATTTGATAAAGACCTACAAAGAGGGAGCCCCACCCCCTGAATACGCGGAGCAGAAGATCTGCTCTTATCTAGAGAGTCGTGGAGCGCGACATCGAGACCGACTGGTAAGAGCCTACAACGCGTTTTGGGCTCACACGCCAGGCTACGCGAGTGTTATTGACGATATCAATCGATTCTTCAAGGACACAACAGTTAAGCGCAAGATGCATGCGATGATGCTAGGAGTAGGTGGCGATAATCGCGTTGGCAACGTCAAACCCGTCGTGCTGCATTAGTGGTCTCAAGATCGAATCTGCTACTCTTGGTTCAACTATGTGTCTGGAGAAATCCTCAAGGGACTCCGTGTCGCCTCGCTGCGACGAGACAAGCTTGCTCCGCGCCGTGGCGAGACAGAGAGCGTCGCAGCGTGTCGCTTTTTTGCACTACGGAGTGCGCCAAGTAGACCGCGTACAGAGTGAGCAGAACGCCTCCTTCAGGGTGAGTTAAGCCATGACCTCGCTCCACTCGCCAAAACCGAGAGCATTTAGAGAGAACACGGTTGGATCCTGACGAGCAGTAGTACGACCGAGGCGGCTTCACAATTGCCCTCTGACACCGACTACACGCCGAACATACTCCAATGGCGTCTTGGCGAGTTTGAGCGTCTCTACCACAATAACCGGTAAGAAGGCGCAAGTTGCCACTATTAGTAGCTCGGACGGTCCTAGAGACGCTGTATGCAGTACAATCCGTAATGATGGAATGTAGAGCGCGACTAATTGCAGCCCAATCGACAGTGCCGCGGCGACGACCAGCCAATAATTCGTTCCCGCCCGGTGGGCGATGATGCTGCGATTTTGCGATCGCGCGCAAAAAGCGTACAGAACCTGGGAAAGGGCTAGAGTCATGAAGGCCATCGTCATGGCGACCTTATGTTCGCCGCCAGTATTCGCTGCTTCCATCCCTAGTCCCAAACCGAATGCGGTGAGCGTCGCCGCTGAGAGAATGGTCGCGTGTAGGATAATCAACCCGGCAAAGCTCTTAGAGATAATCGGCTCGTCAGGTTGGCGTGGAGGGCGGCGCATCATTCCTGGGGTTGAGGGCTCAAGCACAAGTGCCAATGCAGGCAGAATATCCGTTATCATGTTGAGCCAAAGTAGCTGAATCGCCGCTAGTGGAAGCGGCCAACCGATCATGATGGAGATGAAGATGAGAAGTATCTCGGACAGATTGCATGAAAACAGATAGTGAACGAAGCGAATGATGTTGGCGTAGATGATTCGTCCCTGTTCGATGGCGTATACGATAGTCGCGAAGTTGTCGTCAGTTATAACCATGTCGGAAGCGTCTTTAGCGACCTCTGATCCCTTTATGCCCATGGCGATACCGATATTCGCTCTTTTGAGAGCTGGGGCGTCGTTGACGCCATCGCCTGTCATCGCGACGATATGTCCACATGCTTGTAGTCCCTCGACGATACGCAACTTATGCTCAGGTGAGACCCTCGCGAAGACTCCGACGTCACTCAGGGTATCGGTGAACTCCGGTGTGATCTCGGCGGGAAGATCCTTGCCATGAACCGCTCGTAGAGACGAACCCGCGGCATCATGTAAAATGCCCAGCTGAGATGCTATTTCTGAGGCTGTCGCCAACTGATCGCCGGTAATCATAATTACTCGAATACCGGCCTCTCGACACTTCAGCACCGCCTCGTGTGCTTCATCTCGTAAAGGGTCAAGCATGCCAATAAGAGCGACAAAAGTTAGCCCGCTATCCATTTCCACGTCATGCGGGGTTTCCTGCGTGTCCTTATATGCGATCGCCAGAACACGTAGAGCTTTGCTCGCTAATTCCCGATTCCAGCCGCTGATCTGCTCGCGGCGAGTATCGCTGAGAGGTAAGACACCTTGCGCTGTCAGTACGGCGGAGCTTGAGGAAAGAACTGCGCTTACTGCCCCTTTGACCGCCACGAGACCAGCTCCTTGGGGAGTTCGATGGAGCGTCACCATCCTCTTACTCTCACTGCTGAAGGGGATCTCGCCGGTGCGGGGGTAGTTATGCGCCAACTCAGAAAGGATAAGTCCAGCTTTCCGAGCAGCGACTAAGAGCGCTATTTCGGTGGGGTCGCCTAGGTGCCGATCTTCGGGGAGCCCATCCCCCAGCTTTGCGTCATTGCACAATACGCCCAGTTGGAGCGCAAAGGTAAGGTGACAATCCGTATCTGGCCTTACATCTTGGCCATTCAGGAGGAAAGAGCCCTTGGTGACGTATCCACTTCCCGTGATATCTATTCGACGACTGTCTATCTGCAGAGCAGAGACCGTCATCTCATTTTTTGTTAAAGTGCCGGTCTTGTCCGTGCATATAACGGATGTAGAGCCCAGCGTTTCGACCGCAGGAAGTCGTCGAATTATCGTGCGCATTCTGGCCATTCGCTGCATGCCGAGCGCGAGAGTCATCGTTGCCACCGCCGGGAGACCCTCTGGCACCGCGGCTATCGCGAGCGAAATACCGACCTCTAACATCGTAAGGAGGCTATTACCTCGATACCAGCCTGCCATAGTTATAATTGCGCACAAACCAAGGACAACAAAAACCAGCACGTTGCCAAGATGCCGCAACTTTTGTTCCAGCGGAGTGCGCTCGTCGCTGAGCGTACCGAGCAGCATTCCGATTTTACCCATTTCTGTAGAACCGCCGGTAGCAGTCACTATCGCCTGCCCTCGACCGTCAGTGATTGAGGTTCCCATGTAAACCATGTTAAGTCGGTCGCCCACCGAAGCTAAGGGATCGGACAGCGAGTGGGATACTTTGGCAACGGGGACCGACTCCCCCGTGATGGCGGCCTCATTCACGGTTAGTCGAGCGGTCTCGATGACTCGCCCGTCAGCAGGGGCTCTATCTCCCGCGCTGAGGAGCATTAGGTCGCCCGGCACGAGTTCGGCCGCGGCTATCTGCTGCTCTTTGCCATCGCGAATGACGAGGCTGGTTGGAACGACCTGCTTCTTGAGAGCTTCCAGCGTTCGTTCCGCCTTCCACTCCATAAAGAACCCGATAGTCGCATTGATTATAATAACACAAAGAATAGCGAGACCTTCGACCACGTCCCCCAATACAAATGCGACTGATGACGCCCCGAGAAGGAGAACCACGATAATGTTGGCGAACTGATTGGCGGCGATGGCTACAGTCGATCTCGGAGGGGCTTCAGGCAGCGCATTAGCCCCAAACGTTCGCTGACGTTTGAGGACTTTGTCGGACAAAAGACCTGCGTAGGCGCCGCCAGTATGGACACCTAATGTATGACGAACTTCGTCCACGCTTAGGACATGCCATGGCTGCGCTCGTATGTCTTCGTTTGAAATATCGATGGGCGTATCCGGTAGATTGCTGCTCATGTAAACCCCGAGATTGGCGTCGGTGAATGCTTTGATTACTTGGGCTCTACAAGTCTGAAACTAGACGAGGCATGCGGTCGTATCGATTACGCCGCGCTCAAACTCGACAACACTCAGTAATGTTCTCTCTGCGATGTTTCGTAACGCCTCACGAGTAAGAAATGCTTGATGTGCGGTCACGAGAACATTTGGAAAGGTGATGAGACGAGCAAGTACATCATCCTGCAGTCCGGTCTCCGAAAGGTCAGTAAAGAAGACCCCATCCTCTTCCTCGTAGACATCAAGCCCCGCTGCGCCGATTTTGCCGGATTTTAGCCCTTGAATGAGAGCCTTAGTGTCAATAAGCCCGCCGCGGCTCGTGTTGAGTAGTATGACCCCAGCACGCATGCGCTCGATATTTTGACCATCAATCATATGCTTCGTGTCCGCGGTGAGGGGGCAGTGAAGGGAGATAATATCTGAGTCGGCGATTAGCTCATCCAACGGGACATATCGGGCGCCCTTGATAGCTCGAATCTCCTCTGACGGAAAAGGGTCATAGGCGAGCACCTCGGCTCCAAATCCAATCATGATATTAATGAAGGCGGCTCCGATCTTACCTGTGCCGATGACTCCGATCACCTTGCCATGCACATCGAATCCCACCAATCCTGACAGCGAGAAGTTGAGCTCTTTGACGCGCTGGTACGCTCGATGAATTTTTCGATTGAGGGAGAGAAGAAGGCACGTCGTGTGTTCAGCGACCGCATACGGAGAGTAAGCGGGGACACGCGTTACGCGGAGGTTGTACTCTCTGCATCGCGCAAGATCCACATGATTAAACCCGGCTGATCGCAACGTCAGGAGCCGTATGCCCATTCGGTGAAGGCGATCGATGACGGGCGCAGAAAGATCGTCGCATACAAACGGACACACGACTGTATGACCGTCGGCTAGAACCGCCGTGTCAGCGGTTAAGCGACTCTCGAAGTATGTTAGTTTGTATCTGGCGTATTGAGGCTGGGCGATAGTCTCGTCAAAAATCGACCGTTCATATGGCTGCGCGCTAAAAAATGCGATTTTCACTGACTTTCTCCTTTCCGACTTAGTCACGGTACAGATAACCTCGCAGATATCACTTAGCTAGGAGCAACAAGGGTCGTGTCAAACGAGATATTCCAGAACATGAGGGCGACAAGAGCTGATTTGCGCGGATAAGGGGCTTATCTCCGTCGTATGGGGAGCTTCTACCAGTGTTTTAAAAACCTGGTCGTAACCGCGTTGTGTTTGAATCGCCGAGGTTGCGATCAGAGGAGCTGGAAACGTTTGTGGCTATCGCCGACGACCACCGCCATCACGGCTAAAACCTCCAGCGCTCACCAGAGCCAAGTATCAGCGGATTCCTGTCGACCAAAGTAACCCCGTACCAGAGCCAACTAAGTAACCCCGTACCAGAGCCAAGACCAGAGCCAAGCCACAGGACCGAGATAAGAACCGGCCACCCCTGGAAGATATGAAGATAGGGAAGTTTCTTCGCGATAAGGATAGCGTTGCCTCCGATGAGCGCTCCAACCGCAGCGATCACCGTATGAGTTGGGGTGATGCTGTAAGACTCCAGGAGAAGCCAGTTCGTAATCGCGACTAACTCGAACATGCAGAAGAGAAAGATGACGGGGTTTACCACCTCTCGGAGCTCGTGAATAAGTTTTTTAACCCACTCCATCATGTGACGTACTCGCAATCCAACAAAGTTAGCCCCACGTCTATTACGGATCGAGAGCTGGGTCGATACCGTTGAAATGGACGGGTGCCTAATAGTTATTTAAAATAGTCCGCTGTGCCCACACATAAAGGTTGCACGGCAAAGCCTTATTTTGATTTTAGGGTCGAAATCGCGATTCCCAACGGTTCAGCACGCACGATTAGCAGTGGCTCATCTCGTAAATATTTCACATCTCGGGGGTTTTTCAGGTTTGCAGGCCCCCAGTAGGGGGCTACTTTCCAAGCACACGACCAAAGTAGCCCCGCATCAGAGAGAGCACATCAGAGAGAGCAGAGAGAGTGCGTGCACAGAGAGAAGATAAGCTGCATCATGGCAGCTGAACATGGCGCGAGATGATCGCCGCAAGGTCCTCGTAGAGTGTTTGGCGGACAGCGCTGATGTTCACACACTCCGCTTCAAGTGATGGATAATCTATGCTGTGAAATGGGTGAGAGCCGACCTGCGTTTGCGGCGAAGCGCTGGAATATGTGATACATACTGTCGGAGCATCGTTATTAAGACCTTTTCTACGATTCAGGTACCTCACATGAGCATCATTCATTCAATCTTTGGCGGACTAGTTTCAAGCTCTTCGGCCAACGCATCGCTGTATCCCTTACAAACTCCCGACTCATCAGGGGCTCTGTTTGATATCGGCAAGTATCGAGGCAAGGTGGTGTTGATAGTTAACACCGCTTCGAAATGCGGATTCACAAAGCAATACGACGCCCTTGAGGAGTTGCACAAAACATACGGGGACAAAGGACTCGTTGTGCTTGGGTTTCCCAGCAACGATTTTGGGGGGCAGGAGCCAGGCTCGGACGCAGAGATCGAGTCGTTTTGTAGGATTAATCATGGCGTCTCTTTTGACTTGCTTCCAAAGGCGCCGGTAAAGGGAGCGGATAAGCAGCCGGTTTTCGCGGCGCTCACGACACGCGGACCACGCGATCTCCAGGGGGAGATTCGGTGGAACTTTGAGAAGTTTCTGCTCGATAGAGAGGGGCGGCTTGTGGGGCGCTGGAGGTCGTATGTGCATCCGGGCTGGGGAGTGTTTGAGAGGGCGGTTCGAAGGGTGCTCAAGGGATAACTGGGGTAGACACGCAGGTCTAGTTGCGAGCCTCGAGAGGCGAGCTAATCCCTAAAATCCTTGAATTTTCATAAACCTGCGCCCATCTCCGTTCGCCATGCCCCCAGTTCGCAAAGCCAAACAAATTCAGGTATTATCCCGATCATGATGAAGCCTGAATTACTGGCCCCAGCGGGTAGTCTTGAGAAGCTGAAAGTCGCGGTCCTGTATGGTGCCGACGCTGTGTTTTTTAGCGGACAGAAGTTTAGCCTCAGAGCGCGAGCCGACAACTTTACCCTCGATGAGATTCGACAGGGAGTTGAGTTCGCCAACAAGCATGGCGTAAAGACCTACATAACGCTCAACGCGTTCCTGCACGACGACGATTTGGAAGGATTGGGAGAGTTCTGTCAGTTTCTCGATGAGATCGGCGTAACGGCTGTGATCGTGTCAGACCTCGGTGTTATTGATGTCGTACAACGGCACTCACGGCTTAACGTTCACCTTTCAACGCAGGCTTCGTGTTTGAACACGGCTTCCGCGTCGTTCTGGAAGCGCCAAGGGGTTGAGCGAATCGTCTTGGGACGAGAGGTGAGCATTCGAGAAGCGGCTGAGATCAAGGCTGAGGCAGGCCTTGAGGTGGAGATGTTTATCCATGGCGCCATGTGTATGGCGTACTCGGGAAATTGCGTTATCTCGAACTACACCGCGGGAAGAGACTCCAATCGTGGCGGTTGCATCCAGTCATGCCGTTTCCAGTATCAGCAAAGTAGTCCCGCGTCATCGTGTTCGAGTAACTCCTTTTTCATGTCCTCGAAAGACATGAGTGGGCTTGAGTATGTGCCTGAGTTCTGTGAGGCGGGGATAGATTCGCTCAAGATTGAGGGGCGAATGAAGTCGTTGTTTTACGTTGCCTCGCTCTGCCGCGCATATCGACGGGCGATTGACCTTCATGTGTCTGGCGCTGGATTCTCAGACGAGATGAACCGCTTAAACGCCGAGCTCGTGAGCGTTCCGCACAGAGATTACTTCGACGCTTCGTTCTCAAAGCCGGCTGGCATGTTATCCACGTTCCAGGATAGGCAGGGAACTATCCGCTCTGGCACGCATCAATTCACGGGTATCGTGCTTGAGAAGTGTGATCGCTTCGCCGCGGTTCGGCTCTACGCCCCGATTTTGGAGGACCAGCGGGTCGAGATATTGCCGTTCAGAGGGGATCCGATCCATGTGCCGGTGAACGATGTCTACGATCTGCTGGGGAATCGCATGGATTCTCCGCGGCAAGATTGTGTGGTGCGTATTCCACTCGATGAGCGCTTGGCGCTTGTGGAGCCGATGAATGTTGTGAGGGCGGCGCGCGTATGAAGTTCAATACATTTGTGACATCACGAGAAGATATCCAGGCGTGCGCGGCGACACGATCGCTTGAGGAGGTGTTGATAGAGCCTCGCGAACTTGGACGAGAGGGAAGGGTATCGAAGGAGCGCGCGGTAGAGCTCGCGAGCTATGCTGTCGAGTGTGGATTAAAGCCGGTTCTCGTCTGGGATATCCTTATGACGCAGGGCGAGTTTAAGGCGAAGTGCGAGCTTGTCGCGTCAATGAACCTTGAGAATTTCGACGCGATCCGAACACAAGACCCGGGCGCGGCGGTGTGGGTGCGAGAGCGCTTGCCGCAAAAGAAGTTGCAGTTCGTTGTTGAGAACTCGAATCACAACGTGCCTGGTCTTCAGCGTTGGGTGCGTGATTTGGCGCCCGAACGGCTTGTTCTCTCGACGCAACTCCCGGAGGAGAAACTCATTGCCTGTTGTCGAGAGCTCTCGACGCAGTGCGAGATCCTGGGCGCTGGGAAGATATTGCTATTTTACTCAAAGAGGCAGCTTTTGCGGTCAAACTTCTCAAGTGGAGAGGAGTTGGCGGACGTGAAATGGATCTACGCTGACTCGATGTCTGAGGAGTCCGCGTCTAGGCCCTTTCCAACGATTGAGAATGAGCACGGCACGTTCATGTACCTGAACAAGGATCACTTCATTCTCGATAAATTGGCGAATCTTGACGCCGGGGGGATGCATACGGTCCGAATTGACATGAGAGATCTACGCGAAGAGGGACACTCCGCGGCAGGTATCAAGGAATTATGTGAGAAGGTGTTATCGAACGATAACGAGCTCGGAGAAAGCTGGCCTCGGCCGACTTCGGCGCCGTTTTTTAAACGCAATCGTACGGATAAGCAGTTCTCAAGGATGAAGCCGCAGACCAGATTGCTACGCGACAACTCGTGTCTTGGCGAGGTGGTCTCGGTTGAGCGGGGTGAGGCGATAGCGCTCTATGCGCTGCAGGACTTCTCGGCGGACAACGCGACGTTCACCTTCATTTCGCATGATGGTCAGACTGTAGATGCTCGCATCGAGTCCTTCATGGACCTTGCGGGAAATCCTATCGGCTCGTGCCAAGCGCAGAGCGTGGTGGTGAGCCCGTGGGTCAAGGGAGTCAAGCCGGGCGCGATACTTGTTCGGGCTGAGAAGTCTCAAGTAAGAGAGATACCCGCATAAACGGTCAAGGTTCTCGATGAGCCTTAGCACCCCGCGGAAGATAGATAGAACCCGAGTGTTTCAATAAATGGAGGACGCTCGTCGCCAATGAAGCCCGAGGCGCGTGGAATAATAGCGACGCTAAGAGGCGGCAGTTTTTCAGCAGAGGCAACGTAATATCGAAGAGGATCGGCAGATGCTACAGCAGAGAGCCGCTTGGCTCCATGTGGTCGCTAAGGGCGGCTAGCTTCCCCCCGCGCTCTGAAGCGCTTTCGCGGCGGCGTCTTTCTTTTTCTTTTCCTCTTCCTTCTTGAGCCTCGTGTAATCAAGGTAGCTTAAGTTAGCCTGGATGTTGTCGGTGTTGCTGTACACGTAGGCGAGGAAGAACTCAGTAATGGTCGCTTTTCGGTTCTGAAGCTCCTCGCCGAGTCGCAGCACAAGCGGCATACGGGTCTTATTCTCATTCTCGAAAGCCTCCCACCATTTTCGAGCGCTTCCGGTGGTGTTGTCCCAATCGAGGTTCTTCTTGACCTCTTCAAGCTTGGTTTGAACCTGGGCGTCTGACCAGCCGGCGGTGTTCGTGATACCCGCGGGCAATCCGCCGGGCGCGGTCGCCGCGCCGTTGTTATTCGCGGGTGGCGGCGCTTGTGGGGCTTCCTCGATATACTGAATCGGTTCAGCGCGGAGTTTGAGCTCTAGATCCTCGGCATCGAACTCTGAGAGACGTTTGAGCATCTCAGGTAGCTTGAAGAACGGAATGATATGCCCCTGAAACACCGGGGTGTTCGGCATGAAGAACGTGTTGATATTATCGGCGGGGCGTCCGATCTCATCCGGGGTCAAAACGGCGCGCTGCTGAACCTGTTCCTGAGTGCTGTCATTTCGGCTCGCGAAGACTTCAATCATCTTGCGGTTAGCGCCCGTCGATTGCGTTTGGAAGCGGATCGTCATCTGACCGCTTTCCTTCGACGCCCACTCGGAGTCTACCTGATCGAGCGCTGGCATGAAGATCTTGGTGCTAAAACCGGCGAGCACTGAGTCGGATTGGTCGTTGTAGTTCGCTTTTACTTGAGCGGTTGATTGGATCGCCGCGACGACGCTTACGTTACGAGAGCGGAGGGTGTTAAGCTTTACGTGAATATCCGGGAGTCGTCCGAGGGCGCTGGCGAACTCGTCGATGACGAGTCCAACGGGTCGTGGAAGTCTATTGCTGGGGCACTGCTCGGCGCGTTTGGTGAGAAAGCGCAGGACCTCGACCACGATCACATTCGCCATCGGTCGAAGCATCTCTAACTCAGATTCTCGAAGCTCAACGATGAAGAGGGTCGGTTTGGAGATAAGCTCCTCAATGTCTAGCTCCATCTTCGAAGTCGTGGCGCGAATAGCGGTCAGATCCCACGCGGAGAGACGCATACTTAATTCCGACATGATCGTGTCGGCGTTCTGAGAGCCGGAGCGAGCGAGTTCAACGAAGGTGCGCGAGTTTCGGATCGCGGACGGACGCGCCTCAAGCCAATCACACATCGGCTTCATGCCGGACTGAACGATCTCGTGGATGCGTGGCATCGAGAGTAGTTCATTCGGATCGTGAAGAAGACCCGCCATGATTGAGTTCAGGATCGCTAGCGCGTTGTTTCGAAAGAATGGGCTGTCCGACTTAGCCTGGGGTTGATCAGTCGCGGAGATAATCGTTTGCGCGATAAGCTTACAATCGGTGTCGTCGTCAATTTTTCCGAGGATATTCCAGCTGAGGGACCGCGCGCGGTCAAGGGGATTAAAGAGAAGGATGTTTTTCTCGGGGTTGTACTTACGGGTCATCGCGGCGAGTTTGCGCCACATTTCAGGCTTGGAGTCGATGACGATGGTCGAGCATACTGGATCCATACAGTCGTTGTAGAGGATCGGTAATATAAAACGACTGGTCTTTCCGCTACCTGTCTTGGCTACGACAAGAACGTGTCTGTTTCGCTCATCTCGAGAGATGCAGAGTTTGCCAGTTGGAAACGCGAGGCCCTCGCTGCCCCGCAGTTCCGAGACGCTGAGGTAGGTATCCCCGGTCTTTCCCGAAGGCTTCATCCAATTGGCTATCTGTTCAGTATTAGCAAGATCGCCTGAGCCGAGCTCGTTGCTCATGGAGCGCTTGGGGCGACGAGCGTCGTCCTTGAACATCCTGTTAAACGAGAGATCTCCGATGATGACGCCTGTTTTTCGGTACTCGGAGATACTGTACCGTACGACAAAAAACAGATACGCGGAGAGGACAACAAACAGCGATTCCTCCGCCACAAATCTGTTCGCCGCGGGACCGACCAGGAGTGCGATGAGTGGTTCGAGAACAGGAATCGGTGTAACTCCGCCAGCATCAGCTTGAAACGTGTCTAGAATACCCTGTACTGTGGTGGTTACGCGCCGTTGGTCGGTGAGGTGAAGCACCTCAGCGATGAAAAAGAGAAGACCCAATACACCGGGAATGAAGCTTCGTACGAGTGTGGTGTTTCCGGCGATGAAAAATTGGGCGATCAGACAGGCAACCGCGGCCATGCCGAGGGTGAGCAGTCCCACTACGGCTGGTAACTGATAGAACCAGTCGATAAAGTACAGTAGTAGTATCTCGATCGAACGCAACATGAGAGAGGAGCTATCCTACGAAAAACTCTTATTTGTTATGACTTAGTCGGACTCCAACGTGAGATTTTATCTCGCGTCTGTTCCTACAACTACCTTCGACCCTCGAATCACAAACCGCTTGAGGCCATTTAAGACCCTAACTTATTGGAGCGTCGTCCCCTGTACTCGCGACCTACAGGGAATCAATCGGATATATTCCCGATTTTCTGCCTAGTTTCGCCCCAATTTCACACTCGTTCGATAACCGTCGCGATGCCCATGCCAAGCCCGATGCACATCGTGATAAGAGCGTATCTGCCCTTGGTTCGTTCGAGTTCGTCTAGGGCAGTGCCGATGAGCGCCGCGCCTGTCGCCCCAAGGGGGTGCCCGAGGGATATGCCTCCACCG
Organism: uncultured delta proteobacterium; assembly: GCA_903904735.1. Lineage (GTDB taxonomy): Bacteria > Bdellovibrionota_C > UBA2361 > UBA2361 > OMII01 > OMII01. Next base: position 28,278 of record CAIVDM010000040.1, read on the forward strand.
TTTACATTCACCCGCTCTTCGGGGATGTTGAGTTCACGCATCGTCATGATCGGAACGGGGGCGAACGCCTCGTTGATCTCCCATACGTCGATGTCCTTAATCGACAGTCCCGCGCGCTTGAGTACCTGCCTCGTCGCTTCGACGGGCCCTGTAAGCATCACGCGTGGCGGTGAGCCGATCGACACATGCGCGACTACTCGCGCGCGTGGAGTGAGGGAGTGTTGCTTCAGCGCGGATTCACTCGCCACCAAAATCGCCGCTGCGCCATCGACTATCGCGGAGGCGTTGCCGGCGGTGATGATGCCATTTTCCTTAAAGACGGTCTTCAGCGCGCCTAGTCCTTCGAGGGTCGTCTCTGGTCGAGGATTATCATCAACGGCGAGCGTGTGCTCCACACCATGCTCGTCTTTATAGGGAACTGGAATTACGCTCTTCGCGAAACGATTGGAGTCGATCGCTTGCTTGGCGAGCTTTTGCGATCGTAAGGCAAAGGAGTCTGCGTCATTTCGAGTAATGTGAAACTGCTCGGCTAAGATCTCGGCCGCCACGCCTTGTTGCACGAGGTCAGGGTGGTGCTTCTTGAGCAGGGGGCTCTCTTCTCCGCCACTGTCGCTAAACATCGGCACGCGGGTCATGTGCTCAAGACCGCCTCCGATAGCGAGCTCATACTGCCCAGCTTGAACGCTGCTCGCGACAAAGTTAAGCGCTTGTTGTCCTGATCCGCACAGGCGATTGATGGTGGTCGCTGGGACCGTAAATGGCCAGCCCGCCGCGAGCACGCCGGCGCGACCAACACACCACCCCTGCTCAAGGGTCTGTGTGACACATCCCACGAGCACATCCTCCACTACTTCGGGCGCTAGTTTCGATCGAGTCACGAGAGCGTTGAGGGGATAGGTGAGCAGATCTACGGGATGAACCGTTGAGAACTTTCCTTTTCGCCGCGCACGAGGGGTGCGAACCGCGTCAACGATGTAAGCTTGCTTCATAGGGGGCCTCCCAATTGCTGTAGATCTTGGTCTATCTCGCGGTAACACGCAACCGTTGTCACAGGGATCTCGACACTATCGGATGATCGAGATCTCGGTGCGTCGATTAAGTTGGCGACCCGCGGCTGTTCTGTTCGTGGCGATTGGCCGTTTCGCGGCAAAGCTGTCGATCTTTATCTGATCGAGGGCAATCCCTCGTCCGGCCAAGTATGCCGCCACTGAATCGGCGCGACCACGCGCGAGCTTCTCGTTATAATCTGCTCGTCCCGTCTCATCGGTATGACCGACCACGTACACCGCGTGAAACCCGCGTGACGCCTTGATAGTCTCAGCTACCTTCTCAAGGGCGGATATCGCCCCAAGGCGTAGATTCGTTTGATCCTCGTCAAAGTACGCCGTATAGACGCCACCGACTGGATCTATATTCCCGCTTGAGTCGAGGGAGGACTGCAGTTTGGCCAGCTCCATATGGGTCGCCGCGCTTTGTACCTTTAATCCAGAGAGCTGCCTGTTCTGGTCGAGTTGCACGCTCTCTTCGAGGTCGTATCCCATACCCATGAGCATTCCTGCGGCAGCCCCGAGTCCGGCTCCCACGGCAACTCCCTTGCCCGGAGTGTCGGTCACTTGATTGCCGACGACGGCTCCGGCGCCCGCTCCCCATCCGGCGCCTAGGATCGCCCCCGCTATTGTCTTGTCTGGTCCAGCTTGAGGACGCTCGCACGCGGTAGCGGCGGAAAGCGTGATACAGAGCCCGATGAAGCGAAGTGAGGCACCGCGAGTAAAGGCTGGCATGACTATCTCCTGTTATTCCTTTTGGGTCCCGTGAGCGTATAGCCTGAGGACCACGGCGTATCATCGCCGCTGTCTTGCAGGGTGGTAAAAAATGGTTCCGTCGTTAGCATTTTGAGAGTTTTGACGAAACGAGGCGGAGGCGACGAAAAAACCGGAGGCGTATCCGCTGAGATACGATGAGGATTTTTTCGGCGACTCCAACGAAGTTGCAGTCGAACTATCGAAATGCGCAACAGGAAATCATTTTTCACCACCCTGCCAGTTAGTTCGGACGTTTTTGGAGTTACCTACAGAGATTTCTGAGCAGATGAGCGAGAACGGATCGCCAATGCGCAAACCGCAAACGCTGTTACTGAAGCGAGCGCCAGCCACATCAAGGATATAGGAAGTTGCGTGTAGGTGCTTTGATACGTCAATAGCGCTACCTCCATCGGAAGTACGCTCTCGGTGTAGGGAAGGAGAGAGGCGAGTGTTTTGCCGAGGGGATCGACCACAGCCGTAAGTCCTGTGTTGGTTGAGCGTAAGAGATACCGTCGATTCTCAATCGCTCGGAAGGCGGCGATCATGTGGTGTTGATACGGCGCGATGGTGTCGCCAAACCAGGCGTCATTAGTCTGATTGATCAGAACCTCGGCGCCACGTCGCGTCGCCTCGCGCGCCAGCTCAGGAACGATGTCCTCATAACAGATAAGGGGTGAGAGTCGTGCCTGCCTTCCGTCGGAAAGAGAAAACGAGAGAACGGCGGGACCGCTCCCAGCGGTGAACTGCCCGGCGGTGGCGTTGATCTCGGCGAGCCATGGCAGGAGAGACGCGAAGGGGGTGTACTCCCCAAATGGCATGAGGATTATCTTGTTATATGGCTCAGCGATACTGCCATCGGGGCGGATCAGAATTGAGCTATTGTAGTATTCCTTTCTTGAGCGATAGGTGAGTCCGCCAACCAGAAACGCGGAGCCGTCCCCCAAGTGTGGTAAAACGGGGGCTTCTTGCGCAGTCGCGATCGACGCGGGAATGAAGTCGGTGATCGTCGACTCGGGCCAGACGATGAGGGTGTCTTTACTTGAGACGAGTTGACTGGTTTTAAGGTACTGCTCTCGGTTCACCGTAAAATACGACACATCGTGCTTTCGCTGGAGAGACACGTTGCCTTGAATGAGCACGGTTGAGAGCGGCGCCGATGGGGCTGTTCGCAAGGCTTCTTCGACCCACATTCCGTAACCGATAGCGACGACGAGGCTGCTCACGCTGAGCGTTCGAGCGAGGAGTGTCGCTGAGCGTCTCGCGCAGAGAGCCTCAACGACCCACATCATCATCCATGTGATGCCAGTCACTCCCGTGATGCCGGCAAACTGGGCGAATTGCGCGACCGCGAGCTGCGTGTGCCCGAAATCCCAAGGGAAGATCTTTATCCAGAAATGGTGAGCCACGAGCCAGGAGAGGGCGGTTCTCAACCCCCAGCGCGCGCACCAGGCGGGTAAGTGCTGCCAGCAGAACGCCCAGATGGCGAATTGCACGGCGCTCCCAACAGCGAACAGCGCGAATATGCCGATTGCTGCGATGGCGGGAAAACCACCGAAGTCACTAATCGTCGAGAACAGCCAGTAAAAGCCTCCGGTGTACGTGGCGATACCAGACACGAAGAGTCTCGTAACGCGCCGCCGTGGGATAGAGAGCGCCACATAAAAGAGTGGCAGGGAACTCCATCCGAGGGCGGCGCACAGGGTTGAACCCGGATACCACCACCCCGTGAACAGGGTCACCGCGGCTGCTACGCTAACGAGCCAGGCTATCACGCGAATGGATTGTTACAAATCGACGAGCCAGCCAGGAACGTCTCGATCCAGAGCAAGCGGTTGTACTTGGCGGTGCGCTCGCTACGGCATACGGAGCCGGTCTTGATTTGCCCACATCCTGTCGCTACGGCGAGGTCAGCGATAGTGGTGTCCTCTGTCTCACCTGAACGGTGCGACATAACTGAGCGGTACCCGTTCTTGTGCGCGAGGTCGATCGCCTCGAGGGTCTCGGTCACTGTTCCGATCTGATTAAGCTTGATCAAGATGGCGTTGCCAGCGCCCTGGGAGATCCCGTCCGCTAAACGCTTCGCGTTAGTCACAAAGAGATCGTCGCCGACGAGTTGCACGCGATCACCGATCTTCTCGGTCATCAAGCGCCATCCATCCCAGTCGTTCTCATCGAGACCATCCTCGATGCTGACTAGTGGGTACTTAGCGGCCCATCCAGCGTAAAGATCAACGAGATCCGCGGACGAGAACTCTTCTTTAGTGCTCTTCTTGAAGACGTACTTGCCCTTCTCATCGCTGAAGAACTCACTCGCCGCCACATCGAGCGCGATGGATACGTCGGCACCCGGTTGGTATCCAGCGTCGGAAATCGACTCAACGAGAGCCTCAAGCGCCGCTGTTGGGCTCTCGAGGTCAGGAGCGAAACCTCCCTCATCTCCGATGCCGGTTGAAAGCCCTTTCTTCTTCAAGTTCTTCTTGAGGGAGTGGAATACTTCGGCCGCGCAGCGGATGTTCTCGAAGAAGGTGCCTGACACGTGAGGCACGATCATGAACTCTTGGAAGTCGAGGAGGTTTGTCGCGTGCGCTCCGCCGTTGATGATGTTCACGAGCGGGACGGGGAGCTGTCGAGCGTTTGCCCCACCGATGTATCGGAAAAGAGGAATGCCGAGGCAGTTCGCGCCAGCATGAGCGGCGGCGATGCTAACGCCGAGGATCGCGTTGGCGCCGAGGCGACTCTTGGTCTCTGTTCCATCCAGGTCGATCAACTTACGGTCGAGGCTCGCTAACTCAAGAACGTCGTGACCAGCTACGACCGGGGCGATCTTTTCCTTGATGTTCTCTACGGCTTTGAGAACGCCTTTGCCGAGGTATCGATCTTTGTCACCGTCTCGCAGCTCAAGAGCCTCGTACTCACCTGTGGAGGCGCCTGATGGAACCATCGCGCTTCCCTGCGCGCCGTTTTGTAGGGTAACCGTTGCGGCAACCGTCGGGAATCCACGCGAGTCAAGACACTCGTAAGCGGTTACTGAGGCGATAGCACTCGATTTCATCGTCGTATTCTCCAAATTTCGTAGCTCTAAAACAGGGCAGATATTACCCCCCATAGCGAAGTGAAGTAAATGGGTCGGAGCGAACGAACTTGCCAATAGTTCCAATAATGTAGCTAGCGAATCGGGACAGGGCTGTGTACCATGAGCATATGCGTTCAACAGCCACTCTGTTTCTCATTGGATGCGCGGTCGTGGCGGCCGCTTTTTCCTTTCTTTCCGACGACGGGTTCGTTAGGCTCTCGTCTCTCAATCGGCGCCTTGAGCAGCAACAGCGAGCGAACATTAAACTGGCTGATACAGTTCAAGCTCTCAAGCGTGAAGTGCAAGGACTTCAGGTCGACCCGAGAACGGTGGAGAAAGCCGCGAGAAGTGAGCTGGGAATGAGTCGACCAGACGAGGTTGTCGTTATCTTCGAGAAGAAGGATAAGAACGGTGGAGAAAATCGGTAAGTTGATAGGTAACGGAGCGGTGTCGACGCAGGTGTCGAGTCGCTCAGTCGCGCCGAATCAGCAAGGCTCCACCGAATATCTCTCGAATAAGGTAGCCGATAACTCTGACCAGCAACGTAGACCAAATACATGGCAGCCACGACGACGCCGCGTCGCGGGAGTCGCCACTGATCTCACAAACGTTAAATCGATCCTCTCCAAGGTGCTCTCTCACAGAGGGATGGATAAGCGCGTTGAACGCTATGAGTTTATTCTACACTGGCACTCAATCGTCGGTTCGCGATTAGCTGAGGTGACAAAGCCCGATTGTATCAGAAACAAAACATTGCTCGTGAACACGCTGCATTCGGTGTGGGCTCAAGAGCTCACCTTTATGAAGCCGATGCTTCTGCAGAAGTTATCGCACTACCTTAAGCCGGGGGACGTCGTTACTGACATGGTGTTCCGAGTCGGCGATATTTCCTAAGACACTGGATCTCCATAGATTCTAGCTCCGTGAGGTGCGTAGCGCGGCTTTGTCTGCTTACGCGCTGATATGGAATATCAGGTGGTTATCACGGTCATGCGACGGTGGTCTCCGATGTACCTGCCAGAACCTATCCTTATGTGACATCTCGGGTGGAAAGCTTCATATCTTCATTGATAGCCCTGGGGAGTGTTCTCAGAGAACGTACAGAATTAGTTCGCGTAATCGGAATCCGTTAGGTTATGACGTTAGACTTTTCCCGCAACCGCCCAACACAGCCTACGCAGTCGGTAGACCCACACGCTCGTCCAGACGGTCTCGCTGGCGCTGAATCGAGGCTAGAAGGAGCCTCGGAGATTCGTCGGGGTATCGCTCAGAACGCGGTCAATCATACCCGCGCCCAAGATGACTTTCACGAGACGATGACCTCTCAGGGACGTAGAGCGACACGTGAGCAGCTCGAACGAAGAACGTCAGAACCAAACGCCACGACACCTTCTCAGCCAGCCGCCCCTCTCATGCGCGCGCCAGTCGATGAGCGCGCGACTCAAACATTGATGAAACAGCTTGAGCTCGAGCAGCAGCGACAAAAAGCCGCGGAAGAGCTTTCCGCCGCGCGCGCCGCGGCTCGACCAGTGCCGGTCGCGGCGCCACAGCAGACAGAGCGTACCTTCCTGGCGAGCGCGGCCCAAGAAACTGTCGATGCGGGTAAAGGTTTCTTTCGCCTGTCGTGGGATGTAGGAAGCTTCTTTGTGAGCAAGGCAGGACAAGCGATCTCGGCTGGAGTTCGATACGGTCAGAAGGTGATAACCGACCCGGTTGGCGCGGTACATGACGCCGTGGAAGCCGCGACGAACGTGGCGGACGGTGTCGTGAAGGCGGGCGCGTGGGCAGTTGAGAAGGGCAAAGACGCGGTGGTGTGGGTAGCGGAGACGGGGCTTAATGCTCTGAAGGCCACGGGCGATGTCTTGGCAGATGTCGGCACTGGTATTGGAAAAGGGCTTCTTGCCACTGGAAGCGCCGCGCTCGGATTTGGCAAGGTGTTAGTCGGGCAGATGTCGTGGTCGCAACTTAGCCACCAGGTCTCTACTGAGTTTGCAGCGGCGGGAGCGCATCTCTCGAAGGCGTACGCGGTCGTCTCGAGTGGTGTGAAATCTGTCGCGGGCTTCGCCTTGGAGCTCTCCAATTCGATCGGACTCACGGATATTTGTGCGGGAGCGTGGAAACTATCCACGGCCGGTCCTAAGTTCGCTGCTGATTTAGCGCGTGTCGCGATGGGACAAGCGACATTAGGGGAAGCGTTCTCAGGCCTCGGCAATAATCTGCTCGGCGCTGGTCAGTGTGTGGTGGGAGGACTAAAGTGCCTCGGCGAGGTCACTGGTATTACTGACCTTTGTATGGCGGCCAAGCATGGCTTCCACGGTTTGGCGGCGTATGGCAGAGGTGACCAGGCGGCGGCTCAAGCCCACCTCACTCAGGCAGCTCTGCACGGAGCGTTTGCGGCGATGTCGATAGGGACCATCGCGGCTACGGTTGCTACTGCTGGCGCTGCCGCGCCGACGATCGCGGCTGTTGTTACGGGGCGCACAGCGTTAAAGGTTGGCGTCAAGCAGGTGCTAAATGTCGCGGCGAAGGAATTCTTCAAAGAGGGCGCGAAGACCGTCGCCAAGCAGGTAGAGAAGAGTGTCGCCAAGGAAGCATTGGACGTGCTTTCAAAAGAGGCGGGAGGCAAAGCCCTTATTAAACAGTTTCGAGATACGGCAGTAGAGCAACTAGGGGCGAAAGCGTCGAAAGTTGAAGTGGCGGAGCTCGTTGGAAGAAAGGCAATGACGCACCTCCATGAAGGGCTTGCTCGCGAGGCTTCGACCAGCGCGCACAAGGCGATGCATGAGTTAGTGCAGAAAGAGGGATTGGATACCCTCACCACTGAGAGGGTGAAAGCCATCCATCGCGACGCGACGAGTGCGGCTGTCGAGAAACACCTTGAAAGACTTAACGTCAAGGGGCATGTGAGCGATGCCGCGCTTGAGCTGTTGCACTCAGTTCGGGATAAGAAGGTGCATCAAGCGGGCGCGGAGCTGGCGGAGAAGCTAGGAGTAAGCCAGAAAGAAGGCGTAACGATGGCGAAGAAGGCGCGAGCTGCCCTCATGAAGGGTTCGTCAGATGACGCCATCAAAGAGGAACTCACCGAGGGGATTTCGAAGCACTTATCTGACATCCTCAAAGAAGATATGGAGCATGCCTATAAGGATCAATCGCGAAAGATCCTGCGAGGCGAGCTCGATGAGCCGTGGGCGAAAGAACTCTCAGAGTCGGTAGAGAAGCGAGCCAAGCAGCTTGGAAAGAGTAAGGACGAATTGGTTGACGAATTTGTCGATGCGGGTTGGGAAGGCGCGAAGGAAGGAATCGAGAAAGCTGTCCGAAAAGTAGTCCGAGAGGGTATTGATGACGCGTTTAAGCGCTTCCGTCAGATTAGGCTCCGCGCTGGATTGGGTGATGTGGAGGCGGCCCCAGACCTGCGCGCCTTAGAGGGAGTAAAAGGGGACGAGGTAGTGAAAGGCGCGGCGGTCACTGAAGCCAAATTGGCCGAAGAGGCTCGCCCGAGTATGGGTGATATGGCGGCGACGACTCAGTATTCAGTGACCGAGGGTAATGAGGTCGTTACCGTGACGCTGGCTTTTGATAATCGAGATAATCGATATCACGAGATCGGCAGAAATCGCGCCTCTATCAAGCGAGACAAAGAGGTCGACCCGAAGGCGACAGCGGCGTAGGTAGGGTTCTTCAGCGCCGAGACTTCGCCGAGTCGGGCTTTGTCGCCAGTGTAGACGTAAACTGCTCAGCGAGAGATTGAGATCGTCTCTCGTTGTGGGAAATGGTGACTCGGTACGACAATTTCTGAAACTCAAGATCGTGGAAAGGAGTGTATGCCTTGGGCGCGGGAGGCGCGCGGAGGGCAAAGAACCTTCGAAAGACTTCGACAGCTTTCTTCGGATATTTCACCGATAAAATAAAAGGCGGCTTGATCGTGAGTGATGTATCCTCAGAGTGCTTGAACGAGGGAGTTTCGACCCGCCAGTGATGTCCGAATTGCCTTTGGGCGGCGATAATCTCGTCCGTCAGGGGGGATTTCGCCCCGAATAGGCCGTAGGCAGAGAGACCAGAGCGTCGAAACTCCTTTAGGAATGGTTGCGCCCGGTCGGGATAATAGGCGGCAAACCATGGGTACGGCACCCAGTGGAAGCTTGTTTTGGATGTTCCGTGGAGTTGTAACGCTAGGACCATATTTGAGACGAAGCGATCCATCGCGTGAATGTCTGAGAAGCTCCATGAGCGGCTTTCCCCGTGGTCGGGCAAGAAGCTTGCGACTACCGAGGTCTCAGAATACGCGGCGATCCCACGCTCGATTAGCTCTTTTGAGTCGAGTAGCCAGGACAATGATAAGTAGAACTTGGCGTGACTTCTGTATACAACACGCAATGATTGTAATCTGCGCAGATCCTTGTATATACCCTGGACGGTGACGGTCTCGCCACGCAGCTTCGATACTCGAACGCGTAGCGTTTCGGCGGATAGGCCGGGTTCCGCGAGGAGCGCCGTGATAATGTTAGACCAGATCGATTGGTCGATAGCCGGTATCATGTGGTGACGATACATCGGAGAAGAGCCATCGGGAAAGGCACAAGAATTCGCTTCTCTTGACGGTCTTACTGCTCAGCGGATCTCTCAGTGGGTGTATAAAACACCAGGACAGTGTTGCCGTAGCGTCGTTGCTTCGTCTCGCTGAAGGTATGAAGATCTAGCTGCTCGTATTCTTTCGGGTCAATCTGTACGATTATCATCCCGCCTGGCGCTACGAGGTGAGGGCGCTCGGCGATGGTGCGCATCGCCTCGATCCAGATGCCCTCATACTGAGGTGGCGCGACGTATAGTAAATCAAAAGATTTCGTCGAGTTCCTCAGGTAAACGAACGCGTCCGTGTGCCGAACCTCGGCTTTATCTTTAAGCCCTGTTGTCTCCAGATTCGCTTTAATGGTCTCAACGGCGCGCGCGTTCGTATCGAGAAACACGCAGTGCTCGGCTCCTTGACTGAGCGCCTCGATCCCCACCGCGCCGGTTCCGCCGAAGAGATCGAGAAGTTTCATGCCCGGAAGTTCCGCGCGCAGCATATCAAATAAAGGAGTTTTGACACGGTCGAGTATCGGGCGAGTTGAATCTCCCGGCACCGATTTTAGCGCTCGACCTTTGGCTGTTCCGCCGATAACCCGCATGAGCCTCTCCGACTCACGCTACAGCGAGCGGTTCATGTCCCAGTTCTCGAGATAGTCTCGAATGAACGCCAGGAACTGTCCGCCGAGTGAGCCATCGACGATACGGTGATCGTAAGACAGCGTGAGGTAGCAGATCTGACGAATCGCTATCATGTCGTCGATTACCACCGGCCGCTTCTTGATCGCGCCCAAGCAAAGGATCGCCACTTGTGGCTGATTGATGATTGGGGTCCCGATGATCGTGCCGAACACGCCTGGATTTGTGACGGTGAAGGTTCCTCCCGCTACGTCGTCTGGCACGAGCTTCTTGTTGCGGGCTCGTTGCGCCAGGTCGTTGAGTGAGCGGGCGATACCGACGAGGTTCTTCTCCTCGGCTTTCTTGATGACTGGAACAATAAGCCCAGTGTTACCAAGCGCCACGGCGCAGCCAAGGTTCACGTGCTTCTTGAGGACAATCTTCTTGCCGTCAAGCGAGCAGTTCACATACGGAAACGCCTCGAGCGCTTTCGTCGTCGCTTCTAGGAAGAACGGAGTGAAACTGAGGCTGAAGCCCTCGCTCTTCTCGAATGCTCCTTTGTGCTTAGCGCGCCAGTTGGCGATGTTTGTGACATCGACCTCTTGAATCGAGTACACGTGCGGCGACGTGTGCTTTGACTTAACCATGTGGTCAGCGATGGCCTGCCGCATCGTGTCCATCATCACCACTCGAGTTCCATCCGAGCCCCACTCTACCGATGAGGGAGAAGGAGTTGGCGCAGGTCGAGCCGCAGGCGCGCTAGGCGCTGGTGTTGGAGCAGGTGTGGACTTCGCGCCGCGAGACTCGACGTACTTGAGGAAGTCCTCTTTCGTGACGCGACCACCCTGACCGGAGCCGGAGAGCGAATCAAGTTCCACGAGGGAAACGCCGTGCGTCTCAGCAAGGCTCTTCACGAGCGGTGAATAGTACCGACCGCCATCTTCCTTGGATTCTTTCTTTGGTGAAGCCACTTCTACCGCAGGCGCAGGGGCGGCTTCGATGTGAGGAGCGCTACCATTAGTGGCGGGAGCCGATACCGCAGGAGCCGAGCTGCTTGAGGCTACCGCACCCGCTCCGTTCGTTTCTATTACGGCGATCTTTGTCTTTACGGGAACGACATCTCCTTCGTTGAAGAGGAGCTCTGCTATGACACCTGCGGCTGGGGCTGGAATTTCGGAGTCAACTTTATCGGTTGAGATCTCAAGAATAACCTCGTCCTTCTGAACAGACTCGCCTGGTTTCTTGCGCCATTTAGCGATGGTAGCCTCGGCTATCGACTCACCCATCTGCGGCATCAGCATCTCAACTTTCATGTTCCGATAACTCCTCGATCTACAAGAAACTTATAAAGGTTATAAACCGTTACTGGGTTAGGGGAAAGATCAACCACCATCGTTCGTTATGACGATGACTAACCGCAGTCTGGGTAAGATGACGTATTACACAGGAGCAGAGCGAAATAGTGCAAACGAGCCTCTGTTTTACTTGGCGGTGCGTTGTTTTACAAGGCTTGCAGTAGCCTTGTTTCCTCTAATTTACTGGTGTAGCAGCCGGCACATGCAGGAAGGTATTTCTCCTCCGCTCCCAGCTCAATAGAGGGTCCATCGGTAGTTGGTTTGCCATTCAGAAGCTTTAGGTTGAAAAGCGCGCGTCGGTTGCAGAAAAAGCAAGTGGTCTTTATCTCAGTGATCTCGTCCGCTAGCTCAAAGAGTCGCTGAGCGCCCTCAAAGAGCTCTGTACGAAAATCGGAGCGAAGTCCGTAACAGATGACCGGGACATCGATGTCGATGGCGAGTGCTCGCAGCTGGTCGACTACCTGGCGGCTTAGAAATTGAGCCTCGTCGACCAAAACACATGAAACCTCCTTAAACTCGGCTTGGTTTAGGACAGTTGCTGGCTCTAGCAGTATGTCAGCGTCGCGCTGAAGCCCAGCACGAGACTTCACGACGCCGTATCCAAACCGGTCGTCGAGAGCGGGTTTCATGACGATGACCCGCTTCTCTTGTTGGCTGTACGAATGCGCGACAGCGAGAAGATTAAGGGTTTTGGCGCTTCCCACTGTTCCGTAACGAAAATAAAGCTTTGCCATAAGTGGAGTCGCCATTCCTAAGGATGAAACGTCGCAGGAGTACACCACGGTCCATGCGGTGGGGGCAATTGCGTCGAGCCGTCTGCGTGAAGTGGAGAAAATTTGGGGGAATGAGTGATGGAAAGCTATCTAAACCCCTGAAATTATGTGCTCCATTTGATAGGGGACTCCCTTAAAATGTGAACTCGAATGAAGGTCTCGCGGCATCTTATATGGGTGTGTAGCCACGGCTGGAGGTCGACGTGCCCGAAACCTCGACACTAGTCGGTTATTCTGGAAAAGGTTTTATGACTCGTCCTAAACTTGAACTCTGCACGGTCGCCGCGTTCTCTCTTGTGTGTCTTGGCGTGGCGGTATGTCTCTACAGTGGATTGGAACAGGCCTTTCGGTCGAACCCAATCTTCAACTCGCTGATATTAGCGATTCTCGTCGTGGGAGTGGCGGCAACGGTTCGCCAACTACTTCGTGTCGATCAATCCGCTCGTTGGATGGCCGAGCGAATGCGGTCACCGCAGATCAATCAGCCTGTTCCGTATCTCCTCAAACCTCTGACGTCGCTGGTGTGCAGCGCGAGCCCGCAACCGACGTGTGGTACGCTCTCGCTTCGGGCGATGCTTGATGGAGTATTCGGCCGCCTCGACGACAGTCGTGAGGTCACTCGTTACCTCATGAACGTGCTGATCCTGCTTGGACTCTTAGGCACGTTCTGGGGTTTGCTTCAAACGGTTGGTGGTATCGGATCCGTGATCGGTGGCCTAAGCCTTGGAGAGGGAGACGTAAAGGCTGTCTTTGATACCTTCAAAGGTGGTCTGCAGAAGCCGCTGTTCGGAATGGGGATATCGTTTAGCGCCTCTCTCTTCGGCCTCGCGAGTTCGATGGTGCTAGGTTTCATCGACCTCCAAGCGGGCAGAGCCCAAAACTTATTCTGCTCCGAGCTTGAGGAGATCCTTAGCTCAAAGGAGCCTCCGTTCGAGCCAGCGTCGGGTGGCGAGTACTCGTCTTTGAAATATCCGATGTCGGCGGTAGGTGGAGGATATCAAGACGCGGTGGTAACTGGTCTCGCTGATCAACTCGATAAGTTACAGCGAACGATGCGTCAGCAGATGGAACAGCGAGCGACTGAGCAGGCTATCACACGAACTCTTCAGGAGGTTCTAGCCGCGCTTGATGATCACCTCAAATCACAACACGCGCTTCTCTCGAAGATGGTTGGATTCCAGCAAGAGGTTGCGCCGATATACGGCAGGCTCGCTGAAATCATCAGTAGCGCCAGTGTCGGGTCATTGGAGCAACATGCCCGCAGCATTGATTTAAGTGTGAAGGAATTTAGTCGACACGTAGCTGTCTCATCCGAGATCCAAACTGAGGAACTACGCGGCGAGCTGCGAGTCATCGCGCGATTGCTCGCGGGACCCAAGGTTGGAGAGACGGAGCTATTAGCGGGATAATCGGAAAGAGGGAACTATGAGCTACTCATCTCGTCGCGCTAAACGTCGTGGATTCGATGTCTGGCCAGGATACGTTGACGCATTGTCGTCGATGTTGATGATGATCGCGCTTGTCTTGATGGTGATGGTCGCAGCGCAATTTTATCTCTCGAGCACGATTAACAGCAAGGATGTGGCGCTTAGTGAGTTGGCCTCTAAATTGCGCCAGCTCTCCGAGTGGCTAACCCTTGAGCAAAACACCACGAAGGCATTGAAGGCGCGCAAGGATGAGTTGGAGGCGTCGATAAAGAAAGATAATGACGAGTTGATCTTTCTACGAGGCGCCACTATCGATAAGGACCGCCTCATTCAGGAACGAGACGCGCTCTTGGCCGCTCGAGACAAGGCATTGTCCGAGAAAGAGGGAGTCCTCGCCGCGCTTCGGGCGGAGAAGGATACCGCGACGGCGGAGGCGACGAAGCAAAAGACACAATCCGATTCCCTCGCCGCGCAGCTCGCCGCGTTGTCGAAACAGATTGAGGAGATGAACAAAAAGCTCGCGCTTCTCACGGCGGATCTCACGTCGGCTAAAAGTACGCTACTAGACCGAGACAAGAAGATCACTGACCTCGACCAGAAGCTCAAGAAGGCGATGTTGAAGAAAGTTGAGGAGCTCGCTGACTACCGCTCAGAATTCTTTGGTAAGCTCAAGAAAGCGCTCGGCAACCGGCCAGAGATCCGAATCGTGGGTGACCGATTCGTCTTCCAGTCAGAGGTTCTGTTTCCATCCGCTTCAGCCGATCTGCAAGAAGGCGGAAAGCAGGAGTTGGTGAAGATAGCCGATACGCTCAAAGAGGTCTCGAAGTCGATTCCAAAGGAAGTTAATTGGATTCTGACGGTAGTTGGGCATACCGACAAGCGACCGATCAACACCCCACAATTTCGATCTAACTGGGAACTTTCAACAGCGCGAGCGCTCTCGGTGGTGAAGTTCCTGATCGAGACTGGTATCCCCGCTGAGCGGTTGGCCGCCACCGGATATGGAGAGCATCAGCCGATCGAAGGCGGAATGACAGAGGAAGCCTTCTCGAAGAATCGGCGTATTGAGCTCAAGTTCAATCAAAAGTAGTGACTAAAATCGAGCGAGCTCAAGCAGCGCGTTGGTGATGTCACTATCCTGCGGAAGAACCACATCCTCCAAGACTGGGGAGTGCGGCACGGCCGCGGCGTACTTCATGCCCACGCGTTTCACGGGAGCGTCGAGGTGCGTGAAGCAGGTCTCGGCGATTTGAGCCACGATTTCACCACCGAATCCACCGAACAGCACGTCCTCGTGCGCGACTAAGACCCGCCCGGTCTTTCGAACACTTGAGAAGATGTGCTCAATATCAAGTGGCACGATTGAACGGATGTCGATAACTTCGACTGAGAAGCCTTGAGCCTCAAGCTGATTAGCCGCGAGCATACTCTTGTGGACGAGCGCTCCCCAGGTCACAACGGTGATATCACTTCCATGACGAACGGTTTTGGCTTTGCCAAGGGGCACGAGGTGATTCGCGTCGCCTTCTGGACCCTTGGCGTAGACCTGTCGATAGAGCCCTTTGTGCTCCAAGAAAAGCACCGGGTCGTCCGCTCGAATCGCCGCCTTGAGAAGCCCCTTAGCGTCTGTCGCGTTTGATGGATACACGACGTGTACGCCCGGGAAATGCGCGAACGTCGCCTCGATATTTTGAGAATGGTAAGCGCCACCTCGAATGTATCCGCCAACCGGTATGCGAAGGACCGCGGGACACGCGAAATCACCAGCGGAGCGATAGTGGAGCATCGCGAGCTCATTTCGGATCTGGTTGGCTCCGGTCCATACGTAGTCACCGAATTGAATCTCGGCGACGGGCTTCATTCCCCGCGTCGCCAAACCGATAGCTGCGCCAACGATGGAGCTCTCGGCCAACTGGCTGTTGAAGACTCTCGCGGCGCCGTATTTCGCGGTGAGACCAGCGGTCACGGTGAACACGCCACCTTTGCCGTGAGCGACATCCTCGCCAAAGATGCACATCTCCGGGTTGCGCGCGAGTTCCTCATCGAGCGCGTGATTAAGCGCGTCGACAATAAAGACCTCTTCGCCAGTCGCGGGTGTCTCCTCAATCCCCTTCCACGGCTCAGGGTTCTTGAACGTGTGTTCCAAGGCGGTCGCTGGATCGGGATCAGGCGAGAGCTCAGCCGCATCAGAGGCCTCATCCACGAGTTTTTTGAGTAATCCATTGAGCGCGTCAATTTCTTTCTCTGAGCTGATCTTATGTGCCACTAAAAGATCGCGAGTGCGTTTGATCGGACAGCGCTTGGCCTCCTGCGCGAGATCCTCCTTGGTGCGGTACTTAAGGTGGTTGTCGGAGATGGAGTGACTTTGAAGCCGCGGTACGTGCGCTTCGACAAGTGACGGACCCTCCCCACGTCGCGCGCGCTCGTGCGCCGCTTGCATCGCCTCAATTGACGCGAATAGATCGGACCCGTCGACTTCCTGAGTGGCGAGATTTTCGTAGTTCGCCATGATCTTCGCGATGCTCTTTCCAGCTAGCTGCTCTGAGATGTGCACGGAGATAGCGTAATTGTTGTTCTCAATCACGAACACCACGGGAAGTTTTTCCCGTGACGCCCAGTTGAGCGCCTCATGAAAATCACCCTGCGAGCAGGTTCCTTCGCCGGCCGAAACATATACGACTTCGTCGAGTCCCTTCATCTTGGCTCCGAGCGCGCAGCCAACTGCTTGGAGGAACTGACTTCCAGTGGGAGAGCTTTGAGGGGGTACTCGCAGAGGGATGCTGGCGTAGTGCATCGGCATCATGCGTCCATGAGAGCCAGGGTCGTTAAGCTTATTCATGGCGTTCATGAGCAGATCCTCAGCGCTCATGCCCAGCGCTACCATCAGAGCCATGTCTCTATAGTAGGGGTAGAACCAATCGTGTCCTGGCCTAAAAACATGAGCCGCCGCGACCTGGATCCCCTCATGGCCAGCGCAACTTATCTGAAAGTGACATTTGTTCTGCTTGTAGAGGGTGATTGTCTTATCATCGATGATTCGAGCCATTGTCATCGATTTGTATGCCCACAAGGCGAGCTCGCTGTCGATCTTAGCTCGACTGGTAGCGCGGGTTACTTTTCTCGCTGGCTTCTTCGCTTTGGGAGGTGAGGTTGTTCGCTTCTTCTTTTGCATCGTGTCCTCTTGGGCTGAGCCGTATGCTCATTACGATATCGTGTCGTACCTTCGCATACCGATAGGCTTCATGCCACTATTTGTATCGCCATGATATCTATGGGTGGTCAGTATTTACGACTAGTTAGGCGCCATGTCCACCTTAGTTCGAAAGAGACATTGATGGAAGGAATGTGTTTGGTAGCGGCGATCGATGTCTTAGAGTAGTAAAGCCGAATATGAGGGTAGTTATAAGGGATGGAATAAGAGGCCGATTCTTTTTCTCGTGACCGAGTGGGCGGGGCCTTCCACCCGCGATGACACCTGCCCTAATTATACACTACTCGTAGCTGTAGGGGCGCGAGATGAGGTTTTGGATGAGATTACGCAGGGCATCGAAAACGGTGGGAAGCAGCTCTGGTGACAAGCGGACGCTCGGGCGGAAACCCAATCTCAACTGGCGAACAAGTGCCATGGTAGACTTCCATTTCGCGTGGCGCGCTCATCCGCGCCGTGGTATCAATTTCGCTGAATGACTACCCTTATGGAGACCTCCTATGATTCGTTCATTAATACTTTTGACGGCGGTATGTGTAGTTCCCTATGTAAGCGCGCAGGCAGAGACTGGCGCGTCTCAGGCGATTGCTAAAACCGAGAAGGCTGTAGCCGACGCGCACTCGGCTGTCGCGGTAACTGAGAAGAAGGCTGATAGCGCGGTAGCCCTTGCTCACGGAGCGGGCGCAAAGGAAGCGGCCAAGGCTCACGCCGCGAGCGCAGCGACTGAGGGTAAGGCTGCTAAGGCCAAGAGTGACGCGGCGACTGTCGCTAACACTGGCGCCGCAGTAGCTGGAGCTTTGGGTAAGTAAGCGTCACTCCATTTATCGATATACGGAGCGTGAGGCCCTGTCAGTTTCACTGAGGGGGCCTTTTTTAATGAAGTAGCGAACTCTCTACATGGGGCCTAAGTACATCAGAGTTCCCAGCGTGTCGCGCGAGCCAC
Organism: uncultured delta proteobacterium; assembly: GCA_903904735.1. Classification (GTDB taxonomy): domain Bacteria; phylum Bdellovibrionota_C; class UBA2361; order UBA2361; family OMII01; genus OMII01. The sequence continues at coordinate 46,040 of CAIVDM010000040.1, forward strand.
GTTCTTTTTAACCCCCCAGCGAAGCGGGGCATCGATCAGCGGACGTACTCGAATACGTCAATGAAATGAGACATGAGCTGAGCGGTTACGTCCTGAACGGTGAGCGTACTCTGAGTCAGTTCAGCCATCGAAACTACGCGAATGGCGCCCAAGCCACATGGATTCACGTAGCCGAATTGCCGCGAACACGGAAGCACATTGAGCGACAGACCGTGCAGTGTGCACCATCGAGAGATTCGAACACCACTAAAGGCTATCTTCGAGTTGTCGTCGATCCATACACCTGTTTTTCCGGCGATGCGAATCCCGATAATGCCGTAATCGGCTAACGTTCGGATGATCGTTTCCTCTAGCGAACGCATATACCATCCAACGTCCGTTCGATGGTTGTGCAGATTGACGATCGGATAGATGATCGCCTGTTCTGGTCCATGGTACGTGACGCTGCCCCCGCGCTCGACTTTGACCAAGCTAAAACCGAGGCGCTCTAGTTCGTCAGTGGGCTTGTAGATGTGCTCGTCGAGCGTGGAGGTTCCGCAGGTGAACACGGGTTCATGCGAACACGCCAAAAGCACATCGCCTTGCGAGCCATCGATGACTTTCTTATGGTACTGTCGCTGGAGCTCTAGCGCCTTGGTATACTCGATGATACCGAGGTCGTAGATCTCCAGCGAGGGGCGTTCTTCAACGTCAGCGTTAGAAGTTGATTGGTCGTCCGAGCGCAAGTGCCATCGCCTCCATGACTGATTCGGAGAGGGTTGGGTGTGGGTGAATGGTATCAACCACACTCGCCGCTATTCCTTCGTGCGAACGGATAATCGCCGCCTCGGAGATCAATTCCGTCGCCTCGGCGTGAATGATATGGACTCCTAGCACCTCACCGACCTGATCATCGATGATGACCTTCACGAAGCCATCTTGCTCGCCAATCGCGATCGCTTTGCCAATCGCGGAGAAGGGGATCTTGCCGACTCGGTATTTGACGCCTTTTTCCTTGGCCGCGCGTTCAGTGAGGCCCACTGACGCCACCTGGGGTTGGCAGTACGTGCAGCCGGGGATGTTGTCATAGCGCATGGGATGTTTTGATTTTCCGGCAGCCACTTCGGCGGCTACGATTCCCTCATGGCTCGCTTTGTGCGCCAACGCCGCGCCGCCCGCGACATCACCGATCGAGTAGTGATGCGCCACGTTTGTCTGCATAAACTCATTTACTTTGATGAAGCCACGGTTCATCTCGATACCGACCTTCTCAAGTCCGATATTTTCGGTGTTGGGAAGGATTCCTATAGCGATGAGGCACGCGTCACCGCTCCACTGCTCCTCGCTGGTCTTGCCCTTCAACGTCGCGGATACTACCGAGCCGCTCTTCTTGAGGTTTTGCACGCCTGTCGCGGTGCGGATCGTCATGCCATTCTTAGTGAAGATCTTCTCAAGGGTCTGCGCCACCTCGGTATCCTCAACGGGGAGGATCTGATCGGCCATCTCTACAACTGTCACCTGCACGCCAAGTGAGTTGAAGAAGTAGGCGAACTCGATACCGATCGCGCCCGCGCCGATGATGAGCAGCTTCTGCGGAAGTCGCTTGTTCTCAAGGATTGTTCTCGAGGTGTGAATCACCTCTCCATCGACGTCAACGCCAGGAAAGGGACGAGGACGAGCGCCCGTCGCGATAATGATATCCTTGAAGTCGTAGGTTGTCGCTTTCTTGCTCGAGTCCGTTACGACGAGCTTGTTGCCCTTCTCGAGCACTCCGTTTCCGGTGATGACCTCAACCTTGTTTTTTCGCATCAGATAGCTCACGCCACCCGAGAGCTTATTCGCCACATCGCGGGAGCGAGTGACGATTTTGCCTAAGTCAAAGCCGAGCTTGCCAGTCTCAAACCCGAACTCACTGGCGTGCTTCATGTCGTTATAAAGTTGAGCTGAGCGGAGTAGGGCTTTTGAGGGGATACAACCCCAGTTAAGGCAGACCCCACCCAGAGCCTCGCGTTCTACGATGGCGACCTGACGCCCAAGCTGAGCCGCCCGAATCGCGGCGACGTATCCGCCTGGTCCTGAACCCAAAATGATGAGATCGCGAGACTGATTAGCCATATATGCACCTGCTCCTGTAACTATCGAATCGGATCCTGATGGCTTACGAGCGCGCAGCGGCCCGTCTCGAACACCGAATCCTACCGTGATGCAGTAAATACTGCTTTTCTCAATTAGGAGCAAACGGGAGATTTGCTGTTCTCATGACCGATCATACCTAGCTCTCTAAATGGGCGTGTTACGGGCGATAAAAGATGGCATGGTTCAATAATGTCAACATCTCGCCGTGTCGCCATACCAGCTTCTGAGCTCTCGTTGTTCTTCTCGAGGTCGGGAGGTCCTGGCGGGCAGAACGTCAATAAAGTGGAGACTAAGGTTACGGTCGTGTTCGATTACATACGCTCATTAGCGCTGTCGACTGAGGAGAAGGCTCGCTTGGGGGCGCATCCCAGGGTGTTAGCTGTTCTGGACGCTGACGGGAACATCGCGGTTACCTGCCAAGAGCATCGAACACAGGCGCTTAATCGTGAGGGCGCCATTTCAAAGCTGCATACTTTGCTTGAATCGGCGCTACGTCGTCAGCGCAAGCGAGTCGCCACGCGCAAGACATTTAGCAGTGAGCGCAAGCGTCTTGAGGGGAAGCGAGTAAGAAAAACCACGAAGTCGGGGCGACGGAAATTTGGATTTGATCGCGAGTGAGAAAAACGAGAGACCGAGCCTAAATACCCAACTACGAGCGGTGAATCACTTGCGCGTGCCGTTCTGACTCTTCGAGCTTTGATTCTCGGGTGTCCTTCTGTTCTTTTTTCGCCTCCTGAGCGGGCTGGTGTCGTGGCGTAGGCGCCACGCTATCTCGAGCCCCAAGCAGCCGGAGGAAGATCCGCTCAAGGACCTTAAGGAGGTTGGCGAAGAACGTGATTATCTTTGACGCGAGGCCTCCCCGATAAGGATAGGCGGGATTTCTGAAAATTCCAGTGGCGACCGAGGTTGAACCATTGGAGGTGCTCGTCTGATGTTTTGTTTCCGATGAGACAGATCGATCCGTCGCTATGGGGCGGGGTGCTCTCTTTGAGTGGAGTCCCGTCTGCGTCGAGGAGCGGACGAAATTTGAGCTCGAGATCGATAAACTCGCTAAGTCCTGCGCGTTCGAGGGGTGCGTATCGACTTTCCGATGGAGGTCTTTGGACGCACTGAGGTCCGACAGGTCGTTTTGACCAGTTCTATTCTGCCCCGTAGTTTGTTTGCGCACCTGCTCTGACATGGCGAACCCACCTTATCACAGATAGTTATGGACGTCTTGAACGAATGCGTGCCTTAAGAAAGCAGAAATAAGGTCCTGTGATTAAGGTAAAATCAGGTAGTTATGGGGCCTACTCGAGCCCCGTCGCGAGTAGGAGCCAGCGATTCTCTGTCGGGGCTCCCGAGCGGCGATTAACTCCCATCTGCGACCAACTTCGGGCGCGAAAAATGAAGTGAATGAGCCCGTCCTTTGCGCGCGCTCCGTCAGGAGGGTTGGGATCTTTGGCTCCTTGGCTTACAGACGTATTTACGACACCGTCAAAAGCCTCACTGCCAGAGCGTCCGATAATCGTGGCGCGTATAAATTTCCCGTCAGGAGTCAGTACAGCCTCGATGGTTGTGAAATCGCCAAGTTGATGGAGCTGTTGAGCGGAGATCCTCTCCCAGCCTTGGGTGCGAAGCTGCGTGAATACCTGGACGGCTACCCGACGCACAAAGCCCGCGTATTGGTTTGCCTTAGCGTTGAGCAGAGTGATGTCGCCGTCGGGTAGATTGGGAAGGTGGTCGTTGATTCCGCCGGTTCCCACGAACGCCGCGCCTGATCCGGGAGGACGAGAGAACGCTTGATACTCGGAGGGGGCGCTAGACGTGGCGCTTGGACTCTGAGTTTTGCCCAGGTTCTGAGGCTTATTGCCGAACTTTGACGCTAGCGTCGCGTTATCAAGCTTGAGGTCTGATAGGTGCAACTCTCGTTTAGGCTGCGGCTCCGACTGTTTGATCGGAGGGTTGTCGCTGCGCGGTTGCTCTTGTTTTGGCGCGACCTTCTGCGGAGGTTCGGGTCGGGCTACGCTCGGTTTCCTCTGCTCCTGAGGTTTGCTGGGTTGAGTCTGCTGTTCTGGTTTTCCAGGCGCTCCTCCTGGATCGCCGCGCCGTATTTTCTCTACGTCAGTTCGGGAGTCAACGTCCGATATCTTGTCCGTGTTCTCGGGTGGCTTTAGCGAAGGAACGCTTGGTGAAACGATCTGTCGTTTCGGCGCAGGTAGCGATGCTGGCTCAATTGTCACTTCGATTGTGGTGGGCAGAGGGGGAGGGAGGGGTTTTGTGTTAAAGACGATCCAAAAGACGATTACATGGATTAGCAACGAGATCCCTAGCCCGATGTGCTCGTAATCTTTGAGTATGTGGGTAGTCTTGCTGCTGCTCATGTGATGGCGTAAGGTTATCAGAGGGTTGAGCTCTGTGACAGAGCTTGAGCCGTGTTAGACTGAGCCGGATCGTACGCCACGATGTCGCGCAACAGGAGTTCTCGTTATGCTTAATAGCCCAACGCAGTTAGGAATCATCGCATTAGTAGTTATTCTTCTCTTCGGAACGAGGAAGCTTCCAGAACTCGGAGCGGGTTTGGGCAAGGCTATTAGCAACTTCAAGTCGTCCTACAAAGAAGGGACGGCGCTTGATGTCACCCCCGCATCAAACCCTGACGACAAGGATAAGTCCAAATAGGCGGGTCGACTTCGTCGCGAATCGGGATTGGTCGAAAATCTCTCGGCGAGGCGAGGAGCTCCTTACGGCTCATGATTGACGTTCGCCCGTACGGACACGTCATCCCGATGCTCCACTAACGCAAGTGACATCTCTATCGCGCTACCGAGAACACTCTCGCGGAGAAGTACCGAACCTGTGAAAGATCGACAGGCATACCCTCTCCCGACGAGGAATCCAACAACGCGACGGTAAACGCGACTCTTTCGCCCGCCGCTATCTTAGAGCTGCTGGCGCTTAACGATTCTTGAAACTTTCTAACGGTGGCCAGGGATAGGTCCGATACTTGTTCACGAGCGAGCGCTGAACGCAGGGGTGCTTGGGCCCTAACCACTATCTGTCCGCGATCATCAAAGCCCAGCGCCTCGAGGCGAACATCGTTTAGCGTTGCCGCTGAGTTGTTGTGCACAATCCCACGAACGATGCCTATTTCCTCTCGGGACTGCGTCTTTACGAACTCTAGCGAGATGTCTTGTACGGACAGGTCGCTCGGAGGTAGCTGCGCGGTTGAGCCGGTAATGATCGAGGGAACAACAGCTTGGAGCCCCGCGTCGAGCGTTTGAGGGGCTAGATATGATGAGTATCCGGTCGTAAGAAGAAGTCCCATGACTGCAAGGAGGGGAGCGCTCAGGTACGCGAGACTCCGTGTCCGAATGGAAAGTCTAGCGACGGTAGTTGCCAGGAGACGCCCGCGTGTTGACGGGTCTGCCCAAGCCTTTGGCTTTTCTGTTGGCGCGATATCAGCGTTCTGCGCCAACGCGGCACTCGGGCTACCTGCGATTGGCGGTTTGTTTGGAGTCTCTACCTTCGTTGGAGGCTGATCGCCCACCGTCCACTGCGTGCTGGGTGTAGCCGAAGTGGAGGTAGTTTGTTTGTTGGTTGGAATAGTGGGGTCGTCGAACAGCGAAAAGGGATCGCTAGCGATACTTGGAGAGATTTGCTCCACGGATAGAGGTGGCGTTCGCCTTGTAAGGGCAGGCGCGTCGAGACCTTCGGATTCAGCTCGAGAATGTGTATGTTCAGGCGGGGTGTTTAATCCAAGCAGAGAAAGCCCCGGACGTTCATTTGAAGTTGGAAAGATAGCGAACGGTTGCTGCGGAGCCAATTCCGCTGGGCTCGCGTTGCCCAAGGAAAAATCAGTCGGCTTTAGCATCGGCTGCATAGAGGGAGTGCTGTGATTGTCGTTGTGCTGATAAGGCGCTCCTGCCGGCTCCTCCGCTAGCACCCAGCGACGGTCCTTCGTTTGCCGCGCGGAAGTTTTACTTTGCTGGGCCTGCGCTCCAAGCTCAAACACCGCGTCGCATCGAGAGCAGTGAAAGCGGGGGGCCTCAAATGACGCCACCAACGACCCCTCTACCGCGAACTTCGTTCGGCATGTTGGACACGTCACTACAACGTGGGGCTCAGATGATGGGGTAGGGACCCCCTGGTTGTCATCCCTGAACGAATCCATCTTCTTGTTTGGAAGCATCGTTTCTTGCCGGCGTAATGACTCTACACTGTTACATCTCCCGAGTGCTGTCATTGGCCCCTTATAGGTAAGATGCCGGCAGTCGGGCACGAAACCGAATCTGTATCTCCGTGGATTCAGATCGGCGCGTCAGTCGTTTCAACAGTATAGGAGTTAAGTTACGGAAGCACTAGACACTATTTTCTAGAGGCTTGCATTTTTCTAACGTGACATATGAAAGGTTCGACTCAGGCGGGTGTCATTAAGATGTTTTTTCGTTCCAAACTCTTGCGACTAGCCCGCTGTATGGTGTGTTCTCCGCATGCTGATATGACGTAAAAACTCAGCGTAACCTGCGGCATAAGCGTATGTCCCTCGTAAGGGATTGTTTAGCGGAGCAGGGTGGATGGAGAGATGAACTACGCATCTCAAAGACCCATCCCCGATTAGGAAAGAAAGTAAAAATCAACCCGAAAGAAGCTAGCTTTAGTGGAGACTATAGCGGCGGAAACTCAAAAAGACAGGTGAGTATTTACGATATGTCACGCCGGAACTTTCGAAATCAAAGCTCAAGACCCCCGCGACGCGAAGATAGAAACGCGCAGCGTTCTCAAACCCCACGAGGAGGCCAGTCGCGTGGCTCACAAACGCGCGCATCTCATGCTTCCGACGATCTCGTCATGGGGCGTAATTGCGTAACTGAATTAATTAGACACTCACCGGGGCGATTGAGAGAGGTTTTTCTAAGCGAGGTGCGTGATGATTCGCGCTCTGCTGGTAATGACAGACGGCGATCGCTCTTGGATGAAGTCGAGCGGCTCGGCATCCCGTTTCGAGAAGTGTCGCGAAAGGACCTTGATTCCATGGTGCAATCCGACTCGCACCAAGGTGTGGTGGCGAGGGTCTCGCCCCGCCCGGCGCTCGAGTTTGATGCCCTTGTTCAGATGGTACGTGAGGGGCAGAGCGCTCGAATACTAGCGCTAGACGGAGTTCTCGATCCTCAGAACTTCGGGGCGATGCTACGCGCCGCTGAGTGTTTTGGTGTCACGGCGGTGCTCTGGTCGAAAAATCGAGGGGCGCCACTTGGTCCTGTAGTGTCAAAAGTGAGTGTCGGCGGGAGTGAGTTGGTTCGACTTTGTCCCGTTTCCAATCTTCACCGAGCGCTTGAGGCTCTTAAGGAGGCGGGCGCCTGGTCGGTAGGCGCTATGGTCGCGCCTGATGCCACCCCCCTGGAACGCTTTGAGTTCCCCGAGAAGTGTGTGTTGGTTATGGGCTCGGAGGGTGAGGGCGTTCAGCATCTCATCGAGAAGACGCTTGATTTTCGTCTTTATATCCCCATGTGTGGGCAGATCGACTCTTTAAACGTCTCGCAGGCGACCGCGGTATTGCTCCATGCGGTATCTAACCAGCATAGACAAAAAGATCTCCTTAAAGTAACTTAAAGTATTGAGAGAGCCCCCATGGAAATGGGGGCGCCTGACAGTACGCCGTATAGGTTAGAGCGATTATGTCTACACCCGAGCAATTCTCCCGATTCTTCGAGGTTAAGTTGGAGCTATTCGACGGGCCCCTCGACCTGTTGCTTCATTTGGTCAAGAAGCGAGAGTTGCCGATTGAGAAAGTTTCTCTGTCAGAGGTGACAGGTCAGTACCTTGAGTGCATTAAAAACCTCCGGTATTACGACGTAGAAGTAGCGGCGGAATACCTCGTTATCGCGGCGACATTATTGTCAGTTAAGGCGAGCGTGCTACTCAATGACCCTGTTGAGTTAGTGGTGGATGAGAGTGGGTCGCTCGTGGATCCGCATGAGGAACTCCTTCGAAGGCTCCGTGAGCTTGAGACGTTTCGCGCGGCGGCGGGAGACTTGGCGAATCGTCCAATGCTTGGATGTGACGTGTTCGCCGCTCCAGCGAAAGGGAACAAGATAGATCCGTCATTGATTCCCTTAGCGGATCATCAAGCCGAGTTGCTCGTGCAAGCGTTCCATAACGTACTCACGAAACTAGGCGAGAAGGCGCGCGTTTTCTCAATTACCGTCGATTCCGTATCGGTTATCGAGAGGATGCGAATGGTTGTAGACACTATTCGAAGCATCGGTGGCGTCGCCACATTCTCGAAACTGCTCGGGGATGTTCGAGAGCGGGCGCAGGCGATAGGTGTATTTTGCGCCCTTCTGGAGCTTTGCAAGCGTCGCATGATAGTAGTGGACCAAGAGGGGCCGTGTGCCGAGATATCGATACGATTGGCGGATAGTCAAGCTCCAGTGCCCGAGAACATCGATGTTGTCGACGAAGTTGAAGTCCAGGCGGCGTGACTTTCTAAGGAAATTTTTAATACGTAACCAGGTACACCATGACGGATCAAGAACAGACCACGTCCCCAGAGGTAGAGACAACAGTTGTTTCAGAAACTCAGGAATCAATGAGTGGCGTTGCTACGGAGACGCAGGAAGGTGCCGCGCCAGAGGCAGCTGAGGCGCGACAAGGTGAGTCATCCAGCCCAACGGAGGTGCCTCCTCACGCTGAGGCGCCTGAGAACGTAGGGGAAGCCACGGCGCAGCCGTTGTCCGAGACTGAGCAGGTGGCACTTCTTGAGGCCTTGTTGCTCGCGAACGGAGATCCGCTGAGCGTCGCGCGGGTAGGGGAGATTATTGGCGGCACCCGTAGTGAAATCCTCGCTCTAGCGGACAAACTTCAAGCGCAGCTTGCCACAGAGTCGCGTGGCATAGAATTGGTAGTCGTTTCCGAGAAGTTACAGCTTCGAACAAAAGCCGCCTTTGCTGAGCATGTACGGCGCCTTATGGCCGTTAGGCCCCGTAAGCTCTCCCAGGCAGCCCTAGAGACCTTGGCGGTCATCGCTTACCAGCAGCCAGTGGTGAAGAGCGAGATCGACAAAATCCGTGGCGTTGATGTAGCTCCGACGGTAAAAACTCTACTAGAACGCAAGCTTATCAAGATTATCGGGTATCAAGCCTCGGTTGGTCAGCCAGCCCTGTATGGCACCACGGAGGATTTCCTTCAGGTATTTGGACTATCGGCACTGTCTGAGCTACCCTCTATCTCCGATTTGAAGGCTCTTGCGAAGGAGCCAGGTGAAGCCCAGCAGGACTCCTCAGAGGGAGAAGAGGACATGGAGACCGTCGAGGTCGCGTCAACGAGCGACGTATCTCAGCCGGATGTCTCGGGCGCGGCAGCGTAAGAAGCTCCACACCAATTTTGTCTCCACAACTAAAGAGCTCCATGCGCCAATGAGCGTGTGAGCTGAAGGGTGCATCTATGGCAGAGGTTCGTTTACAAAAGTTTCTCGCGGAGTGTGGTGTTGGATCGCGCCGAAAAATGGAGCAGTTCATCATCGAAGGACGAGTGCAGATTAATGGCAAGGTATGCACCGAACTCGGAAGAAAGATCGACCCCACGGTTGATAAGATCGAGGTTAATCGCCGCCCAGTTCATGCGGCGCCCAAGGGGATTATTCTTCTGAATAAACCACGCGGGGTGGTCTCGACCCTAAGCGATCCTGAAGGTCGGCGCACGGTGGCGGATTTCCTCACCAAGCACTACCAGTCGTATTTCCCGGTCGGGCGTCTGGACTGGGATTCCACTGGTCTCATGATTCTGACCAACGATGGCGAGATTGCGGAGCGTCTCATGCACCCCCGCTTCGGGTTTGAGCGCGTGTATCAGGCTCGAGTCGAAGGAAGCGTTGAGGAGGGATTGCTTCAAAAACTTCAGAAGGGCGTGCGACTCTCTGATGGAGTTGTTCAGGCTTCGGCGATAATCATAAAGAATGATGAGAACACGACGTGGCTTGAGGTTCGAATTCGTGAGGGAAGAAATCGCGTGATACGGCGCCTCTTCGACAAGCTCGGCCACTCGGTCATGAAACTTAAGCGCACGGTGTATGGCCCCTTCAAGATCGGAAACCTGCAGGTTGGCCAGGTCCGAGTTTTGACGATGAAGGAGTACGAACTGGCGCGGCGCAAGGTGCTCCATCACGAGGAACCTAAAACGGTTGAGGTGGTCAAAGAACCAACTCAACCCACGAAGGTGGCTCCTGCTCGCACCGGTAGATCTCGTTCCGCGTTTGGTGAGGAGCGTCGAGATAGAAAAGATGAGCGTCGTGGACGCGCAAGACCGACTGGAGGTCGTTCGGGAGATCGTTCAGGTGATCGAACTAACTCGCCAGATAGTCGAGGTGGTTTTAAGCGCGAACGAGATGCGGATTCCCCAGCCGGCGGCAGGGGCGAGAACGGTCGGCGACGTCCTGTCGGGCAGAACCGTCGACCAAAGAGCGGCTCAGTAAAAGCGGGAACCGATCGATTCTCACGTTCACCACGGGGACGAGGTCGGCAGAAGGATTAGCCGAGGGGGTTCTTGAGAGGCTCAAAGACGTCCTCGTCCGTGGTCCTCTTCCTGCGCATGCCTGTTCCATACAGGAAACCTCAAATTTTGGGCTTTTTGGCTAAATTCGTTCGTCTTCTCTGTTGGTCAGAGTTGTTCCGACTTGTTTGGGAGCTCGAGTGAGCACGTGGCAGAATGGGTTAAACAAAACCCTTGTTTCGCCTCTTATCACGGACCACTTTGCTTGCACTTATGAAGGGGGCTGTGTATAGTCTCGGAACTCGCCTAAAGGATTAAAGCCCTTTGAGTCGAAGACCTTCCCTTGATGCGGGGTAGAGCAGCCCGGTTAGCTCGTCAGGCTCATAACCTGGAGGTCGTGGGTTCAAATCCCACCCCCGCTTCCAATTCTCCTCATACGACAGATGCGCATAATGCGGTGGCAACCATTTTACAAGTGGATGCATTGGTGGTTTCCTCGTGAGCGGATAATTCCTATAAGCGTTGTGCGTGCGCAAAGCTGCGTGCTCGCTGTCAGTTATGGAAGGTTAGGAGGGGTCTGATTGTGAGACGCTCTCAGCGCGACTCCGAGACAGGTGATGGCGCTTCGGATCGACCAAAGACTGCCTCCACCGTTGGTAGGATCGCGTAGGACGAAGCTCAGTGAAGAATTCTCACCATACGGGACCGTCGCCAGGGTCGCGACGACTTCCTTGTCGTCACGAGTAAATCGCAGAAACATTATATTGGAGCGATCGTCATCGACTAACTGATGTTCGACACTGTTAGAGTGTGATCCCGAAAAGGGGCAGGGAATAGACGAAGCTGTCAGTTTCTCGACTATCGCCCCCTCTGATATGGTTTTCTCTCGTGGCCCCACACGAAGACTCGTATCGTTAAGCGCCGAGCGTCTTATCGCCTCCGCTAACACCGTGGCAGCCTTATATATCAAAGAGCTTCTTGAATCCTGCGCGCTACCATGGAAGAGGGTTACGTCAAATCTGGGGCGTTGTCTCTGTACGAACTCCTCTTCAGATACGATCTCATGTTCCTCCGATCTGTGGTTTCGCGTGGGTGTTCGGTTACGTGAAAAGCTAAATGCGTTTATCGCGAGATCTCCAAAACGCGACCCTTCAGTGAGGTACGTGAGACCGAGGGATTCGTGCCATTCAGTTCGGTTATGGCTCGTCAAAGTTACATCTAATCTTGGACGCAAGATTTGAGGTGAGAGGCAGGTGCGCAGTATCTGCTCGAGAGGAGTGGATTGATGTTCCGGTTGCTGGTGCATGCTCAAAATAAAAGCTCTTGTTTGTTCGCCTAGCAGCCCATCCGTTGTTCGCAGTAAAGGACGCTTTTGAGACCAAGTCAAGCACGATCCAGCCAAGCGGGACTGCGCTATGCCCAAGGACCCTTAGTGCTTTTAATCAACTTGTTTTCGCTGTATCCGCCAGGGGACTAAGAACGAGAATGATTTAGCTCCTTGTCGACAGCATTTCGGTAATCGCCTCATACACCCGTTGGCAATTGTTCGCGTCTCGATAGGTGAAGAAATTCGATATGCGTCGTTCGACTTCGGGAGCCATCTGCCATCCACGGCAAATAACATCTCGAAGCTCCCTAAAAAGGTCATCCCTAGTCGTTACTGTTTTTCCTGGCAGCTCTGTGTTCGGATCCGCGAAGAATCCCCCACGGCTTTGGTAGAACTCGTTCTGATCGAATTGATAGTAGAGCACGGGTTTATTCATGTACACGAAGTCGAACGAGATCGAGGAATAGTCGGTAATAAGAAGGTGCGCGTCTCGCAGATGAGCCTGTACGTCTTGTGAGTGCATATCAAGGATCGTCACGCGATGCAGTCCCAGCGCCTCGAGTTGAGAGACGAACGGTTGAAAGACATGGTGAGTGAGCATCGTAAGTGACGCGCCGCTTTCCCCAAGCAGAGCGTGCAGACCCGGATCGTGCAGTAGCTGAAAGACTTCACTGTAAAAACGTGAGCCTATGAGAGCTTCGCTGGTTCCGTAACGAAGCCATGGCCGCCAGGTCGGTATGTATAGAACGTTTTTGGTTGGTCCATGCCCGGGCTGGGTGCCACAGAGACCATCGAGTCGTGTAATGCCCGTGACGCGCAGCGTAGACTCAGGGTGTCCCATCTTGTCCACGAATATGCGCTTCTCTGTCTCAGAGCTAACAGTGAAAATGTCGTGCTCCTCAAAATGCGCGGACATTCTCTCGAAGAGCCAATGACGGCTGACCTGGTGAATCGCGGTTAGCCCGTGATTTAGGAACACTCGTACGAAAGGCCTGGGCAATTGCCTCAATAGTCCTAGCAGTTTCCAATCCAGGGCAAGGTCGACGCATGAGAAGTTAAAGACCGTAACAGCGGCCTTGTATAAAAAACGATAGTGTTGAAAGGATCCCTGAATGAGAACCCAGGGGTGGAGATTGGAAGGAATTCGCTCGAGATGCTTTCGGGATACGATAAAATAGGAGTTCCGTTCGGGATGATGCTCTCTCATCCAGCGGAAGAAAAAGTAGCTTGAGTCATCACCACCATAACCCCCACGTTCGCCGATGATCCACGCGTCCTTTCGAGAGTTCTTTTGCGCAAGGCATAATGTCCACGCCACGAGCGCCTTCGCTCGGAGTGTCGGCGAGAGTCGTGGAATGTAATTAGTGAATGGTCGAATTCGTTCACGGGCCAGGCGTGCTCGCGCCAGGAGAGCGCGGGGATGCCACCACAATGTTTTGATAAATCGATCGATCGATTCACACACATCTCTGTCGTGTGCTACCTCTGGTGAGAGAAGAAGTTGTTTTACGGCTGGTAGCGGACCCTTCGTGATAAACGCCGCGCCGCCTAGCAACGCGCCCACTCGAATGAGTTCAATCCCGACTCTGTCACGGACGCTCAAATCCGCGCGTGCCGTGGCAGAAACGCTTTGAGCGAAGATCTGAGCATTACGTAGCAGTGATATTTTCTCCGCGAGCGACGCCTCGCCATCCAAGAATCTTGTGAGATGGCGGAGGATGGAGCCTAGAAAATGTGAGTCTCGGTGAGCGCGCATAAGAGGCGTTTCCGCTTCTTCCCAGACGCGATTCAAACGATCATACACAGTAAACAAATCCCGCAAGAGGTCAGCCGAGACCATATTCGATGGAGTAGCATATCCCAGCGCGTATTTTCTGTATCTGTAGGTCACTCGCTGAATAAA
>CAIVDM010000041.1 GCA_903904735.1 uncultured delta proteobacterium
CAAATCGCGCCAAGACGATCGTCTTTGAGCCGTACTTCTCAAAGTAGCGCTGGGTTCGGGCGAGGTACTCAGGCTTGAAGATCTTAGAGTTCGTGCGCTCAAATACCGCTGGCCCCATTCGGCGCCCAATAGAATAGTTAACCGCGTCTCCAATAATGGCCGCCACCAACAGAAGAATCGCTAAAAGATGCACGTTGAAGGCCCCTTGCGTCGCGAGAGCGCCAGCCGCGAAGAGAAGCGAATCACCCGGCAAAAACGGCGTTACAACAAGACCAGTCTCACAGAACACGATCAGAAACAGGATACCATAGGCCCAGCCGCCATACGTGTTAGCCAGCTCCGTTAAGTGCTTGTCGATATGGAGGATGAAATCAATAAGTTTGTATAGAACGCTCATACAGGTCTCCTGGTGGCGGCTTTGCGCCGTTCGAGAATACTTCGCCATGGGCTTTCTTGCCAGGGTGGAATCCCCCCTTTTATGCCCTAAATATTTCACGATACAGTTCCGAAGTAATAGGGGGCCGTTACGGCTACTTTTGGGGGGCGCATGGGAATATTCGATTTCATATCCAAGCAGTTCATCGACGTCATAGACTGGACTGAAGATTCCCCCGGAGTGCTCGCCTTCCGATATCCGATGCGCGATCGCGAGATCCAGAGCGGCGCCAAGCTCGTAGTGACTGAGACTCAGTCAGCGATGTTCGTGAATGAGGGCAAGGTCGCGGATGTCTTCGCCGCTGGAACTCACACCCTCACCACCAACACGCTGCCAATCCTGACGAACCTTCAGAACTGGGATAAAGCGTTCCAATCGCCCTTTAAGAGCGACGTGTTTTTCTTCAGCCATCGGGAGCAGACTGACCAGAAATGGGGAACCACTCAGCCGATCACGGTACGAGATCCAGAGTTAGGGGCGCTACGCATTCGCGCGCACGGAGTGTACTCCTATAAAATCTCTGATGAGCGCGCGTTCTGGACAAAACTCAGCGGCACACAAGAGATCTACACCGTAGACTCCGCCGCGGGTCAGATTCGTGCCGCCGTGCTTACGGCCGTAAGCTCCTTCCTTGCCAGCTCGAAGGTTCCGTTCATCGATATGGCGGCGAGCCAGACCGAGTTCTCGGAAAGCCTCAAACAGAGCGTGGCACCCGGGCTCGCGAATTACGGTCTTGAGCTATGCAGTTTCTTCGTGCAGAGCCTCTCGCTGCCTGAGGAGCTTGAAAAGCACCTCGATCGAGCGGCTTCGATGAAAGCCGTCGGCGACCTACGAAACTACACGCAGTTTCAAGCCGCGGACAGCCTCACCCAGTCCGGTGATGGATCCAGCGCGCAAGCCGGCGTTGGTCTCGGAGCGGGGTTAGCTATGGGCCAGATGATGGCGCAATCACTCGCTTCTCAGGGAGCTCCCGCGACCAAAGAAGAAGACCCACTCTTGATGATTGAGCGCCTAGGGGATCTCTTAAAGAAGGGGCTTATCACTCAGGATGAGTTCGACAAAAAGAAGGCTGCGCTTCTCGGCAAAATCTAGTGCTACAGACCTTTTCATGCCCGAGTTGTGGTGGCGAAGTGAAGCTACACTCCTTCCAGGAGTACGTAGTGTGTCCGTATTGCCGCCACATCTTGATCCGTAAGGATGAAGCGTACGACACAACCGGCCACACATCTCTTGTAGCGGATGATTGCACGCCCTATCAGATCGGCTCTGAGGGGTGGTACCAAGGGGTTCACTTCGGCATCGTAGGTCGCGTCAGAATGGCGTGGAGTGCCGGATTCTGGAATGAGTGGCACCTCTTTTTTGATGACGGTCGCTTTGGTTGGCTAGCCGAGGCACAGGGACAACTCGCGATTCTTTTTGAGGAGCGATCGCCTGAGTTTCTCGATTACTTTCGAGAGGCCATGAAGTTTAGTAGATCAAAGGGATGCTTTCTCAATAACGAGATCTTTATCGAGCAGATAGAGTACGTCTGCCGTGACACGAAGCACGCCTCATGTATCGCTCTCGAGGGTGAGCTACCTCAGTTTATTCGGCAGCACGAACAGCGGGTCTGTACTGACATGACCTCGCGAGAGAATCGGTGCGTTACAGCCGAAATAGACCCAGGTCGGGGATCTCTGCGCGTATTCACGGGAGAGCACGTCTCGTTCAAGGATATACGAGCATATAACCTACGGGAGCTTGAGGGATGGCGTCCGCGCTAAAAACATTTCCCTGTCCATCCTGCGGCTCCGTCATCTCCGTGCGAGCCTATGGTATCTCGATCTCATTTGTGTGTGAGTCGTGCGGCGGTATTATTGAGGCTGGCGAGCGTGGTGGAGCGCGATTGGCGCACGCGGCGAAGAGAGCGTTTGACGGCTCTGGGCTCGTGTTCCCTCTCGGGAGCCGCGGCACCCTCGAAAATATCGAATGGGAAGTTATCGGCTGTATGCGCCGCAAAGATGTTGACTGGAAGTTTTATTGGGATGAGTACCTACTCTTCAACCCCTATGAGGGATTCCGCTTTCTAATAAATTCTAGCGGACATTTCGCTCTGGCGACGATGCGAGCGTCTCTTCCTGATTTACGCGGATCTGCTACAGCCCCGTTCGTGGATGGCGTCGGCTTCAGGCTCTATCACCGTGGTGTGTCGGAAGTCGTCGAGGTGATAGGTGAGTTTTACTGGCGCGTGAGAATCGGCGAGCGCACGGGATACGCCGA
>CAIVDM010000042.1 GCA_903904735.1 uncultured delta proteobacterium
ATCTTCCGAGAGGACGCCGGATTCCGAACTTGGCTGGATCGAGTAGTTGGCGCGGGTGCCGCTGACAAATTGGACAAAGTCGCCGAGGAGTCCAGTGAAGTCCCTCGCTGGACGTATCAACTCGTGACCGGAGGGGGATGGAACACAGACCGCGGAGACTGGGTGCCGCGAGACAGCCACCACTGTGGCGTCACATATGGTTTCTGTGAACCAAAGATGATCATCCGCAATTTGCATATTACCCAGGATAGCGAACTTGTGATCGGCGAAAGTGGGGTCTCGTCAATTGAAAGCTTCTTTCAGGCACGCACCCACATGTACCGAGACGTCTACTTCCATGGGACATCACGCTTAGGCGAGAAGCTCCCTGAGCTTTTGGTACAACGAGCGCGTGAAATCAACGAGGCTGGGCGGCTTCAGTGGGCGGACGACGATATGCGGACCGTACTTAAAGCGTCCAATGTTCAACAGCTATCACTTGAGACTATCTACAACATGACAGAGCCGTGGTGGAGCTATCACGTTCAACGATGGGCGACCGAACCTGACCCGATCGTCTCCGATCTCGCGAAGAGAATCGTGCTACGTCACACAATTTTTAAGGAGTGGCCACTCACCCCAGAGAACGCTCAGTTCATCCGCAAGATGGTCGAGACCTCCGATTTTGACCCCCGCTACTATTATGTTGAGCTCCCAGCGATGCCTATCAAGGTGGCGAAGGATCTCGACTCGGCGATGCGTGTGAAGCGCGACAACGGTGAACTCGTGCCACTAACGAAATATAGTGAGGTCTTGGCCGCGGTAAGCGAACTATCGTCGATCAGCACACTCGGACTCATAGGCGCTCCGATGGAGATATGGAGAGGCAAATCCATCAACTGATCCCCCAATTGATCCTCTGGATTGATTTTTTTGTACCGACAGGCGTCCAATATGGGTAGTATCGCCGTCAGCGATTAAGACAAGAACAGGACACCTTATGAATCTGCCGACTATCCCACTCCGAAATCTAGCGGCCCTCGGGCTCTCTTTGATGGGAGCGATCGCTCAAACCGCCTACTGCGAGACCGCGCCGACGGGGATTACGGCGACCGGCGAATGCGTCGCGAAGGTCTCTCATGATCGAGGACGTGTTTCCGTCGGTTCCACGCGTGTCGCTAAAACTCCGAGCGACGCCTCCAGCGAGGTCAACAAAGATCACGAGAGCATTAAAGCGGCCATCAAGAAGTTGAATCTTCCCGATTTTACAGCGCAGACCGAGCGCTATGTCGTTGAGCAAAACTGCTCATACGAGTCAGGAAAACGAGTATGTGATGGCTTTCGAGCGAGCGTCTCGACTAATTTCGAGACCTCAGATTTAGCGCGCCTCGGAGAGTTGGTAGTGCTTGCGGCGAAGATGAACGCGGATGAAGTTTCGGATGTGGCCACGTTTCCCTCCACTGAATCGCTTCGCCGAGAGCGTGAGGCGTGCCTTGAGGCGGCCACCCGCAACGCCGCCGCCAAGGCGAATCAAATAGCGAAAGGAGCGGGAGTCACTCTTGGAGGGCTGATCTCCGTAATCGAATCATCGGCCCCTCACAATCTTTCTCCGATCGCTCCTTTTGCGCACGCCAAGGCGATGAGCGATTCACGGGGAGCGCCTTCCGTAGAGACGCGCCCAATGGACGTCAATGTCTCGGTCATCTCTACGTATAGTTTTAGATAGACCTGAGAGCTTTCAAATGATCATGCCAAACACCTGGAGCGTCGATCACATCGGTATCGCTGTCACGGATCTATCCCAGGCTATTGCCCTGTACGCGACTACGGCGGGCGCGACGGTCACGCTGCGAGAGACCCTCGAGTCTCAAGGTGTCGAGCTCGCGTTTCTCAACACCGGGGGATGCAAACTTGAGTTGCTAGCCGCTCTTCGTCCTGACACCGTGCTGGGTAAGTTCTTAAGCGCCCGAGGACAGGGACTGCATCATGTTTGTTACAAGGTATACGACATCGAGGCTGAGCTCGCGCGGCTTCAAGCAGCTGGCTATGAGCTGATTGATTCAATCCCTCGACCAGGCGCTGGCGGCACCCGAATCGCCTTCATATCACCCAAGTCCTGCCTCGGTGTATTAACGGAACTATGTGAGTATTCGAGGACATAGCCTGCCCGATAGCGGGTTTGGCGTAGCCAAATCCGGCATGCTACACTCCTCCAGCTTTGACGTTATAGGAATACGATGCGAATCCGTCGCTTTACTATCACCGCTGTCCTACTTCTGATCACATCCACCGCTAGCTTCGCGGCTGAAGAGTCGGATCGGTGTATCGATCTAGTGAAAGAATGCTTCGGGCACGCTGGGTCTGATCGTGATACATGCTTTAAGACAGTATCCACCAATTCGCACTGCAAGGATTCAGAGACCAGCATACTAGCGACCAAGCGTGCCGAGATGTCAGCTCTTGTGCCTGATGACGCTGACGTTGGACCGTCGCTCCTCGGACCCGACTTAGTCGATCGACAATGTATCAAAAACTTCGATAACTCCTGGATGGCGACTCTTGTGCAGGGGCCCCCCTCAGCGGAGACCAGCTCGCAGCTCCAGCAATCTCTTCAAGCGTGCGCGAAGAAGTCAACTTCAGACGTAATGCGTCCGTAAAGCGCTCGTCTCAGCTCGAAGTCGACAGATCTTATTGACGCCCGCTCAGGGTCCAAAGTAGCCTTCCTTCATGACAGTATCAGCTTCACCCATAGTTGGTCTCATAATGGGCTCAAGCTCAGATTGGGACACTCTCGCGGCGACCGCGGAAACGCTCCAGAGCCTTCAGATCCCCTTTGAGTCTAAAGTCGTATCAGCGCATCGAACGCCAGAGCTTCTCGCCACATACGCCTCCGAGGCGAGTTCACGAGGTCTTGAGGTGGTCATCGCGGGAGCTGGAGGAGCGGCGCATCTTCCTGGCATGGTTGCCTCCATGACACATCTTCCCGTCATCGGTGTCCCGATTGAGTCCAAGGCGCTGCATGGAATGGACTCGCTCTTATCAATCGTTCAGATGCCTGCCGGAATACCGGTGGCTACGGTGGCGATCGGGAAAGCTGGCGCTATCAATGGGGCCATTCTCGCCGCGAGCATCCTCGGTATCAAATATCCCGCGATATCGGCCATGCTCAAGGAGTTTCGCAAACGGCAGACCGACGCGGTGCTCGCGAGTCCCGACCCTTCAACCAAATAACGCTAGGACGTCACGATGCGCATAGGGATCCTCGGTGCTGGGCAGTTAGGACGAATGCTCGCTCAAGCGGGAATTCCGCTCGGGCATTCATTTAATTTCTACGATACCCAACTCACCACGACCGTCGGCGGTCTCGGGGAGATATTCGTGGGCTCGTTTGATGACCGCGCGACCCTGAAAGCTTTCGCCGCGGGCTGTGACGTGGTCACCTATGAGTTCGAGAATGTACCGTGTGAGTCCGCGCGATTCATCGAATCCCTTACACCTATCTTTCCGTCTCCGCGAGCTCTTGAGGTCGCGCAGGATAGACTTCATGAGAAACAGTTCCTGCAGGATCTCGGAATCGCGGTGCCACGTTTCAGGGGCGTTACTTCTGAGAGTGAGTTACGTGAAGCATGTGAAGTTCTGGGGCTTCCCTGCATCGCTAAAACGCGTCGTTTCGGATATGACGGAAAAGGGCAAGCGCGGATCGAACATGAAGAGGACATCGCGGTGGCATGGCGAAATCTCAAAGGAGTGCCGCTGATCGTGGAGGGTTTTGTGCCCTTCTCGCGTGAGCTCTCAGTTATCGCCACACGTGACAAGGGCGACGACCTCTGCGTCTATCCTCTCAGCTGCAATCTGCACATCGACGGAATTTTGCATCGCAGCGAGTTGCCCGCGCCCGACATCTCACCCGCTCTCAAAGCTACCGCCCACGCGCTGATCTCTCGGGTGATGACCGAGCTCGACTATATCGGCACTCTCGCCATCGAGCTTTTCGAGGTACGCGGGGAGATCTTGGCGAATGAGATGGCTCCCCGGGTGCACAACTCAGGACACGCGACTATCGACTGCATGAAGAGCAGCCAATTCGAGAATCACGTTCGGGCGATCACCGGAATGCCGCTTGGATGTGTGGAGCCGCAATCTCGGGCCGTGATGTTTAATGTAATTGGCTCAGTGCCTCCGCTTGAGACAATCGGCTCACTTCCGAACGCCAGAATCCATATGTACGGAAAAGAACCCCGACCCGGAAGAAAACTGGGGCATATCACCTTGCTCAATCCATCAAAGGCAGAGGAAGATATGGTGGACACCCTCACGCGAGGCAGATAGCCAGAGCGATTTTTAGTTTCATCGGTAACCTGCAATGACCCTTCGATGTCATATAACCACTATTCTTATACTCATCACGAGCGCGGTTACCATGGCCGACTGCCAAGCCACCCCGGTACGACAGGTCCTTGTGCGCGGATCGTCGAGTGTCGCCTTTGGCGTTAAGTCTCCCAACCCCGCCCTGTCCATGAACGGCAGCTTCCGTGATTTCAACGGCACCGTTTTACTCGATCCAACCTCCGTGACCAATTCTCATATCTCCCTCTCTCTCGCTTTATCGTCAGCCAAGCTTCCGCCAGACCAACTATTGCAGGCGGTATTTTTGCAGACCATGCTCGCGAAACTACCGGAACATCACACGACATTTACGAGCACCTCACTTGAGCATCTTCAAGGCTCCCGGTACATGGTTCACGGCACGTACTCCTGGTTTAATAAGCAGCGAAAAGCGGCGGTTCCTATCGACATTCAAAAGGCGAGCCCCTCGCTTACCGAAATTCGACTTCTTTTAGACGGATCGCTTCACGAGGGTCGAAATACATCACCGATAGCGCAAGGAATGGATGGGTCGCGCGGATGGACGAAGGCCGTGCTCGTTTTTTCACCGGCAGCGGGTTGATAGAGGCGTCGATGTCTCTTGGGACTCCCGGTTTCTCAACGCAAACCCGAATCACAATCGGGAGGGCGGGTCTCCGCGGAGACCCGCCGTGTTGCACAACGCGATCCCTTTGAAAACTCACGACATCCTGTGCGGCAGGAGAGACTCCTGCCCTCCCTACAACAACACGAATCACGATCGGGAGGGCACGGCTCCGTACATGCCTCGTTACAGGCGGGTGCGGAGCCCCGCCCTCCCCTAAATTACCCATAAAACGGGCCTTCTATCCCATCCGCCAGCCAATTTGCCTCAAAACCGCTAATAAACTTACAATACTCGTTAACGTACTTTTTGCCTTATGAACACGCCGGATCGAACAAGTGAGATAGAACACGCCGCCCGCCTCCTGCGAGAGGGAAAGCTCGTGGCGTTTCCGACCGAAACCGTCTACGGGTTAGGAGCGGACGCCACCAATTCGACCGCCATCCGGCGAATATTTGAAGCAAAGGGGCGCCCGTCAACGAACCCACTCATCGTTCATGTCCCGTCCTACAATGAGGCACTGAGATACATCGATTTCAGTCGAGCGCAGGATCCCGAACTTCTGCGCCGCCGCTTATCGGCTCTCGCCCCGCTCTGGCCCGGTCCACTCTCTGTGGTGGTACCTCGCGTGAGCGATATCTGTCCTGAGTGTTGCGCCGGTGGCGACACTATCGCGATACGCGTTCCGAGGCATGATATCGCCTTAAAACTACTCGAGGCTTGCCGAAAACCGATAGCGGCGCCAAGCGCGAATCCATCGATGTATATTAGCCCCACGACCGCTCAACACGTTCGCGATAACCTGGGTGGGGTGATTGATTACATCTTGGATGGGGGTCCGAGTGAAGTCGGACTTGAGTCGACCGTGGTTTCGTTACTCGAAGAGACTCCGCGTATTTTGCGACCTGGCGCCATCACAGCCCGGATGCTTGAAGAAGCGCTCGGGTGTCCAGTCGCGGACTTCACGCCTAGCGGCCCCGTCGGCGCCACACCCCTCCTTTCGCCCGGAATGCTAGAAAAGCATTACGCGCCACGCACCGCCGTGGTGCTTCGCGACAATCTTAAAAAACTTCCCTTCCTTCCCACGAGAGTCGGTACCATTCGCTTTTCAAACGCGCCCGATTCTATCAGCGCCGTGGAAACACGCACGCTCAGCGCCTCTGGCGACCTTACCGAAATCGCGGCCAATCTCTTCTCCACTCTGCGGGATTTTGACCACATGAACCTCGATCTTATCGTTGTCGACACCTGTGAACCGATAGGTCTTGGGGCCGCGATAATGGATCGTCTTCTGCGGGCTTCTAAGCGCTAACGGTCTCTTGCGGCTACGCCGTCGGGGACTGTCTCTGATGAATAGAATCGAGCATTGAGCGTATGGTGGTGAGAGCTTTTAGGGTCTCAATCGCGCGATCACCACTCTCAAGTGTCCCATCGGTAGCGACGACGGAGCCATCATCCTCCAAGAACATCGGCATGGAGGGGAAGGCCTCTCGCGCGCACGCGAGCACCGCGAAGAGGACTCGATCGGAGTCTTTAAACTTCTCAGCGACATCAAGGGAAATCTTTCGAGCGGAGGATCGAAGGCTAGTGATGTCTGTTAACCCAAGACGATACAGCTTACCCAAGCCAAGGACTTGAAACACGTCGAGCACGGTGCGATCACTATCCTTCACCAACTTCTCTAGCGCGATGTTAATCGCGCCTTTGACCTTCTCGCACAACGCCAGCAGTTGCTCTTGGTCCGAAAAATCAATCCCGTACCGTACCACCGCGGCGTTAATAATGTAGGTGAACTCCATCTCCACGACTTCGTGATCCGTGACACGACGCATCAACTCCGAGAAAAGTCGGCTCGATCGCGCTTCATACAAGAGCGGCTCCACCGAGCGCACATCCTCAATCGTGGTGCGGGGCTTATTTTCTCGAAGATCGTGCAACGCGTCTGTGAACGCGTACGGAGCGTGAATTTCCTGCGCGATTTCAGGCTCGGGAACACCCTCCGCCGCCAAGCGCTTCACGCGATCCTGATATGACTCCTCCTCCAACATCGTGATGGTCGCCACCGATGACGTGGAAATAAGCTGATAAAACAACTCAGTGTTCGTCTCAAATATGAGCGCCAGCAAGCGCGCCAAGAGAAAGTGATGATCAGGATTCTCCAACGATATGCCTATCCAGGTGTATCCCTTGTCAGGTGTATGAAAACCAGGGCCTGGGGATTGATCAGTCGGCTCCTCAAGAACCTTAACCTCCACGTATTTTCCGATCAGCATCGCTATGATCTTGAGGTCGATGAACTTAACCGCTTTTTGCAGCAACTCGAGTGAGTCGGTCTCATCAGTAAGGCTCAGCCATTCCCAAAGCGCTTCCTCATTAAGCACATCGCCGTGCCACAGATCAAAGTCAGAGAGCATCCGACACTGCTCGAGCGACGCCATGCTTATAAGATCGCTGGAGGACGTCAATCCCCGCTGCTTCACGATCATGAAGAGGCTTTGAGAAGGAAGTTGCCGTACGACCTGCTCGGGAGCGTCCGCCTCAAAGATGGCGTTGTACAATTCACGGCAGGTGTAGCCCCGAAACGGGGCTACTACCGGCGCCTTATCAGAACCTGTCATGTTCTTCTCTACCTACGCTTTGATGGGAGCGAACGTGATGTGTATCTGACGACCAAACACTGGCGAGCGTTCATCCACTGTGGCGACGTCCTTTAGACGCTCCTCAATCTGTTGGAACTTCTCACGCCCGAGGTCGGTGTACATCGCCTCACGGCCCTTAAAGCGCATCACAAATTTAACTTTATCGCCTTCCGCTAAGAAGTCTCGTGCCTGCTTGAGTTTGACCTCAAGGTCTCCAACATCAGTGCGGTAACGGAGTCGGAGCTCTTTTAGTGTAGTCTCTGTGCGATTCTTACGAGCCTCCGCCTCTTTTTTCTGCTCTTTGTATTTAAACTTGCCGTAATCGAGGATCTTACAAACTGGTGGTTTCGCTTGCGGAGCTACTTCTACAAGATCAAGCTCCAGCTCCTGCGCCTTTTGCAAAGCGTCCTTGAGCGCTAACACTCCAAGCTGCTCGCCATCGGGAGCAATAACTCTAACTTCTCTAGCGATAATAAATTCGTTGATACGGTGAGTATCAGGTGGGGTCTGTGGACGGAATCCTCGCCCTCCGCCTCGGAACGCGGGTTTAGAAAAGGGTTTCAAAAAATCTCCTCCTAAGAGTGTATGTTTCTAACAAGCCGAAAGGTTAACCACTCAAGGGTCAGGAATCAAGAGCAACTACAAGCCCTTGCTCAATCACCTACCGTAATAAGATGCGCCTCCGCCCTTCGAGGGCTACCCTTTCAAAGCATAGCGCTCGGTGGGTCGTGCGGGGCAAACGGCTCGTAGATCTAAAGATCCCAAGCAATCTAACGGCAACTTACTGAAACAACTACTTTTTAGCGCCTTTAGCCTTCCCCTTGGCGTCGTTCTTGGAATCGCTTTTGGCGGCAGGGGGCGGTGGCTCGGCGCTCTTGGAGGTATCGTCAGTTTTTTTGGAATCGTCCCCTGGTTTCGTCTCTGTCCCCGGCGTACCAACCATTTTAACCTTTACCACTTCACGACAGGCGGGCTCTGACGAATCAACCCCCAGACAGGTTCCTTGCTGTACCTGGCACTCATCAGTGAGCGCTTTTTCCAGCTGTGCTCGCGCTGAAAAACTTAAAGAGTTCAAAACTGTACCCTTCACCGATAGCTTCGTCGCTAAGCACTCACCAAAACTCTCGTGTTCACGCTTACAGCGCTCAGAAGCTCTAGCTTTCTGACGGCTAAGCTCGACACCCAAGGCCATTTTAGCGGCAGCCTCATCCCCTCCTCCACGCTCTACAGAGGCATATCGAACATGGAATGGCTGATCCGTCAAAACGGGACTAGCGGGCACCGCTGTAGCAACCTCCTCTTTTGAGTCCTTACTAACCGCGCCGGACTCTTTACTATGCGAAGGAGCCGTTTTGACCCATTTATAAGAGACATCGGATGAGCAAATAAAATCCGCGCTCGCGATCGCCGGAAAAAGCACCAGCGCGTTCGTTATTAGAGAGGGGAGAAAATAGATATTTTTTCGCTTCATGATCTGAATTATCCCCACATGCTTCTCGTCATAGAAACACGTTCGTCGATTCCTAATAGGCGATTTGAGAGCATCCACCGCGAGAAAACTTGGGCGGTACGGACATATCTCAGATCACCTCGCTAGGTATATCGACCTTACGGCATATGGTGCAAGGTCAATCCGCTTAATTTAGGCAGAGACCTCGGTATGGTTTAGAAAGAGAGAAACGGACCAGGTTATGGAAAATATGTACAACGATATCGACCGCGACTACTACCAGGTATTCGGACTCCCAAATATGACGGGCAGCCCCGAGCGTCGGCTTTTGCTCGCTATACTTGAACGCGCCATCCTGGATTACGTCGGAAACGACCCTCGCGAGGTGCTTGAAGCGGAGGAGTGGTTATTCGCGCATCCGGAATCAGGCAGACGTCATCACTTCTCGTTCGCGTGGATCTGTGAGCAGCTCGACCTCGATACACAGAAAATCTCTGAGAAGATACGAACAATGCCGCGTCGTGGAAACAGAAAGGTGGCGCCTTGGTACTTCAATAAGACTATGGCGACGGCGTAGTAACGGGCGCGAGCCGGCGGCGGTCATGTGACGTTTTTTCAAATTCCGCTTCCCCGCTCCGATAGGCGCCCTTATGTCGTCACACGCACAACCCTCTGATCGTCTGGCACGATCGAATCCAACTCGCGAACCGTGCCGAGTGATATTGAGTACTGTCCGTTTGACGGCCGCGGCTTTCCCTCGAATGTGTCCCAGATAATACGACCAGGACCGTTGTAAATAGTTTCGAACGTGCCGTCTTTATTGATGAGGATTATGACCGTGAAGTCGGGGCAACTACGGAAAGCGACCCTCGATGATTGCGTGGCTTTTATCTCAACCCATTTCCCAGTCGAATCCTGCGCATCATGTCTTTCGTTCGATGCCGGCAGAAGTACGAGATCAAGTTCGTCCGCGACGAGACATTCGCCAATACTTCCGACCATGTGACCATCCGGCGTGAAATACCTGCCAGGAAACATTTCCTCAAGTTCAGTGACGACACCGTAAAGTCGATGAATAAGGTCGGCGAATTTCTTCTGATTGATCCTGGGTATCACGTCGCGCCTTTTGAAAACTAGCGGGCTTCTTCGTGGTGTAACGGCTACTAAGTCAATGAGTAAGCTTAAACATCAACCTGTAGAATATCCAATCCACTCCAACTTCACGCTAACCTGTGTCATCCACCTGATGTTCAGGAATCGAGTCAGACTCAATGAGTAAAGGGAGCACGACCTAGCGCATCCTCTCGCTCCAGTTCTCAACTACGTGAGGCCTTCGTTGACGTACGTTAGGGATCTTTCGTTCACTCGCGACAACTTCTGAACGCGTTTTTTGATAATGGCTCTTAGGTAATCCGCCGGTTCGACGTTTGCGCAGGTATCTCTCCAAGAGAGCGCCTTCCAAGAATTGCCTGATTGATACTACTTGAGCGTTCGCGGCTTCCCTTCATTCATCAACGAACGATTGCGATTAATGAAAGTACTTCGCGGCGATGCGAGCCGGATGCGGCGGCAATGATTGAGGGGATTGCCGGTCGTGTAACTTCCAGGCATCTCCAATCAGCAATCGTCCCGCAAATGATCCCATGTCAGTCTTATCGAGCCCCCGACGGCTCGCGATTTCGCGAGAGAGGACGGTGGCGAAACTAAACCGGCGAATCACTTTCGTGCGCGGAACAAAGTACATCGCGCTGCTAATGCCAGCTAAAAATGTTGTCACAAGAAGCGCTGGAAGAAGCGCCGCGGTGAGCTCTCCGTGCCACACAAAGAAGGCCCCGCTTAGCGCGATAAGCGCCGTAGCCATGAGCGCCATTGCCCGCTTGGCTGGACGCGCTTTGATAAACAAACTCTCATCACACACATTTAGATCTAGGAGATCGTCGAGGTAGCTCTCGAGTACCTCTACAGGGACAAAGGAAACTCCCGCCGCAAACTCTTTTACTAAACGCGAAGCCGGTATAAGGGCGCCACACAACACCTGTTCATACGCCAGGAGCGCTTTTCCTACTTGCTGGTATTGCTGAAGGAGTCGATTACACCCACCAAATGGATGAGGTGAGTGGTAACTCGAAGAGCTGGCGCCATTCATGACACGATGAGACCACAGAGTCTGATACCACACAACGGGATGCCTCAGGTCACGGAATCGCTGTAGCGCGACTTGGAACTACCGCCTGACTCGGACTGGAACCGGCTTGAGTCCAAGGAGAGCCGCGATTAGAGCTTCGAAGATATTTGAGAACACATTCATGGACATGTGAAACAACCTATACCTTTATAGATATTATACGTAGATAGATGCTCGGCGCGTCCTAAATATTTCTTAAATCTAATCATTGCAGGGTGCGATTTCTCCGTATTCCCAATGTCCACGCAGCCGGGAAGTTTACAATAGAAGTGATATCAGCACGTTATTAGACACAGCCCTCGATGAGTCTGGCTGACCCTTCTTCCTAAATCACTGTCTTTTTTTCATGGGCTCGAGTTCTACCCTCGACTTAGCTTGGCTCTTCGCCTTGATTGCGGACACGGAGAAACACTACTAGTATGCCGTCAGCCAATCTGCTGTCGGGTATGACACGCGAGATTTCATAGTTACGAGAGGTCCTTGATTATGAGAATTGTTCGTTTTGCCGCCTTCTTCCTTGCTCTTTGTGTCGGTGCTACCCCTGCCCTATCAGAGGTTCGAATCGCCACGGTCGACGTTGGTAGAATCATCAATGAAGCGCCCGACGCTCAGAAGAGAAAGAAGGAGCTTGACGCCGCCTCAGAGGAGGCCAAGAAAAAGCTCGAATCAAAAGGTAAGGACCTTCAAGCTCTTAAGACAAAGCTAGAAGAGCAGAAAGTGAGCGCTGACTCTAAAGAAGCCGAGTCTTTTCGTAACCAGGCGCGTGATTTTGAGCGACTGCGCTCAGACATGAAGGCTGAGCTCGAGAAAAAGTATATGAAGATCAACAAGGAACTCACTGACAAGGTGATGGGTCAGATTGAGATATACGCGAAATCGAACAAGTTCGACCTCGTCATTGATAAGAGCGAGAAGTATCGTGGTCCTGTGCTCTTTGGATCACCCTCAGCGGACATTACCGATGAGATATTGAAAGGTCTTAAATAAGTTCCCAGTTTCGGAGCTCCTCGAACATCTTGCCCTGGTCTCTGCGTAAATCTCGCAAAGATTCGACATTGGTGGTTTGGGCCAGATATTAAGGGATTAGTTGATATGTCCTCGTTGATACTAAATCTCTGTCTATAAGAATTACTCACCAACAGAATCTTTTAGCACACGTTTTCTAAAGAAGCGTTACTGACTGACCGACCCTCTCCCCCATGCGGTGGAAGTTATATGTCGTGATTAGTGTGGTAAGTATCATCCCTTGTAGCTCAATGAGGGCGGAAACGATCGGTAAATCGTATCGTGTCACGCACGTGTCTCAGCAGCAGCCAACACAGAGCTCACGGCAGGTACTATCAGATATCGTCTCCCCAGCGCTTCCAGCGACCAAAATACCTGAGAGCGAACCGCGTCGTATACGAGATCTCTTTCCTCAAGCCGTGCGCGATAAAATAGGAACCTCGTCCAAGTCGAATTCTCTCAGTTTCGAGCCATGGGTACCGGGACGCGGGGCTGTTGGCGTGCGGCTCGAAGTAACCTGGTAAATCTCTCAATCAGACATCCGATCTGGCTTCTTAAAGCCCTTCCCTGCTACAACTTCCAGCAGGGGGTGAAAAAAGATTTCCTGTTGCGCGTTCCGATGGTTTGGCTGCAACTTCGTTGGAGCCGCTAAAAAAATCCTCAGCGTATCACAGAGGATACGCCTCCGGTTTTTTTGTCGACTCCGCCTCGTTTCGCTCAAAACCCTCGAAACGCTCACGACGGAACCTTTTTTCACCACCCTGCTACAGCGACATCGACTGCTATCCCGCGCCTCACTATGTTGTTTCGAACCAAAGATCCCTTAACCACAAAGTTGAAAGAGCACTTCGGGTTCTCCACGTTCCGTCCCCTCCAACGAGAGATCATGGAGGAAACACTCGCTGGTAAGGACGCGCTCGCCCTGCTTCCCACTGGAGGGGGAAAGTCACTCTGCTACCAACTCCCCGCCCTCATGAGAGAGGGGCTGACATTGGTAATCTCACCACTCATCGCGCTCATGAAAGATCAAGTCGACGCGCTTGTGGAGAATGGCGTGTCGGCGGCGTATCTCAATTCAAGCCTCTCAGAGAATAGCTCCAAAGAGACGTGGAGAAGGCTCTATCGAGGAGAGATAAAGATCCTCTACCTATCGCCTGAGCGACTACTACTGCAAGGCATGTTCGACACCTTGGCGACGCTTTCGCTCGAGTTCGTGGCGGTCGATGAGGCGCACTGTATATCATCGTGGGGACACGATTTCAGACCCGAGTACAGAGCGCTAAGAGCCCTGCGCGAGCGCTTTCCCGCGGTGCCAATTCTGGCTCTCACCGCTTCCGCCACCGAACGTGTGAGAGGCGACATTATCGAGATGCTAGGGATGCAGGCGGCTCGTCATTTCGTGGCGAGCTTTAACCGCCCCAACCTCTCTTATCGAGTAATACCTCGGGTGACGCCAATGAAGCAGATCCTGGAGGTATTAGCTGACCACAAAGATGAAACTGGAATCATCTACTGCCTTAGCCGAGCGAAAACTGAGGCAGTCGCGGCGGATCTAAGCAAACGCGGAATAAAAGCGGAGGCCTATCACGCTGGCCTTACATCGCAACAACGGGACCAACGTCAGGAGCTTTTCACTCGTGACGAGATTCAGGTGATGGTAGCGACGATCGCCTTCGGCATGGGCGTCGACAAGCCTGACGTGCGTTTCGTCATCCACCACGATCTTCCGAAAAACATTGAAAGCTACTATCAGGAAACCGGACGCGCCGGTCGGGACGGACTACCGAGCGAGTGCGTGTTGCTCTACAGCTCCGCCGACGCCGCCAAGCTCCGCAACTTTATCGATCAACTTACCGACCCAGTCGAGCGAGCCGTCGCGTCGAAGCAACTCACCACGATGCTCAACTTCGCCGAGGGATCTGAGTGTAGGCGTGTGGCGCTGTTGCGGTATTTCGGTGAAACCTACCAAGGAACTGACGGCGCGGCTGCTGAAACCTGCGGATCGTGCGACAACTGCCTCACGCCGCGCACTGAGATAGACGCCACCGAAATCGCGCAGAAGTTCCTCTCATGCGTACTACGCGTTCAGAAACTGAGTGGGTTTTCTGTGGGCTTGGCTCACATCGCCGACATCCTAACGGGCGCTGGCAACGAGAAGATTAAACGCTGGCAGCATGACACACTCTCTACGTACGGCGCCGGTCGAGGCATGAGTAAAGTACAGTGGCTCTACTACGCCCGGGAGCTCGTGTCCAAGGGGTTCCTCCGTGTTAATCAAGAACGTTTCAACGTGGCTGAGATAACTCCAGCGGGTCTTGAAATCCTAAAGACACGAGAGACCGTGCGTTTGCGTGAGCCCCTTCTCACCTCCGGGCTCAGCGCGGAAACTCGCAGCGCTCAACGTAAAAAACTCGGCGCTATCGAATTCGATACCGACATATTCGAGAAGTTACGAGTCTGGCGTGTCGGCGTAGCCCGCGAAAAAGGCATCCCCGCGTACATGATATTTAGTGACGCGACCTTGCAAGCTATCGCCTCTCGCAATCCAAGTTCTCTACGCTCGCTCGAGGGAATAAATGGCATTGGGGAGAAAAAGCTGTCGCTCTACGGCGAGCAGGTTTTGGATGTCCTGAACGCTTAGTATCAAAGACACCTAGTTCTAGAAACTCGTCGCCACTTACTCTTCGTCTCAGAGAACGCGCGGTAGAAAGCGGGGCGACGCGTGATTTCGAGTCGCCTGGATTTTATTCGTGTATTCAGGGAACTAGGGGGTGTTGCCTCCAGGTTAATTCTCACACCGCGCTGACTTGAGTATGTTTTAAAAACATACTCACACTGAATTTTGATAGCGGAGCATGGGAGAAACCGTATGCAACCCGTCGAATTTGTTTAGATGATCATCTGTCTTCAAATCATGAAAGGCTCGCGTGCGCTCCGCGCGGTCTCTGAGACAAAGATGTAAGGCTTACGGTGAATCGGCTAAGATCTCGCGCTATGATTTTCGAAACTTACGTTGCAACCGCTTTCGACACCTTCTCCGCGGTCTCTGGCTGATCGAGCTCTGATTTCCCAAAGCCGTACACAGCTCCCTGCGCGATCGCTTTCTCTTGGTATTCAGGGTAGTTTGAGACTAACATTACCTTGCGTGGAGAAGCCTCCTGACTCCCCTCCTTGGTGAGGTCTCCAATCAACGCCACTCCGTCGGCTCCGTCGCTGTCCAAGATGCGATTTACAAGTACAAGCGACACACCTCCCTGTTCGAGAGCCTTGCGCGCCTCGGCGGCAGTGTGCGCTCGCTTCACTTCGCATCCCATCCCCTCTAAAAAAGACCGAATACGTCCGTGGTCGTAATCACATTGCCCAACATCTAAAACTATCGGCTTCATGACTCTATGCTCCTTGAAGATACCTGACCTTGTAAACTCTTTACCGCGCTTCGTACGGCGACCGACGCTATGATCGGAAGCGCTGCGAAAAATAGATAATACCGCGCTGTCTCGGGTCCCCCTAATATCGGAGCCAGCCCTCCATTATAAAGCGCAGTCCAAAGATTACCAAATGCCACCGAGATAAGATACAGAGAGGTGACGAGTGAAGCGCTCGTCCGCGGAGCCTGTGTGTACGCGAGTTGCAGGGCGGTAACAGATACGAGCACCTCAGCGATAGTTAAGACCACATACGCGCATACCTGCCACAACAAGGAGACGCTCTCCCCACTATTGATTCTTATCTGAGCGGCGCCAACAATCAGAAACGAGACTCCCGCAAGCACCATACCGAACCAGAGACGCGTAGGCGTGCCGAAACGACCGCGCCGCTCGCACCATGGATACACCTTGAGGGCGAACAGCGGAGTTAAGATGAGTATCAGTAGCGGATTGATCGCTTGAAGTTGCGAGGAGAGAATCTCAACTGAACCAAGGATAGGTAGCGACACTATTCTTTCCATTTGCTCAGCTTGCAGCACCCACGAGGAGCCAATCTGATCAAACAACGCCCAGAAGGTCGACAAAAGAAGATAAAGCAGGGTCAAATTTCGCCATTTTATTCTATTGTCTCTTCCAAAAAAAACTTGGCGATACGTTTTCCATGGAGTTGGCGCCACGCGACTATACGTGTGCCGCCCCATCCAAAATACGAGGGTCGCTACTGCCATCAGCACCCCTGGAAGCGCGAAGGCCGCGTGAGGCCCATACCCCGCGAGCACCCAAGGTATGAACAGCGTGGAGAGGAGGGCTCCCACATTAATAGCGAAATAAAAGAAGCTGTATCCAGACGAGATGAGACCTTGCGCCTGACCTCGATATTGATCTCCTAGATGCGCCGACACGCAAGGTTTAATGCCACCAGCGCCGAGCGCGATAAATGACAACCCGATCCCTAGTCCAAGGCGAGTTGAATCAAGCGCCAAAACTCCGTGTCCGGCGCAATAGACGAGAGATAACGCCACTATTGTTCGGTATTTTCCCCATAGTACATCCGCCAGGAGCGCACCGAGAATCGGGAAGATGTAATTCCCTACCCCGAATATGTGATACCAAAAAGCGGCGTCAGAGGGGCTCATCGCGTTCGGCTCACCCGAGCGCGTCACGAGATATGTTGTCATAAAGACGACGAGAATGCTCTTCATCCCGTAGTAGCTGAAACGCTCCGCCGCCTCGTTACCAACGATATAGGCTAGGCCCCTGGGGTGTCCCTTGTCCGTCATCGCTTAAAGAGCGCGTAATCCAGCGGCTCTCGCCACAAGTACCTCGTGCGCGTATCCGATGAACAAACCACTCTCGACCACGCCAACGAGCGATTTAACTCGCACTTCGAGATCCGCTGTAACATCACTAAACGCCGCGTCGATAATAATATTCCCCCGCTCGGTGATCGTCGGACCGTGTTTTCCACTTCCCGAACGAAGCGTTAGATCCCTCGCTCCAAGCGAGCGTAGTCCATCCTCAACGATAACTCTCGCCTCAGGAATGACCTCGACTGGAATCGGACAGCCAACACCTAATCGTGGGACTACTTTTGACTCATCCGCGATTATAACGAAATGCTTGCAGCGCTTAGCGAGGATCTTCTCTTGAAGGAGAGCGCCCCCCTTACCTTTGATAGCCCATCGCTCGTTGGTTACTTGATCAGCGCCATCAAAGCCCCAGGAGAGGTATCCTCGGTAACCTGAATACATCACCGTTAACCCTAATTCCTGGCAACGCCATGCGCTCTGGTAGGAGGTTGGCACGACCGCGACCAACAGCCCCTCATGCGTTACCCGCTTTCCTATCGCCTCTAACGCCGCGTCCACCGTGGTTCCGGTCCCAACTCCAAGAACATCGCCGTTCTTGACCCGCTTGGCTATCTCATTCGCTACGATCTCTTTCATATGAGCTGAGGTTATCCCGCCTATTTTCGCGAGGGAAGAGGTTTAGAGCGTCGTCCACGCAGCCATTGCCGGATCTGCCGCGCCCGCGGCATGAGCTTCCAAGCCTCTCGCAGCCCATTCAGAGACGCGCGCTCTTGGAACACCACCCCACACACCACCAACACGTTTCTCAGAATTATTCCCAGCGGGAACGAAAGAATACCGTCGCGCCAGTTCCAGTTGTTAACCTGCAACAAAAAACGATTGCGAACACTGTACGAGTTGATCGCTTCCGGGAGTGACTTTCTTCGCTCTGGGGTCACAAAACGCACATGGTGCGCTACCGCGCTGGGCTCATACCAACACTTCCACCCAAGCCGCCGCGCCCGCCAGGAAAGATCGGCGTCCTCCCTGTAGGCGAAAAACGCCTCGTCAAAAAGCTGTGGGCGTTTTGAGAGTCCTTCTTTAAGCTGCGGATAGATTTCACATACTGGTTCCGCCGCGATAAATGGCGGCAGGCACATATCAGTTACGCACGCTCTAGAAACCAGCAAGCACGCCCCTGTTCCTCCGAACATGAACTCACCACGCTCACATTGCCCCTGATCCCACTCCCCCGCGCCCCTATCAAAGTGTCGCAGCGACCCTGTAAGAATCATGCCGGCCGCGTCGAGCACAGGCGGATGAATCGCCTCAAGTGAGGACAGCGCTCGAAGAAGCTTTGGT
This sequence comes from uncultured delta proteobacterium, assembly GCA_903904735.1. GTDB lineage: Bacteria > Bdellovibrionota_C > UBA2361 > UBA2361 > OMII01 > OMII01. Next base: position 18,307 of record CAIVDM010000042.1, read on the forward strand.
GTTACGAGCCCCACTTTATTCTTATCATCTAAACGTCGCGCCATCGCGCGAAGCGTAGCTGGTTGTAAGCCTACGTCTGGGTTGAGAATCAGAAATGAATGATAGTCGCCACGAAGAAACTCTTCGACGCCCTGATTGTGAGCGCCGCAGAAGCCCATATTTGCGGCGTTTCTCACCAGCGTTATACCCGGTCGAACCATCGCCTCAACGACGTCAGCGGAGGTATCCGACGAGGCGTTATCAGTGACGCGAATGTGAAGATTCTCCCCGAGCGTGAAACCAGTCTGCGAGCGAGCGCGCTCAATACATAACTCGATCGTCTCAGCGCTGTTCCATGTGACGATGTGTACCAGGACCTTTGACATCGCTAAGCTACCGCTTCCTCAAGATCTCTTCAAACACGCCTTCGAGAGTCTCGGTAGTGGGACGCTCGACCAGCTTGCCATTTATCCAGACGGAGGGCGTCGACTGGAGCCCAACTCGGGTTCCCTCCTCGATATCACGCTGAAGCTTCTGATAGTATCTTCTCGATTTCATACACTCATCCATAGCCTCGCGATCGAGCCCGAGGGTTTGACTCGCCTGTTCTGTGAGAAATCCTCGCACATCGAAGGTTGTGCGCTCGTCGGTCATGACCGGATCGGTAAACACGAAATCAAGCGCCTGCCAAAACTTCCCCTGTTCTCCCGCGCAACGCGTGAATGACGCGGCCAGACAGGCGTATCGGTGAAACTCTTGCCTGATACTAGGGTTGCACTCTTGGTCGAGTGGGAAGTTACGAAACACAAAGCGATACTTGCCTTCGTACTTCTTCAGAATCTCGTGCATCCGAGCGTAAAGCACGCGACACCCCGGGCACTCAAAATCCGCGAACTCAACGATCTGAATCGGCGCGTCAGCGGGCCCGATGGAATAGTCCGAAAACGCGCCACCTGAGAGATCCGACTGAATTGAGACAACGCGTTGTTCCTTCCAGCGATTAACTGCGTCCTGTATCGGTTGCCCGGTCGAAACCGGGCGAGTTCGCGACGCCACGGAATAGACCAACTCTGGCGCGAGCGCGCTCGCTAGCCCAACCAGCGCTACGGCAAACAGCCCCTTTCGGGCGGAACCGCCATTCGGTGAGAAAGCAGCTCTCACAAAGCTACGAATCGCTTGAGCGCCCGTCATGAGCCCTAATAGCGCGCGGCCGCGGAAGTTTCCTGCCCACAACGTTCCAAGCATTAGAAAATTAACCGCGTAAAGACCGATGCAGATAAGGCACAAAGCCCCAATGATGAAGTGTGAGATCGCGAACAGGACCAGCGAAACAACTGACGCGATAAAACTGGCGAGAAACGCCACTGAGGACGCCGCGACCGCGGCCGAGTCCTCTCGCTTACGAGCGAGCGTGAGAAGGCCCAAAAGTGAGGTATAAAAGAACAGTCCATACGAGGCGATGGGCCGACCAAAAAAAACGGACCAGGCGCTCGCGTTTACCGCCTCACAATTTATTCGGCTTGAGATGTTACAGAAGCTTGGCCCAGTCGCTAATCCCCGTGAATAGATGACATGCTCGTATAGCGCCACGGCTGATAACAATAAACCCAAGAAACAGAGAAGCCGCAGCCCCAACGAGACAGTGGTAGAAGTCTTAGTGATAGATAAATGTTCGGCGCTAGTCATGACTCAGTTTGAAGGAACTCGGTATACCCGTCGGGCGCTATCCTGATAGAGTATCATCCAATTTCGCTCCCCGGACAATTGACGTACCACGGGGCTCGTATTGGCTACTATCAGGTGCGTCACGCGGTAATCTCGGATTAGCCCATCAAGCTCTGTTCTATCCTCTAAAGCGCGAAAATACCTGCGGTATAGCCCCTCACCAACGACGTTATTCCTATCATCGAGCACCGGTCGAAAACCAGGCTGGAGACGCCATGTAATAGCTCCTCCATAATCAGGGGACGCCAGGACTACGCCCGAATCGGCATCGTGACCGATAGCGTCAAACATTTGAGGTGGATACAGAACCGCCGAAGGACCCATACGGTCCGGATTGAAAGGTGTAACACCAAATACCGCCAGCGCACAGCCTACGACGGCTATAACAGTAGCAAGTAGTGTTGGAGATCGAGGCAGTACGAGCCGTTTTTCCAACGCCGCTATAAAACGACTGGTGACGCCCAACACCGGTGGCAACCGAACTTCACCAAGTCGCGCCAGAGTGCTCGCGGCAAGGGGAGCGCCGACAATCGCCGCGTAGGGAACGAATCTCACCATGCGAAACGCGGCGTAGGTAAAGAGCGTGGTACTTAGAAGATCGAAAAGCGTCCCGCTGCCTTGGCGCCGCTTGGTTATAAATGTCAGAACCAAAGGCACTACGGTCACAAGCACTAAGAATACTGCTTCATTGGATCCAAGTTGAAGAGGTCGCCACTCCTGATTTATCGATCGTAGATATGAACTCGTCGAAAGCTCGAAAAACGACTCATAGATAAGCCATCCGTACGGGTTGATAAACGTGGCAAGCACACACGCACCGAGAAGCGCGCATACCGAGCCGCATCTTCTGAGGTATCTCCTCTCACGAGTCCAAGCGTATGTCGCGAGAGACGTTATCCCAAGCAGCGAAATCAACCCTAATCCAAGGACAAACGCGGGATGCAGATTCGCCCAGACAGCGAACCAACAGCACAACACGCCCCCCCTGCGCATTTCGCTGGCTTGAGAGCTCGGCGGCTCGACAGCAAATCGTCGAACACGACCAGCGACGAGCGCGAAGAGCACAATACTCATCAGAACCGGGCGAATAATGAGGTGTACCTGCGCCGCTTTCCAGGCAAGCGCCGTGGCGATGATAGCGCTAATCGCGCTACCACTGGCGGCATATGCCGTCGTCAGAACCACTCCCCAAAACGCGATCGTGAAGAGCCCGATCGTGACCGCGTATATCAATGGCCAGTCACCACATAAGTAGATACTCTGAAGGATGGCGTCACTGAGCCACTGATCAGCTACCCAAGAGCTCGCTGTATCGGCAACTACGCCGCCGTTCCCAAGCGGCGCCAAAAACGGGTCGTTGCGTGGAACGCCTCCCTGTTCGAGCACAAAGGCTCCCGTTCGCAGGTGCCATCCAAGACCAGGATCGTCCGCGATATGGTCACTTTGTCTACCACACAACGCGAGGTAAGCGAGGAACACTACAAGAAAAGAGAGGTGAAAAGCGCGTAACCACATGATCTAAGCAATGTACTTTTTAACGGTCTGGCGAGCTCCCAGTTGATAGAGGTCTCGCAAGGCGACGCCTACCTCAGCGGCGAACTTCTCGTTGGCGCCGAGATCCCCGAAGACCTCCTCTACCTTGAGAAGCTCAGTCGGCGATTCACTACCACGTTTGGCGATCGGCTGAATCGAGTCGGCGCGGGGATCGTTGATTGGAATCGGCTGTCCTTTGTCATCGGTGCCATTCATAAAACGCATCCACGAGGCGACAACGAGACTCATCAACTTTATGGGTGCGTCCTTCTGCAGCGCCTCTCGGATCGTTGGAAGCAGAAACTTAGGAAGCTTGTTCGATCCATCAGAGCAGATTCGTAGAGTTTGGTCTCGAATGCTTGGATTGGAGAAACGCTCAAACAGCGAGCGTTTGTACTCTACCAGATCCACACCGGGGACTTCACCTACATGACGGGTGACCTCATCGTTCCAGAACTTGTTGATGAACTTCTGAAAATCACTGTCACTCATAATCTCAAAGATATGCTCGAAACCACACAGGTAACCGAGGTAGCCGATCGCCACGTGGCCCCCGTTTAAAAGGCGAATCTTCATCACCTCATACGGTGTGACATCAGAAGTCATCCGCACGCCCACCTTCTCAAGAGCCGGTCGTCCATTACAGAACGTGTCTTCAATTACCCACTGCTTGAAGGACTCACACACTACTGGCCACCGATCCTCAGCTCCAAGCATCTCAGCTGCGAGCACCTTCGTCTCAGGGGTAGTCACGGGAGTGATACGATCGACCATCGTGTTTGGGAACGCCACCGATGAACGCATCCACTCAGCCAGCTCAGGATCCCTCATCTCGGCGAAGGTACAGAACGAGCGCGCGGCGACCCTGCCGTTGTGAACGAGGTTGTCGCATGAAAGCACCGTAAAGGGCGCTATTCCACGCTTACGTCGCTCCGCTAACGCGCCTACGACGTAGCCAAAGACAGATCTCGGAGTGGCGCTCTGTGCCTCCTGCTGAATCGTCGGATGAGAGGTGAGGAACTTGCCGGTCGATTGATCAATATTGTAGCCACCCTCAGCGATCGTCATGGAGACGATTCGAATGCGCGGGTCACACAACAGATTCATCGCCTTGTGCTGATCGGACGGAGCGTGAACAAAATCGATCATCGATCCAACCACCCTCGCGACATTCCCACGGACGTCCTGCTCCACTACCGTATACAAAAAGTCCTGAGGAGAGAGCGCGTCAACCATGGTCTTGTCGTGCTCAAGGAGTCCCAAACCAACTAAACCCCAATCATGCCCAATCCCTTGATTAAAAAGCTCATCGAGGTACACCGCCTGGTGGGCACGGTGAAATGCCCCCACTCCGATATGGACGATTCCCGGGGTGAGCTGACAGCGGTCATACGAGGGACGTTTAACCGCCGCTGGGAGTGCTGAAAGCTGTTGATTAGAGAGTCTCTTCATATCGCTCTATCGATGCTTGATGATTGCTCCCGGCTCGAACTGACGCATGGGAATTCCTACCCGTCGGTAAGGGGTATATCACCAATGAGGATAATTAACGATAGATTCGTACAGGGCGAAGGCCCAGACGTTCTCGCCTAAGCCTGATGCGCTGCCCTCGAGAGATCAAGAACACTCTTCACTGGAGCGAAGGTACTTCCGTCAACCTCAACGAATAAAGTTATCCATTTGGCCATGCTGCCGTTCCAAAGACCTGGCCACTCAATAATTTTTCGCTTAACGCCTCCGTCCTGTTTTGAGCCCAGCATCATGGCGTCTTCATTCACGAACCGACTCAGATCAAAAGGCTTACCATCAGAATCAGCGAGCCCGCACATCAAGCGCACAGGATTGAAGTGTGAACCCTTGGTAAAAAGCTCTTGCTGCGCGGGACTTTCCGGATCCAACTCGTGCTTCTCCACCAGCTGTCGCGTGACGGCGCCACCCTCTTCACGAACCCAAAATGGCCCTCCTCCAGCTTCTCCGGTGTTCTTCACAACCCCAACGATCCGTATCGGCCGATCCAAAGCTTCGATCAAAAGAGCTTGCTTCTGCTCAGAGGAGCTCTGTTTCCAGCGCGCGTCAGAGATTGAGAGTCCTACCTGTTCGTTAAGCTCCGCATACAGCGACTCAAGTATGAGATGGCTCGCCTTCTCTGTTTTGAGAAACTTCACGACGGTGTGCGCCATCTGTTGAACCTCACTCAAAACACCAAGAAGCATTAGGTTGCTCTCTAGAAACTCTCCTCGGACGCGAATCGGATGCACGTTATCTATGTTATTGATGTTAACGAAACGAGCCCCGCTCCGCGCCTGCTGTCCCAGATTATAAAGCAACGCGCCATGTCCGCCGGGTCGAAGAACAGGAACCCCGTTCTCACGACACATCTCTCCTTCCGGCGTCACGCACACGGTATCTGTATGCCCCGCTTGTACCGAGAAGGAGGCCTCTATTGAGACTCCGCGTTGGACTTTTAGCTGCTCGACAATCGCCTTGGCCTCCGTCTCGAATGCCGCCACGTGCTCAGGGGAACATGTAAAATGCACCCCACACTCTCTCGCCTTGCCCACCACAAGATCCGCTACCGTATGGAGGTGTTCGCAAAGCGCGCTTCGGAGTTCATCACCGGGATAGCGATGAAACGGGATAAGAGCCTTCGGCTTGCCCGCTAAGTTCAACCCATCCTCGCCTATCATAGCCGCGATGACCGTTTCTCCGTATCCCTGACTCAGCACATCACGCGGCGAAGAGCGCTCCAGATCGAGCTGTCCTCCCGTCCTCGTCAGAACTTCTCGCTGGAGGTCACGAAAGAACGGAAACAAAGGGAGCGCGTCGAAAAGTGAGTGCACGGCCTTGCCGAGGCGATCCCCCGTTTCCGCCAACTCCGGTACTTTAGCGAGAAAGTCCACGCCCTTCTTTTTAGCCTCACTCAAATCCTGAAACATCCGAGAGGCCGCCCCTGAGGCTGGAATAAAGACATCGAACCGTTCGGCGGCGAGCGCCGCGAGACCCTTTTCAACAAAGCGAGCGCGCTCTTCCTGGCTAAGACAGATGACGCCATCACCAGAAGTGCAGGGTCGATCGGCGTGAATTCGTGATGGTCTCTGCGATGTGAGAGTCGCGAGTTGTCGACTAACTTCATGTAGCGAGATCCCCTTCGCCTCAAAAAAGGCACGATCCGATGGACTGAACTTGTTTTGGTTGTCTACTGTGTTGCTTAGCATACTGCGCCACTCTAAAACATTTGTCGTAATCGACTTGCTCACCCGGTCGATGTAGTCCTCCTCGATAGAGGCCTGAGACCAGAGCGGCGTCAATGTGTAACACTGCTATGAGCTACAATCCAGAATTCATCAACGCTGCCTGCGTCACGAGTTCATTGAATCTTTGCGCGCTTTCTCGTCGGATACGTGGGCAGTTTCAATTCCCAAGAATACCAGATTCCCTGGCAGCTAAAACCCAAACATACTTAAAGCGACTCAACCGAACTTCCCACCTAACGACGATCATCAATGTTCTTTCTCATGGCCTCTCGCTTTCTCGTAACTGGGCACATCACCGTTCTTTCCGCCATCCTGGCTAAGCGCGCAAAATGTCCTGGGTTCAGCAGATTACAAGCGCACCTTGTGTTCGCGCGCCCTAATAATTGGCGCCACGTACCGCCACCACGCTTCTAATGTGGGTCACGTCACCGACCTTGCCCCACTTGACTTGATCCCGCGGGGAAGGGTATGAAATATATGTTCTTATTGTATCCTCTGGCGCTATCAAGCGGCTTGTTTGGGTCAATCTCCGCTCTCGGAGAGACCTCAGCAGAACCCAGCGCCAGCCACGCCCCGCTTTCTAGGGGCCACATCGAAGAAATCAGATTTACGCCTCTTGGCGTTCTCAGCGTACATTCGCTTACTCGTGCTCTCGTGCCTGGGTGATCGTTTGTGCTGTATCGACTGCCTGATTCTTCAGATTGGCGACCGTTTAGTTTCTTGAATGTTATGAGTGCTTTGAACCAGCTCACCGATGACACCGTAAAGGGCCACACTGCAAAGGGCGATACTGCAAACGACGACGCGGTAAAACCCGATACGGCAAGACGCCACGCTATAACGCGCGAAGAGCGTCCTGAGATCGCCGAAATATTGAATACTGAAGCTAGCATGCTGCCTGCTACGGAACGCAGATCAATCGAACTGCTCCAGACCTATAGAAATGGAAACAATGGATCATCGGCCCCGAACCTCTCTCTTGGTCGGCTTGAGAAAGACAAACTAGCCGTCGAGAACCTGCTTGAGCGTGCCGAGAGGATCATGGGCGACCATCGCTATGTACACTTCTCACTACAAGATGGCCGCGCTGTGCATCTTTCAAAAGTTGGGGACGGAGTACTCGTTCACGCGGTCCACCCCGGAGTTCTTCCCAAAGAAGTTCGTTACACAAATATCGCGGATCGCGTATTCATCTGTCCCCAACCTGACAATGTTCACACCTTGGCAGTCGAAGAAGGTGGCATAGAGCGCACCGATGTAATCTTGAACGATTTAGAGATCTTTCTATACGAGCGTGCTCAGCGGCCTCTTATTGTGCAGGTATCTCCGCAGGGCTACCACGAAAATGATATCCATAAGTTGAAACTCGGCCTCCAGGACACGGGTGGCCAAGATAAATACATCAACGATTCGGCGCACGCGCTTACGGAGTTAGGTTACACGTTATTGAACGTGAATCGCGCGGGTCCGAACCACCCTACCAACGGCGATGTTCGGGAAGGAATGCACTACAGCTACACGGGTGTTGATCTTCTCTTCGTTCCGGACGCGATTCCTGAAAGCGATCCGCGGCATGGCACATTCATTCCGAAGGAAAGGATGTATCCCAGTGAAGAGTGGGTAGGATCTATCCCGCCCTCGGATCCAATCTTCTTCGGAATGGCTCGCAACCTGGCGACACAACTACAGCGTGAGCCTCAAGCGCGTGATTTCATCTTAATCGGCCATTACGCGGACGGCGGCACGGTGGCTTGGCACACCGCGCGCATTATCGAGGAGACCATCAAAAATGATCAGTCTCTCAGTGATGGTGGCTACAAGACCCCAAAAGTCTGGTACAACGCTCACTCACTGGGAGTGCTCAAACAGAGGGCATTAGAGGACGCCGGGGAGGCCTATGACCCTAATGAACTGAGATTCTCAGAGCGAAACCGGTTCGAGCAATTCCTGTACGACAGGGTTGATGGGGTGATCTCAACCTCCGACACAATGACCCACTCCATGAATGAGGACTTCGGGCGTACTATCGACTACTTCCTCCCACCCGGGGTTGACACTAACCAGTTCCATAGACGCCCCAAAGGCGTAGCCCGCTCAGACGCGCGCTACGATGACACGTGGAAAGAGCTATGTGAGCTAGCGAATCAGCCCAAGGAAGTTCTCAACGCGGCCTCGCTTATCATGGAGATCAGCAGAACCGCCGAGACCAAGGGAAAGATCGACGTGCTCAGGGCGTTCGCTCATTCTTTAACGGACGAGGATTTGCGGCAGGATAAAAAGTTCCTGATTATTAACATCGCTAATCCGAACAGACCGGGTATGCAACCCTCTGAGAGGAGGCTCGCGGAGAGCCTACAAAACGAGATCAAAACGCTTGGCATAGCGCGCTGGGTTATAACTAAAAACGATTTCGCGCCCACCACCGTAGCGAAGCTACATCAAATGGCCGACATCTTTATCACCGGCGCCGTATCTGAGCCTTGGGGTATGTCTCTGCAGCAAGCGGCGGCCTCGCAACAGGCGATTATCTCTACTACTCGAGTCCCATCGGGCACCTCGGTTTTAATGGGCGAGAAACCCACGGAGATAGATGTCGCTGGGAGCAGGCATAAAGTTATCATGGGTGATGGGGCTATATTTATCGAACCAACCGATCACGTCGCGGCTTCGTACGCGATCAATCGCCTCATCACGAATCGAGAGGAAGCGGCGAGCATGGCTCAACGCGCGTTTAATCGCGTTATCCCGAGCTACACATGGAATGCGATGACCGCCGACTTCATACAGGACGCTTTCGGGCAACAGATCGGTGGAGACGGCAAGGTTGTGTGGCCAAAGGAAAATGCTTTGCTAGGCAAGTTAACAAAGCCTCGCTGGTCATAGAGCGCCTGCGCGCTGAGCCAGGTGAAGGTTTGGAATCTCTTTCTTGGCTCAGCTAGAGAAATCTACCGATAGCGGATAACGGAGGCGTTCATTTCGCTTCGCGCTTCTCTCATTCGCTATAGCAGTAACTGCGACAATAAAAAGGGCTTCTCTTAGAAGCCCCCTCATTCAGAAATATCACATCTATTACCTCGGGCACCCTACCAGACTGTAGGATGCCCCGAGGAGACTACTTGCGATTCTCAGCTAGTTTCGCCGATCCATCATCCTCGTACGATAACCAAATCGTCGCGATAGTGTCTCGAATCTTCTCTAGCGTCACCTGCTCGAAGGGCAGTACATACTCCTCGATAAAACGTCGATTCTCATCGTTTTGTATCTCGACGCGAGCCCTCTTGGCTCTGTGCTCGGCGGTCTTCTTAAAGTCGGTCGCGAGGAACACCGACTCACTCAAACCAGGAACACGGCACGACCACGTTCCCTCAAAAACCAGCACCTTCAGGTGACCAACTTTAGTTGGAATCGACTCGGTGATCTCGCACGTCTGCATATTAATCTTACGCAAATTTACCGTGTCAGCTCCGTTGAGAAAATCACGCGATATATCACCTAAGCGAGAGAATAGAATTTCATCCTCCGAGCCAAGGTACGCGGCCAAGGCGTCTTTACCCTTGGCGTCAAAGAGCTCTCGACGGTGCGCGTCATTAAACTTAGGCGCGCGAATCGGGTAATTATCACATGGGACAAGCAACGCCGGGACGCCCGCGCTTTGATACAGAGAGCTAATCAGGGCTCCGATCTCCGACTTGCCGCTTCCTGAGGGGCCGCCGATAGCTATCACCAGCTTTTCGTTGGGATTGGTGTAGCGTTGATTCAACCAGTCAAAGAGAACCTGCGCGCGCTTTCTGTGACTTACGTTAATCTTGAGGACGTCTCCATTGTCCGTCCGAATTGTCTCCTCACCGTTCTCACTCGTACTCGACGCGACATTCAGACCAGTGATACCACCGATCGCTCCAGCTACTGTCCCCTCGTTGCTCGCCATATGCAGATTCTCCAAAGAAAATAACACGTTATCATCCCCAAAGGCGCGCCGTGTTGTCAAGACAAACCAGCCCCGCTAAGAGGATGCGATACAATCTGAGTCACTCGTTTCAAGCGCTTATAGAGGTCTCCCGACCCTTCGGTGCCATAGTTAGTAAAACAGGTGCGACCTACGAGAAGCTCTTTTGAACGACCCCGTCATGCCCCTCAAAGAGCACCGAGAACGCTCCAGTTTTAAGGTCAGCGTCCAATTCAGCCTTTTCTTGGCCATTGGTCCACGCTAATCGCAGTCGAGAGTCGTCAGACTCTCGAATATCGAGCGTTCCTTCGAAAGCGCGAGATTTGTTTCTGAGTCGCATTAACAGCAGCTGGTTTTGAACAACCGGTCGTTTGAGACCCTCATCTATCTCCCTCGTTGTAAGGGTGGTTCGGTTGATCTCCTTGTGTCCCGCGGCGCCGCCTTTATCCGCTGCCTCGTAGTTGTTTTTGCCCGCGAAAAGATCAAGATACCAGACCTGTGGGATACCAGGCATAAACATCTGAATAGCCCGTGCGAGGAGCAACTTCTTCTCATCCTCTCCGAGCGCGCTAAAGAAAGTCGCGTTAACTTGGTAGTAGGCGATCTTCTTGCCGTCTGGGCCGTAGAGATTCTTAACCCGTCCGCCTCTCTCCATGATTCTGGATACAACTTGCTCGATCTCATCCTCGCTCAAGATCTGCTTGTCACCCCGACCCTTTAGGTCGAGCACGGGGATTCCATCGTGGCAGCCGAGCATATTGATCGTTACCATCTTCCTGCTGATTATCTCACGAATCCAACTAATCAGCGGACGAGAGGTGGCGCGATCTATGGCATCGATTACCAAGCCCGGGAAGAAAAAGTCATAAATTGGGTATCCCTCGCCCGACACCTCTTCGTGCAGACCCACGCCATACTCAGAATGGATTTCCGGTAACAGTACAAGATCTTCGGACTGTGCCATTTCGCGAAGTCGCGATAGATACTCCCAGGTCTCCGGCTTGTTGAAAAAGTTAGTTCTACCCGGGCGCTTGTGGAGGTACGCGAAGGCGTCGAGCCGAATGAGGCTAGCGCCGTACTGGCGCAGCTTCGCGAATGTTTCAGCGTAGAACTTCCAAACCTTCTCCGAATTGGAGTTTAAGTCCATCTGTCCCAAATACGTGCGTTTCTGCTCTATAAGAGCGGCGACACTATCGCGAACCGCCGGCGCGAGATCCTTAAGGGCTGGAGCGAAGTCCTTCTTCGACGAGATAGCCTCATTCACAGAAGCCACCACCCGCTCCGCGGCGTCCGCGGACAGTCCTGGAATCGATGAGACCTCGCCTACCGAGATAGGATGATAGTCCACCTGCTGGTAGAACGTATTCCAGTACGGACGCTCACTACCATCTGGGAAGCGAACCTTCAGGATTGGTAGTCCTGGCTTACGCATGAAGAGCTTTTGCAAATGCTCCTCTTTAGGGATAACGAAGCCGTCTGGGCCCATTTCTCCCTGCCCCTTCCAGAACTCATTCCAATCAATGAAAAAGTCCTTAAACTCTGAGGCGTCGCCGTTCTTCAGCATATCCTTGAATTGCGGAGAGCCCACTGACAAGTGATTGAGCACAAGATCGAACTTCAAGAGGATACCGAGGCGCTCGAGCGCCTCGAGATCAGCGCGAGAAACCAACTCATCGTTAATTCCGTAGTCGATTATGGAGAAACCGCGGTCAAGGTCACTATTGAAAAATGTCGGCAAAACGTAGAAAAGCGAGAACACCCCCTCAAAGTCGGGCTTCTCGAGCATGGAAACCGTCTCCGATAATCGTGTGCCGATACTGTCCGGGTAGGCGTTGAACATCACTCCCCTTGGAACCCAGCTTCCGTTCTTTTCAGTCTTCATATCGCCCCTGGTAGCATCTCAAGAGACCCTCGCGAGTCGCCTGAGGATATAATCACGGCGCCCATGCGCCGATGGCGAAATCTACCCGAATAGGCCCAGCGGATCAACGGATATAGCTCCCCCCTCGCTTCACGCGGAAGCGTACGCATGAATATTTACGGGCGATTTTGGCGCGAACCTAGCTCTGTAACGCCGCCGCTATGCTCGCGGGTCCTAGGCGAGAAGGCTCTCTCTCTATAAATACTTTTTTACCCTGCTCCGTAAGGGCTTCCGCGCAACGCACAAGCTCCGCGCTCGCTCCGCCAACGACCACGACCCGCGAGACCATCGCGGGCACCATGAGAGGAATATCATTTCCCGAGTCCCCACACGCCCAGATCTCTAAGGTGGGGCGCGCCACGCCTCGGCTAAGCGCGATTTCAGTGGAAACGTTTGAGATATAATCCGCGAAATAATTCACGGCGCTACCCTTGGTGAATGGCACTATATCCAGGCAGTACTTTAACGGCAGAGACTCTTGGGCCAGTAATCGTGACGCCTCTGAATGCCTGCGAGCCGCTGAGTTCGCGTCTTTTTCCTCACAGCACACAACACTCAATCCAAATTGCTCCATCGTTCGTTGAAAGTGAACCTCTATCGCGTCTCTGTCCTGAAGCGTGTTCGCGTAAAAGTAAAAAGCTACCTTGTTGGCGAGCCTGTGATACCCCTCTTGTGTCCCCGGTTGCAGATATATCCGCTCTGGGCCGACATGCTTATCATACTGCGCCATCAACGCTTGTTCCTCTGCCCCCAGCGGCGCGAGCCCCAGCCTCGCCGCCTCCACAAGCGCCTTCTTAAGCACAGTGTCGTATTGAAAACCCGGTGGCGACACGCGGGTCGCGTAGTGCGCATCTAATGTAGGCGTACCTTGAATGACAGCCTTAACGGCCAGCGCGCCACCATCTGACACATACGCGTCAACACTGTATGACCTATCTTCATTCTGCCCACCTACGCACGGAAGGATTCCGCGCTCGATGCGATCGATGATACTACCAGTCGTTTTTGTCCCCGATCCAAAATGACTTCCGGTGACCGGTATGATTACAAAACCAAGCCGATTAAGGTCTGCGACGAGCTGTCGCATATCTCGCTGCCCCTGATCAATTTCAGCGGACGAGTGTCCCGCGCCAAGAACGAGTGTCGCGTCAACATCCGTGAAAAGAGCGCGCACGACGCCGGTTGCTACACTGTTCTCAATTTTCTCGACTATCGAGGGATAGAGGTCGTACGTAATATTCTCGCCTGTACCATGCTCTGTACGGCGCTGCTGATCATTGCCGCGGGGCGATATATTCTGCTCGAAATCAGACATACTCAACCGTACCATCGGCTTATGCCCTATGCAAATTCAGCTATTTATCCATTAGCCGTATGAGCTCGTAAATTAGCCACGGCGAGGGCACGAGCGAGAGGATTCCCCGTGTCTCGCCGGCCAGAGTATCGAAATTGTTTGTGAAATATTTCCCATGAGAAAGGCGAACCCACGAGGGTGGCGCGGGATGAATGATTAACAAGCTCCCCCGCTACGAAATTTACGTAGGGTCGAGAACGCACCAGGAGTTTTTCACTCCGTCTTTCAGACACCGTAACATACTCACCTCTTTTTGGTGTGACCACTGAAGAGACGAGAGGCGCCCGGGCAAAAAGCAAACACCTTGCGATTTCTCCGAGAAGTGAAATCATACAGCGCACACTACCGGCACTTATTCACTCATGAGCAGCATCCTTGTAACTCGATCGGCGGAAACATTGCCTCAAGCAGTGAAAAAATGTTTACACTTACTCCCCAGTCCATGAAGATACCAACGTTGAAATGCCCCTGTGGGGAGTCAGCGAGCCCCCAGGGCGGCGCGAAATATCCAAAACGGCGCCAAAGAAGAAGCGGCGCTATAGGGATATGTATGAACTGGAGAGTTTACCGTTCACGCACGACACGGATAGCTCACCCTCCGCAAGCTCGACAAACGTGATACTGAGGAGTTCGGCGATGTCCATTCAATCAAATGATGAGGTTCTAGCTATTGGCGAATTGTTATGGGATGTCCTCCCAAGCGGCAAGTTACTTGGGGGAGCTCCCGCGAACTACTCTTACCGATTACGTCAACTCGGCGTACCAGCTCGTATGATCAGCCGAGTCGGCAATGACGCTCTCGGAGACGAGTTGCTCGGTCAACTCGCGGCGAAGGACTTTGATCTCTCGCTCATCCAACGTGATTCCGCTCTTCCTACTGGAACCGTGGACGTCACGTTAACCGCGGATGGAAGTCCGCATTTTGTGATTAATACAGGCGTGGCGTATGACAATATCGAAGTGACGCCAGATCTTTTAGAGGCGGCGAAACGAGCTCGTTTTATCTACTTTGGAACGCTCTCACAGCGCTCTCCAAAAACTCGCGAGACGCTGTACACGATACTGTCAGCGGCGACAAACGCCACGAAGTTTCTCGATATCAACTTACGTGGAAATTGTTACAGTAAAGAGACTCTCACATCATCGCTGCATCACTGCGACATTCTCAAGCTGAACGACAGTGAAGTAGTCGTCCTGAGCGATCTTCTCGAGCTCGGTGCGATGACTCCAAATGAACTGGCGTCTGTGATGATTAAAGACTTTAGCATCTCAATCGTGCTCGTTACGCTCGGAGAGAAAGGTGTCTATGCCGTATCGAAGTCGGGCGAGAGCATCTCCGTTCCGGGAATATCGGTAACAGTCGTTGATACTATCGGCGCTGGGGACGCGTTCTCCGCTGGATTCACCTTCAAATACTTACAGGGAGCGCCGCTCAAAGAGTGCTGCCGCTTCGGAAATATCACGGGAGCCATGAACGCCGCTCGCGCTGGCGGTATGCCGAATATCTTGACTAAAGAGATTGAGGACTTCATCGCCTCGCGGGACGCCACGCTTGCTGTCGCGAGCTAGGAGCATTCATGGAGCGCGGAGCTTCTAGCTCCGCATAAATCTCGTATCTGCGACGTGACAAATCTTTTAGGGGAGATCTCTCACGACCCAATCGCTTTGAATCGTCGTCTTCGGACCGCGG
>CAIVDM010000043.1 GCA_903904735.1 uncultured delta proteobacterium
CGTTCACGACCATCGTCCCTGAGCCTGCAGATAAGTTGGCTTGCCCTACTACCGTGAGAGCCGCACCAGGAACGTTGAGGGTTGGATTATTTCCAAGAACAAAACCTCCGTTAGTTAGAGTTAGATTGCTACATCCCGATCCGCGGTTTACCGTTACCAAGCTAAAATTACTTAAGCCCCCTAAATCAACAGTGGTCGCGGCTGCCGAGTACGAGCCATCAAGGAGCAAGGTTCCGGAATTGCCCGAAAGTGTTGCCGCACTGAACGAGAGATTTCGCTCAACAGACAAGGTTCCTGAAGTCGAAGTAAATGAGGTGCTCGATCCCTGTACATGTAACGTTCCATTAATGTCGATGGCTGAGTCTCCGCCTGCAAAGGTTCCGTCATACTGATAGAATCCTGTGGAGCCAACTGTGATCGAGATACCTGAGCTCTGTGTAATAGTTCCTGTGTAGCCAGACTGGATGGTGAGTCCTTGTACGGAGAGATTGGAGTCGATGGTGGCGTCGTCGGTGCATGTAGCAGTGAAAATAGCGGTATCGCTTGTTGAAGGAACCCCAGCGCCGCCACCGCTCCCGCAGCTGTCTTCACTCGATGCCCAATTTGACGAGTCCGAGGTATCTCCTCCGGCACTGCCAACCCAATAGAGTGTTGCAGACTGTGCGAAAGCGAATTCAGCGCACCCAAGGGGTGCGAGCCACGCGCAGACACATGCAATCGCTGTCAGTGCTGCCTTTCCAGATGCTCTTGGGATCGTCGATTTACCGAACACGACGCGGGAGGTTCTACTATGTCGAGGGACCCGCCGCAGCAGAACGACAACCCAATAGAACATTCCAACCAACACGAGGCCATCTAAGTCAATATGTAGAGCAAAAACGGTGCTGCCTGCCCCAGTTCCCAGTGCCGATACCAAGGAGCTCATCCCCGTCCCCAGCGCAGCCCACGAGGTGCCGTTCCATTTGGCTATCCTGTTTACGGTGGTGCCCCCGGCCGTCGTGAAACCTCCCCCCGCATAGAGGTCTCCGCTTGAGTCAAGGGCGAGGGCGCTCACTGAGCTAGTCATCCCCGTCTGCGCAAAATTAAGTCCTCCATAATCCCCACCTGATCCCGCGACACTCCACGCAGATCCATCATATTGATAGGCGACCACATTGGTGCCGCTCTCCCCCGAAACCGCGGCAAACATCTTTCCTGAGGCAAGGGGAACCATCGAGACATTTGAGACGGCGATAGCTGGCTTACCCATTGAGGTAGCGGTATCAAAGGTGAGCGTTGAGGAGCCTGCGTTGGTAGTTCTTCTGGCTGTGAGAAGGTATCTGTCTCTCACATCCCCCAAATCCTTAAACGCGGATGTCCATACCTTATCGTTTGAATCAAGTGCCACGTGCGGCAGGATGTACTTGTCACTTGCAGAGGAGCCATCAAGTACTGTAACCGCGCTATCAAACGTTATCGTTGTGCCGGATATAGTTCCGCGCCGAATGACGATGTCGTAGGTATCAGCTTCGGTGACGAGAAACACGTACGAAGTTCCAGAGATGACCTTAAACGCCACTGAGAAGTTTGCAGTGTTGTACGAAAGATTTCCGCGCGTCGTCCACGTGCTTGCGTCAGACGATGACGCATAATCAACCTGCGAACCTGTGTACCAGAAGGCCCAGTGGTTGCCGGAGCCCGAATCGTAGAATGTTTTTCGCGCCGCGGCTGTCGTAGAGCTTGTTGATGTTGATGCGCCGACAACATTAACCTGAGCTTGCGAGGTTGAGGTGATGAGCAGGGATACAAGGAGCAGCAGAGAGTAAAGAACAACGGAGAGGACAGAGTGAGATACACGACGACCGTTCTCACGTGATGAAGTGAGCCAATCACGTCTTGTTTGAGAAGTGATATTTCGCGCGACGCCTTGTGCTACGCCCCTCGTTGTACGCACCTCTTGTATAGTACTCCCAGATGACTACCCGCTGCGATCACACTCCTCGGGTAGATGTAACAAGGTATAAGATGCTGAAAATGCCAGAGAAGTTTCGAGTGTTATGCGTGGCTTTCTGGTGGGATGTGTTGTGATATCAGAGTGTTAGCCGTCCTCAATGACTGACCACCCACACTCGATGCCGAAACCGCTGCCAGACCTGGGTACGCGCGAGAGCCAGGACATCGACTCGGGTCGCCCCTGCGGCTTTGAGACATTCAGCCGCCGCGGTTACAGTCGCGCCGGTTGTGATGACGTCCTCGATTAAGAGGACCCGTTTGCCCTGCACATGATTCGACGCACGGATCGTGAAGAGTTTCTTAATGCCTCTGAGTCGGGCGTCGTGGTGGAGCTGCGCTTGAGGATTGCGTTTCGGATTGCTTACAAGCGCTTGCCTGAGGGGAATGTTGAGTGTTCGCGCGACGTGATGGCCCATCTCGACGCAGGGATGAAAGCATCGTTTCCGAAATGTCTTTGCGGATGAAGGAACCGGAACGATGAGATCCCAGTCTCGCTCGGTGAACAGGAGCGACATCGATTGCGTGAGTAGTTCTCCGGCGAGACGCGCGAGCTTCTTGCTTGGTCGATATTTCATCGCTTTGATGAAGTCTCGCGCGAGTCCTCGATATTCCCACACGAAACGTTGAGCGTCGGTAGCGAGAGGGAGCGTTAGACAGGTGGCGCAGATGCCTTCAGCACTACTCGACTTGCTTTCAAGTGGTCCAAAGCATCGCGCACAGCGAGCATGCAGCGCTTGTGAAAAGTTCGGTGTAAGAGGAACACAGCGAAAACAGAGATATCCATTTTTTAGCGCGCGGTCACAGACAATACACGCTGGAGGCAGGAGAACGGAGAGACACTGGCGCATACGTCAGTAATTCGTGATTTCGATTGAAAAGTTGCGGGAGGTCGATGGGATCTGGGCCGGGGGAAGGATAGGAGGGTCGGCGTCCCCGCCGACCGCGGCCTGTCGAAGATGTCTCGGTGAGCCCGGCGTCCCCGCCGACCGCGGCCTGTCGAGAATATTGCGGAGAGCCCGGCGTCCCCAACAAACCGCAACACGGCGGGTGCGGAGACCCGCCCTCCCGATGGTGGTGCGTGAATTTATTTAGGGGCGGGGCTCTGTACCCGCCCCTAACGAGGGGCATAGGGTCACACGCATGCCGATGGAGATCTGGGCTGCGCGTGTGAACA
>CAIVDM010000044.1 GCA_903904735.1 uncultured delta proteobacterium
GATTGCTCATTTTGAGGAATACTGCGGTTGCTCAAGATAACTCCCGGAAAGCTTCGCTTTGGCGCAGCTTCCGCTGAGAGCAGCGGAAAGAGAGAGAAGAGCGCACTCGCTAAAAGGTGTGCCGAACAGAGCCTGACGCGGATGGGGGCGACGACGCGACCAAGGGAAGTGTGGGGTTGTGTGGTCTCAGTCAGGGTCGTTTGATTAAGTTCCGTAGGCATACAGCTTTCCTTTAGAACGAGTGTGCTAAAGGGGATTGGGCAAGGAATGGGCCATGGGGAAATGAGTCGGCAGAAGCAGGGGGTTACCTAAGGGTTGGGCTCAATGTGTGGAAGAAGGTTTCCGTTGGGTATGCAATGCGCAGTTAGCAGCCGGAGCCATACGTGATTCTCGTAGCGAGACTAGAGAGAGAGAAACTGATTTCTGATTGATACTGAGTTAACAAGTCTTTATTGTTGCTCGAACCGCTCTAATTCTCGTGCGCGAATAGCAGTATGATAACGCACGCAGTCGCGACTACGGATGATAGCAAGGTCTCCTCCTCCGGGCTTTGCGTAGGATTTGCAATTTAAGTCGCGGTAGAGCAGCCATGCTCGCTGAGCGATGAGTAGGGTATGTTTTTGATCGGGATTAACCTTTGTCTTTAATTGTTTGTACGCCATATTGAGGCGGACATCCTGGATCTTCTTTTCCGTGGTTATACAGTCGAGGATTTTATCCGGGCTACCGCTCGCCTTCTCCATGCAGTGAGAGAACTCCTTGCTAACGACAGTTTCGTCGAAAGAAGATGCATGGGCAGTTAGAGGCAGGGAAAGCGCCAGTAGGACGGCTATCATGACAGCTCTCATACATACTCCGATACAAAAAGGGGCGAGTGGGCCGCTGATCTTTAGGATTCCGGAAATGGGAGAGTGGACCGGTTGAAATTGAAAAATGCGGAGTTTGCGTAGGGAGGTTTTGATAACACCCTGTACGTTTCGGATCACAGCAGGAACAATGCCACCCGTGGGTAGTTAGAAGTATGGTGCTCCACAAGTCCGATATGACATCCCTTAAGACTCTGGGTGGGGTGAATAGATACCAGTTTTCAAATAGGAATCCGAGGATGCAAGAGTTGTAAAATAACCTCTGTTGGCAACGCTCGGATTTCAAGGATTTATCGGATATCTTTTGTGGAGAAACGCTTACTCATAGCGCGAAAAAGTTTTTCACGACCAGCGAGTAGAACGGGCGTCATGGGAAGAATTCGACCGTCTTCATTCTCATGACACATTTCATTTTCAGAGTCGCGATGCCACTCTCTGAGTTCCTCGCCATAATCCCAACATTCGCAGAGGATCGCCACGGCCTCGTCGTACATACTTCCAGTGATACCCTCGTAGTCGGCCTCCTGAGAGGTCGTCTTCGCGATATCTTTTAAGTAGCCGCCGACATTGAGGCGCTCTTCCATGATATTCGCCCAACGAGTGGCGTACCGAAGTACATTTACTCTATCGCCACTGACAGATGTCTGCAAAATCATGTTCCAGGCCGCTTTGTTTCGAACGTTCATCAGAGATACTCCTCATGGTCAAACCACTCAGCGCGGAAAAACCCCCGATGGTACAACCATCAGATAGAAAGCTTTTGCGCGCTCTATGCTCGATGATTGCAAGAAAACCTTCTTGTCTTGCATCCAACGGAGCACACAGGGGGACGCTCCTCTGTGTTCCGCTGGCTAATGACCTCTTCTACCCACGTTCCAGTATAACCAGAGGCGCCCTCTTAAGCGAAAAAGGGCCGATTGGGCCCGGTTAAAGCCATTGCTTCAAACCTGTCGAGACAGATTCAGACTGTAGGTAAGGCAGGGACGAAGGGGGCAGGACCCCACGTACCCTGAGATTCCCCCTCCCGTAATCCGCTCGGGAAAAGTAGACTCCCGATGGAACATTTCTTTGGATCTGTACGTATGATGACGCTTGGCTCGATAGTGAAGAATGTAATGGTGGGATGCGCGCTTGTGGCTACAGCTGGATGCGCTACAAATGATCGCATCAAGCCGCTTCCGACAACGTTTCTCGAGGATAGGGACACCACGATTAAAGATGACACGCTCCCATTAAGCCATGCCTGGATCGACCCTGAACATCCGCATGGATACTATACGAAGGTTTACTACAGGTCGGTAACGGTGGATCGGCTA
>CAIVDM010000045.1 GCA_903904735.1 uncultured delta proteobacterium
AATGGGCCACTACATTGATGTTGGACTCTGACAGGGAATTCGAGCGCCTGAAGTTGCTGTTCATCTTGGACTACGCGACTCTGTTTTTTCGGAGAAATACGGCGAAGGCGTTGCAAGTTCTCAAGAATCGGGCCGACGATCCTGCGACCAAAATGCGAACAGTCATTCCGGCTGAGAAAACAGTGCGAGAATATGACAGAGAGAAGAAAAAGGAGGAGCGCGAGCGCAAGCGGGCTCTCGAAGAGACAGAGAAAGCCGACGAAGCGCCGGCTCCAAAATATGTCAAGGCTGACCCATGCGTTCACTGCGGGTCCCAAGGATGCCGCTTGCAAGGAGAGAATGGCGAACTCATCTGCCAGATGCAGCCCGATCGTGGGAATCACGCGGACTACTGCGCAGACTTTGCCAGTTCAGCAGCGAGAAAAGCGATCGTAGATCGCAATCAAAAACCAAACCTGGCTATGGGTCACCGCGCAACTGGGGAAAAATTCGAGCCTACGGCTGCTCAGTGGGCAGCGATCAGAAAATATAAGGACGAACTCTATGCGCAGGAGAACGGCGGCACCGCACGACCTACTTACGACGCATCATCCCGAGGGGGTGGTGGTGGTGGCGGTGGTCGCGCCAGAGGCCGCGTCGGAGGACGAGGAGGCCGTGGTGACAAAGGTCATCATCGAGGTGAGCAACTATGCGTTGTCACCCATTTCGACAATCAGTGTGATTGTTGTGTCGCGCTCAATGAAAGCATTGGCCGTCAAGTATATTCAGCAAGGGCTAATATAACTTTGTCCCCTCTTCCCAATAAGGTCAACCCCGCAGAGGCGGGCGCTAAAGACGCTTCGGAGAGGACTATCGGACACGCCGTGAAGAAAGCGAGGCGCTCCACTTGGGAGGTCTCGGCTCTCTTGGACACGGGTGCCTCCGGGCGCAACTTCGTCTCAGCCGAGGTAGCTACTCGACTGTGCGCGATGGGTGCCACTTTAGAAGACAATGAGGCAGTAGTGAAAGGGGCGGATGGTCGCTCGCTTCACATGCACCATAGCGTGTCTTTCAATATATCTTTTGTAAATATAATCACTGGTCACGTTGAAAAAATTGTTATTCACGCGACGGTTATGAACAAAATGATAATACCTATTATTATTGGTCTGCAGACGATCGGAGAACATGGGCTTCTGTACAAGCTCACGACGTTGTGCGGCCATTGCACGCCGGCTGTTGGCGATGCCCCTCAGGGACTGGTGTTTTCGTGCTGCACAGACAGGCGATCGTTTCCTAAAATTGAGCAATTCCCAAACATCGGGAGCCCACTTGAAAGTTTGACAACGGAAATAGAGCAATCGGGATGTGCCCAAGCACCGTCTGTGCCACAGCCGGATGGTGTGCCGTTTGCGGATTGTGAATTATGTACTCTTCAAGCGCGGTCGGACCAGATCTTCGGTAGTGCGGATGAGGATGATGACGAAGACGTTCAGAGGTCAGACGATCCTTCAATCGCAGAGATGCTGCCTGAGCACGGCTCGACAGACACTGAGACAGACAACGACAGTTATTTAAAGGTGCCACTCAGTGGACCTTCGACTTTGCAGGAGAGAGCGAGAGCGTGTCTCACGAGGCGCAGAGGCTGCTTTTCAGAACATCTTCGCGAGACGCCTGCAAAGGTCAGTCCCTTGGCCCTCGAGGTCGATGCGGACTTGCTGCGCGGTAACCGACCCAAGCGATCGTACCCGCGGCCTCAGTCGGAGGACAAGATGGAACAGTTACGGAAGATCCTCGGCGATCTTTTGCGCCACGGGCTCATCAGGACGTCGACGGAGATCACGGGTGCGCAGGTCCTCTTGGTCGCCAAGAAGGGAACCACGAAGCTCCGCTTCTGCATCGATTATCGCGCGGTCAACGCGGCGACGAAACCTTCCGAGGGCTGGCCCATCCCCGACATCCGAGCGCTCATTCGGCGGCTCGGCGCGAGACGCGCGAAATTCTTTGCAAAATTTGATCTCACATCTGGGTTTTTTCAGGCGCCGCTTAGGGCGAGCGATAGGAAATGGACAGCGTTCATCACCGCGATGGGGATGTTCGAGTGGAATCGATGCCCAATGGGCTTGGAGGGCATGCCTTCCTACTTTCAACGCATCATGGTATCGCAGGTCTTGGTGGACCTGATGTACGAATGCGTGGAGTGCTACCTGGACGATGTGATCGTATGGGGGCGTACGGAGGAGGAGTTTATTGCAAACTTGGACAAGTTCCTGGCGCGGTGCGAGCGGTTCAACATCAAGCTCAACCCTCTGAAGTGCGTCATCGGCGTATCGGAGATCGAATATTTGGGCTACACCATCAACGAGACATCGTGCCACTTCGTCCGTTCAAAGCTCGACCGCGTGACAGAGTTTCCGAGGCCGACCAACGCGGGGGAGATGAAACAGTTCTTAGGACTTTGCAACTTCTTCCACGCGCATGTGAGGGGTCTCTCGCAGATGGAGGCGCCGCTCAACGACATGCTACTGCGCTACACGAAGCGAGAACGGCGACGGGTTCTGCCTTGGACTGAGGAGGCTCGCGCTGCGTTTGACGCTATCGTCAAAGCGATCGACGAGTGCCCGGCACTCTGGTTTGTGGACACGACATCCCCCATCTACCTTCAGACGGACGCGAGCGACTATGGCATTGGAGCTTTCCTCTTTCAGCTCACACCCGACGGGACCGTGAGGCCGGTGGAGTTTCTCAGCAAGTCGCTCAGCAAAGTTCAACGTCGGTGGCACACACCCGACAAGGAGGCGTACGCAATTATCTACGCTCTGAAGCGTTGGGATTATTTGCTGCGCGATGTTCGATTCGTTTTGCAAACCGACCACAAGAATCTCACGTATCTCAACTTCGAGGGCACAGCAAAGGTGAAACGGTGGCGCACACTGATCTCTGAGTATCGGTTCGACATCCAGTACCTTAAAGGCGCGGAGAACGTCGTCGCGGACGCGTTCTCGCGACTGTGCACAAAATACGAGACTGGGGCCGAGCCTGTTGGCGAGTCTCAGCGTGACGACATGGTCTGCTGCTACTTTTCTCGTCTCATTGGAGAAGAGAAGAGCGAGGTACCAACTACATCATTAGATGATGAGGTTGCAGTGCTGATGGAGGAGTACTTCGACTTAGAGTCCGAAGATATGCTCTGCACTGTCGAGGAGGTTTTGGATCTCCCTATCGAGGAAACCATCTATCAAGAGATCGCTCACGTGCACAACGCTCTCGTAGGGCATTGTGGCGTCAAGCGAGCTTTGATTCGTCTGCGCGAGAAAGGTGCTTCTTTCAAGTATATGCGCGCTTTGGTTCGCAAATTCATTCGAGAATGCGCTTTCTGCCAAAAAACCGACGAACGGCATTTGCCAATGGGCATCAAACCATTCACGCTTGCAACAGCAAATGCGATGCAAACTCTGAATGTGGACGCAATCGGTCCCTTGCCAGAGAGTGAACATGGTTTTCGATATATTCTTACAGTGATTTGTACATTCACACGGTGGACGATGCTTTATCCGCTGCGCACTCTGGAGATGGTCGAATGCGCAAAGGCGCTTATTCAACATTTTGGAATCTTTGGAGCGCCTGCAGTAGTTTCTTCGGACGGGGGTTCTCAGTTGAAGAACACAGTCGTCAGAGAGACGCTTGATCTTATTGGCGCGAGACACAAAATCTCTATCGCATATTCAAGTGAGGAAAACGGTATCGTGGAGAGGGCAAACAAGGAGGCGCTACGACATCTCAGAGCTTTGGTCTTCGATGAGAGAACTCCCGAGCATTGGCCGGATTATCTTCCTTTCGCTCAGCGTATTTGCAATGCGGAAGTGGTCTCCAGCATCGGTGAGAAACCAGCAACTCTTCTCTTTGGCTCTGCTATCAATCTCGATCGGAGCGTTTTGCTGCCGAACAAGATCACTCCAGACCACGATCATGCCGACAAATCTGCTTATGTGAAGCAATTGATCGACTATCAACATCATGCGATGGACCGTGCGAGGGAGCATCAACAGCGCCTCGACGGCGCTCACATCGTTCAGCGAGGGGCAGTAGCAGTGACGGAATTTCCAGTGGGTTCTTATGTCACTTTGGCGTATCCTGATCGCGCTCCGCACAAGCTGATGACTACACGGCGTGGGCCGTATCAAGTCTTACGATCGGAATTCTCGGAATACACGATCATCGAAGCGAATCACGGTGGACACGAAAGCGTGGTTCACGTCTCTCGCCTTCGTCGTTTCAACTTTGATCCAACGCGAACGGATCCAGCAGAATTTGTTCTAGCTGATCGCAGCGAGTATTTGGTGGAGGCAATTCTAGATCACAAGCCGAAGGGTACACCGATCCGCTCCAGCCAATTGTCCTTTAGAGTTCAATGGCTTGGCTTCGGGCCAGAGAGCAAC
>CAIVDM010000046.1 GCA_903904735.1 uncultured delta proteobacterium
ACTCGATTGTCTGCTCAAAATCATCACGTCGCATCGTGACTGAAAAAATTCGATCTCCTCGAGAGATGAGGAACACGGTCAGGAACTTCTCAGGAAAGTCGCTCAAGAATAGGGGGTCACGTTTAATTCGCAGCGACTCGCCTGTCGCGCCGCTGGAGCATACCAGCTCAAAATCGAAGTTTAAGTTCGCTCCAATGGTTTTCGCCTGATCAATTTCAGGGGAGCAGCGAGAGAGTGTTTGCTCAAAGATGAACTCTCCCAGTAACATTGTGGCGAGTGAGCTTGAATTATCTTGAATGTGGCGCGGGGATTCAGAAGAGCTCGCGAGCGTTCGTAGCGATAACGCGCCCTTGCCGCCCTGCGCTCCCAAAGTGATGTTGACGATCGCCATATCTATCGGGTGGGCGTGGGTTAGCTCAATGGGTAATAAGGAGATAAGGATAGCTACGAGAGTCCGCAAGAAAGGGGCGCTCAATGCTGAGTTTTGAGGGGAAATGGTCGTCATGAGTTCGCGCTTTGTTCGCGCTGCCATCGTAGTAGCGCTCGCTGGGGCGTTTTGCGTCCTAGTCTATCTTCAACTGGAGGGTCGAACAAGCTTGGGAGATCTGCCGGCGATTGTTCGACTTGATGAGGTCTCGTGTGGATCGAGGAATGATCTTGAGGTCATGATGAGCGATCTCGAGAACCAACTCGTCAGAGACCCTGAAGCGCCCCTCTCTCTCGTTGAATTGGCTCACGTATCTTTGTCTCTCGGGATTTCACGAGCCGATGGCTCACTGATTGAGAAAGCTGAACGAGCGGCGAATCGCTCTCTGCGGCTAGCTCCACACGCTAATTATGGAGCGATAGAGGTGTTGGCGCGTGTCGCCTCCTACCGACACGAGTTTTCCCGATCGATCGATCTGAGCCAGGAACTCATTCGAGCCAATCTAAGTACGGGCTATGAGATCGGCGTTTCAGCGTTTCTGGCTCGAGGAATGTTGCGAGAGGCGCGCGCGTACGCGACTAAGTTCGCGGCTGGGCAGTCGAGTTCTTCAGCGAGCTTCTTGATGGGTTTGGTGGAAGAGAGCAGTGGTAATCAGGACCTGGCGGAGAGATATTTCAAAGCTTCGTTGCGAGATCCAGTTAACGCGACTTACCAGGACTCTCTATGGGCGCGCTCAATACTCGCGAGATTTTATCTACGGCGCGCCCGCTTGAGTGAGGCGCGCGTGGTACTGAGGGCAATTCGAGATTGCGATCGCGATTATCTCCACGGGATCGCGTTGGACGGAGAGCTCGCTTTGGCGAATGGTGACGCGAAAGCGGCTGCCGCGTCCTTCACGAAGGCCTTTGAGCGTTCGCGCGATCCCCGATATTTGCGTCAATTAGCGTCGGCTCATCGGAGCGGTGGCGATATTGAAGCGTGGAGGAGCATCATTTCCTCGGCGATCACACTATACGACACCGCGGCGGTGATTGATCCGCGCTACCACAGGGCTATCCACGCGCAGGCCTTACTTGAAAGGGCGGATGGACCGCTTGATGTGGAGCACGCGATTGGTTTGCTTGAACAGGAGCGTGAGCGACGTCAAAGCCCCGATATCATGAGACCTCTCGCTTATGCGTACATAAGTGTAGGGCGTCACGAGGAAGCCCTGGCCATTAAGGATATTTTGATGAAAGAGGGCTATCCAGATGTGGGTGCTGAGGAGGGATGGCACTAGGGATGAGGGCAGCTAGCGGCGCAAAGTCAGGTAGTTAGGGTAGGCGCCAAACTTTTTGTCTTGTTCATGATCCGATGGTGCGACATGGTTTTAGGGTTCGTTCGAAAGATGTGAGGAATAAAATGCTGTACACGAGCATCTTAGGGCAGCTAGAGGGATTGCTTGGAGAGAGTAATGATTAATCACTGGCAAGACGAGGCAACATCAGGAGTAAGCATGGATACTAGGAACATAGCACGCTCGGGTTATAGACGACGCGGACGAGTGGCACTAAGCGCGTTTGTTTTGTCAGTCGTCATCAGCGTGACAATGACCGCATGGGCCTCCGACCACGACGATGGCGAAACAACCTTCAAATCTCGTAATCTAAGCCTCACCGATCTCTATG